>JANPFX010000283.1:0-6197 GCA_031423635.1 Acidimicrobiia bacterium | reverse complement strand
CTCAATCATGCTCGAGGGTGAGCACCTCCGCGGCGACGCGTTCCAGCTCCTCGGTGATGCCTCCAGGCTGGCCGGCGAGGTCGGCGGCGGGGAGGAGAACGAACTTCGTGTAGCCGGCGTCGATGAACCGACTGATATGGGCGCGTAGTGCCGGGAGGCCGACGGGGAAGAGTTCCGACGGGTCGGTGACGTCGGGCCGTCGGGAGCGGATGCGCTCGAGGAACGGGCCGCCGAGCGGTGCGCCTGACGTGTAGACGATCAGCACCCCGAAATGGTCGGCCTCGATCTCGCGCTCGGCTTCCGCCGCTGCTGCGATGACCCTGGCCTTCAGCTCCGGTGCCTCGGTCGGCGTGATGAATGACGGAAGCCATCCGTCGGCGAGGCGACCGACACGCCGGAGTTCGCTCGGTGCTATGCCGCCGAGCCACACGTCGAGCGGCCGGGGGAGGGACGGTCCGATGCGGAGGTTGTCGAAGGTGAAGAACCGCCCGTGATGGGTCACGTCGTCTTCCCGCCAGAGTCGACGGATCACTTCGAGTGATTCGTTGAAGATCGCCCCGCGGTCCTCCCGCTTCACACCGAAGGCTTGATGCTCGCGAGGGTCGGCGGCGCCCAGCCCGAAGGCGGGGAGGAGGCGGCCGGGCCCGGCGAGGAGCGCGATCGACGCGAGCTCCTTGGCGACGAGGACGGGGCTGCGCCCTGGAAGCACCATGACGCTCATTCCCATCTTCAGCTTCTTCGTCCGGCCCGCGGTGAAGGCCATCAACGCGCCGGGGTCCGGCGCGTTGCCGGTGAGTCGCTCGCTGAACCACACCGAGTCGAACGACAGTCGCTCGAGGTCGTCAACGAGCTGCGCGTAGCCCGATCCATCGCCCGGCGCATGTCCGAGTCCCTGCGTTCCGAGACCGTAACCGATGCGAATCTTCACGCACTCAGTTCTACGCGTGATCGGGGGAATGCGCATGTCCAACGATCGGCCGAGGCCGCAGCGACCGCGTTGGTAGCGGCTCCTGCTCTCCTAGCCTGGGGGAATGCCGACGAGCACCCCTCCAGCCCCTGCGCCAGCGACCGACCCCTTCGCCAGCTTTCGCCTTGATGGTCGGGTGGTCCTGATCACGGGGACCTCGTCGGGCATCGGCGTCCGATTCGCCCGCGTCCTTCACGCCGCCGGCGCGCAGGTGGTGATGGCGGCCCGCCGACTGGACCGCCTCGACGCGCTCGCTTCGGAGCTTCCCGGTTCGGTCGCGGTGCAGGCCGACGTGAGTGTGCCCGACGAATGTGCCCGACTTGTCGACCATGTCGTGACCCGCTTCGGTCGGGTCGACGTCTTGGTGAACAATGCCGGCACCGTGGCGATCTTCCGTCCCGAGGACGAGCCGTATGATGAATGGCGGCGCGTCATGGCGGTCAACCTCGATGCCGCGTTCGTGCTGTCGCAGGCCTGCGCGAACGCATCGATGTTCGCGAACGGTGGAGTGATCGTGAACGTCGCGTCGGTGCTCGGCCTGGTCAGCTCCGGACGGCTGCCCCAGGCCAGCTACTCGGCATCGAAAGGTGGGCTCGTGAACCTCACCAGGGAACTGGCGTGCCTGTGGGCCCGCAAGCAAGTGCGGGTGAACGCGCTGTGCCCCGGATTCTTCGACTCGGAGCTCACCAACGACCTCATGCAGGACGAAGGAGGTGCGAAGTGGCTGCGGTCGCAGACACCGATGGGTCGAGTCGGCGCCGAGGGCGAGCTCGATGGTGCGTTGTTGTTCCTCTGCAGCGACGCGAGTTCGTACATGACCGGTCAGGCGCTCGTGGTCGACGGCGGGTGGAGCGCGGCATGACGATCGCACGATCGTCGGCGACCGATGAACCATCTGTGCACCTATGAGTTCGTCCGCGCGCATACCGACCATCGTGGCGTCGGTGCACCTCCGACGCGTTGGCTCGTTGGACATCGCGCTCGCCGTGGCTTCAATGGCCGTTGACCGGGCATCGCTTGCCCGCACGACGGGCCTCCGATTCTGGAAACTGCTCGGTACGGGGAGCGGCCGGACGTTCACACCCCGAGATGCCGACCCGACCACGTGGGGCCTGTTCGCAGTGTGGGACTCGATCGAAGCCGCAAAGCGATTCTCGGTGGACTCGCCCGTGGCAAAACGGTGGGCGACGCACGCCGACGAGCGGTGGGAGGCCTTGCTTCTTCCCGTGGCGTGGAAAGGGACGTGGTCGCGTCGCGATCCATTTGAAGGCGCCGTTCCCGGCGTCGCCGTGCCCGGCCGCGCGGTTGCCGCAGTAACCAGAGCCCGGGTGAAGCCAAGCCAGTGGCGGGCCTTCGCCGCGGCAACGCCGCCAGTTGCTGCGGCGGTGAACGGATCGCCGGGGCTCCGCTACACCGTGGGCATCGGTGAGGCCCCGATCGGCCTCCAGGGGACCTTCTCGCTCTGGGACTCCAACGATGCGCTGCGGAATTTCGCCTATGCGAACGCCGAACACCGTGCGGTGATGACCCGGACGCACACCGATCGTTGGTATGCGGAGGAGATGTTCGCTCGGTTTACCGTGCTGGAGAGCTCGGGCACGATCGCCGGGCGCGCACTCTGACATGAAGTCGCTGAGTGCGTTACGCGCCTATGACTGGCGCGGCCGCCTTCCAATCACCGGACTGGTCGGGTTCGCAATGGTCCTGGCCCTCCAGGTCCCGTATCCGTTGCTTTCCGACGAGGGTCAGCGGCTCGTCACGATCTGGTCGGTGGTGGCCTTCTTCGTCACTTCGTGTGCACACGCGTGGTGGAGCCGCGGGTTGCCTGCAGCCGTCGGGTTGGCCGGCGTCTGCATCGGTGTTGGCTTCGTCGCCGAGCTGATCGGCTCGAAGACCGGTGTGCCGTTCGGGAACTACGACTACACCGATGTCCTCGGGCTGCGGGTGTTCGGCGTTCCGGCCGTCGTGCCGCTCGCCTGGGCCATGTTCGGTTGGCTCGCCCTGCTCTGTGCCCAGCGCGTCGGCGGAGGATGGAGCGGGGCGGCAGTCGGCTCGCTCGTTCTCGTGACGTGGGACCTGTTCCTCGATCCGCAGATGATCCGCCTCGGCGCATGGGAATGGCGAGAGACCGCCGGGCCATGGCTGAACGCGGTCCCGCTGGTGAACTCGGTGGGCTGGTTCGCCGTCGGGCTGCTGATGGTTCGAGTCCTCCTCGCCGTCGTGGATGAGCCGATTACGGACCGCCGCGATGACCTCGGCTGGATGCTGCTCGGCTGGACGTTGTTCTCCGAGACGCTGCTGTTCGCGGTGTTCTTCGACAACCCTGCAGTCGCACTTGTCGGTGCGCCGGCCCTCGGCCTCGTGCTCCTTGGCGTGTATCGGCTGGGTCGAACGGTCAGTGCCCGATGAGCAGTGGTGTCAAGGTCACCCGGCTCGGAAGTGCCCTCGCTGCCGTGTTCAGCGTGCACACGATCGTGAACGCCTTCGTCCTACGCCGCCCCCGGGCCATCGTGGCAACCCAACACGAGCGGGTCCGTCTCCTGATCCCAGCACGTGACGAGGCCGCCCGGATCGGTCCGTGCCTCGAAGCTGCGCTTGCCCAGAGCGGGATCGCCGACCTCGAGATCGTGGTGCTCGATGACGGGTCGACCGATGCCACCAAGACCGTCGTGGAACGACTCATCGAGGACCGCCCGACGACAGCTGACGGCTCGTCGCTCAGATTGGTCGACGGGGGAGATGCGCCATTGCCGGAAGGCTGGCTCGGCAAGCCGTGGGCCTGTCAGCGGCTGCGACTCGCGGTTGACGGTGACGTCCTGGTGTACATCGACGCCGACGTGCACCTCGAGCCCCATGCGCTCGCATCGGCGGTTGACCTCCTCCGAGAGAGCGGCCTCGACCTCGTTTCCCCCTATCCCCGTCAAACCGCAGTCACCTTTGGCGAGCGTCTTGTCCAGCCGCTCCTGCAATGGCTGTGGTTGTCGTTCCTCCCGTTGCGCCTCGCCGAGCGGTTGCGGCCGAACTCGATGGCGGCGGCGAACGGTCAGTTCCTGGTGATGGACGCGGCGGCGCTGGATCGGGCCGGCGGGTTTGCTGCCGTGCGCGGCGAGGTGCTCGACGACGTTGCGCTGGTCCGGGCGTTCAAGCGGACAGGTGGACGAGGGGTTGTGGTGGACGGTACCCACCTGGCGACGTGTCGTATGTACACCGATTGGTCTGAGCTGAAAGACGGTTACACGAAGAACCTGTGGGCCGGCACGGGCTCCGTCGGGGGAGCGATCGGGCTCGGCTCGATGCTCGTCCTCGCCTATCTCGTTCCTCCGGCTGCGGTGGTTGGCCTCCTCGGCCGGAGAGCCCGCAAAGCCGGCTTCGCCGGATACGCCGCTGGTGTCATCGGTCGTGTCGTAAGCGCGCGTCGTACCGGCGGTCGGGTTGCCGACAGCGCCATGCATCCGCTCTCCATCGCCGCGCTGCTGTGTCTCCTCGCCCGCTCGTGGCGGGCGAAGCGTGCGGGGACGATCGAGTGGAAGGGGCGGAACCTTGGCTGACGTCGTGGTCATCGGTGCAGGGGTCGGTGGGCTCGCGGTGTCCGCGCGACTCGCGGCCGCGGGTCGGCGCGTCGTGCTGTGCGAGCAGGCCGACGTGGTCGGCGGGAAGCTCGGCGTCCACCGTGTTGACGGGTTCTCGTTCGACACCGGTCCGTCGCTCGTCACGTTGCCCTATGCCCTCGACGATCTACTCACGGCCACCGGTGTCGACCGACGCGACGTGTTGGACCTCCGCCGCCTGGACCCTGTTGCCCGCTACCGGTTCGGTGACGGCACGTGGTTCGACGCCCCCGCCGGGGTCGGCGAGTTCGAGAACGCGGTCGAGGCCATGCGACCCGGCAATGCCCGCCAATGGCGAGCGTTCTACGAACGCGCCGGCCGGATCTGGGACGCGACCCGGGGTCCGTTCCTCGAGTCGCCACTTGCTGGCGCGTGGGACCTCGTGAAGCAGTCCGTGCGGATCAACGATCTCCGCACGATTGCTCCCCATCGCACGCTGCGTTCCTTGGCGGCCTCGTACCTCGACGATCCTCGCCTGGTGTCGTTCGTGGACCGCTACGCCACCTACACGGGCTCCGACCCGAGGCGGGCTCCTGCGGCGCTCGCATCGGTGGTGTACGCAGAACGGCACTTCGGCGCCTGGTACGTCGACGGCGGACTGCGACGCATTGCCGATGTGCTCCTCGAACGATGTCTCACGCTCGGCGTGGAAGTCCGCACCGGGTGCGACGTCGTGGAGGTCATGGTGCACCACGGCCGGGCCGTGGGCGTCGTGCTTGCCGACGGATCACGGATCGATGCTGCGACCATTGTCGCCAACGCCGACGCCGCGGAACTCTATGAACGACTCGTTCCGCCGGGCCCCGAGCGCCATCGCGCGCAGAGGGCACTGCGGCGGTGCGAGCCGAGCCTCAGTGGTTTCGTGGTGTGCCTCGGCGTTGCCGGTCCGACGCCGGTCACCGCCCATCACACGGTGCTGTTCCCCGAGCGCTACGACGATGAGTTCGACGCCATCTTCGGGGCGTCACCCAAACCGGTCGACGATCCGACGATCTACATCTCGAATCCGGCCGACGATGCCGTACGCCCGCCGGGCCACGAAGCCTGGTTCGTGCTCGTCAACGCGCCCCGACACTGCTCTCTGGGGGACGGTGCCGACGGTGTCGACTGGCGGGCCGAGGGGAGGGCCGAGGCCTACGCCGACCGGTTGATGCGGCGCCTCGGGGAGCGCGGAATCGACATCGGCGCCGAGGTCGTGGTCCGCGAGATCCGTTCCCCGGCCGACCTGGAGGAGCGCACGAGAACGGCCGGCGGGTCGATCTACGGAACGTCGTCGAACGGGCCGAGGTCGGCGTTCCTCCGCCCCACGAATCGCTCGGCGATCCCTGGCCTGTTCCTGGTCGGCGGCTCCTCCCACCCCGGCGGCGGCCTCCCCCTCGTCCTCCTGAGCGCCGAGATCACCACCAAACTCATCACCGGCTGACACTGGGAGAGAGGTTGCCCCTCCGCTCCTTTGGCGCTGCGCCGCTCGCTTCGCTCGACTGCTCGCAACACCGGTGACCCGTCCACTGGGAGAGAGGTTGCCCCTCCGCTCCTTTGGCGCTGCGCCGCTCGCTTCGCTCGACTGCTCGCAACACCGGTGACCCGTCCACTGGGAGAGAGGTTGCCCCCATGTCTGGGGG
>JANPFX010000282.1:0-59018 GCA_031423635.1 Acidimicrobiia bacterium | reverse complement strand
TTCATCGCGCAGACCCCGGTCGAACCACGCGACTCGGCGAAGCTGCTCGACGCCACCGGTGCGACCGTCGCGCACCGCACCATCACCGATCTCCCCTCGCTGTTGCGCGCCGACGATGTCCTGGTCGTCAACGAGACCCGGGTGATCCCCGCCCGACTGCATCTCCGCAAACCCAGCGGCGGTGCCGTCGAGGTGCTGCTCCTCGAGCACCGCTCCGATCAGACGTGGCAGGCACTCGTGAAGCCGAGTCGCAAGGTTGCCGTCGGGACCCGCCTTCGGCCGGGTCCGGGGCTTGTCGTCGAGATCGGTGAGGCGACGGGTGGCGGCCAGCGCGCCGTCCGACTGCTCGGCGACGACGGCCAGCCTCTCACCCACGGAGCGGAGGAGAGAGCGCTCGAGACGTTCGGGGAGGCCCCTCTTCCCCCGTACATCACCACGCCCCTTGCCGACGCGTCGCGCTACCAGACCACCTACGCGCGCGTGGCGGGGAGTGCGGCGGCGCCTACCGCCGGACTGCACTTCACACCGGCCGTGTTCAGCGCGCTTCGCACGCGAGGTGTCCGAGTGGCCAAGGTCGACCTTGCCGTCGGGCTCGACACGTTCCGTCCGGTCACGGTCGATCGTCCCGAAGAGCACGACATCCACTCCGAGCGATACGACGTTCCTGCCGAGACCTGGGATGCCGTCGTGCGGACGCGGGCCGCCGGCGGCCGGGTGGTCGCAGTGGGCACCACGACCGTTCGTTCGCTCGAGACCGTTGCCGCATCCGGTGTGCTCTCGGGCCGGACCAAGCTGCTCATCTACGGGAACTACCCGTTCTCCGTTGTCGACGTCCTTCTGACCAACTTCCACCTCCCGCGTTCGTCGCTGCTGCTCCTCGTCGAGGCATTCGCAGGACCCCGTTGGCGTGACCTCTACGCCGAGGCGATCGAAAAGGGCTATCGGTTCCTCTCCCTCGGAGATGCGATGCTCCTCGGACGCCTGGCCTAGGGTGCCGTCGAATCGAGGGTCGATGACCGTCTCTCTTGCGTGTTGCGGGTATTGTCGAAAGGTCCTTATTTCTGCTCCGCTCAGGTCATAGGGTTTTCCCTCGTGAAGTTCGTCGTTGCAGAGTTCGTGTTGTACGCGCTTGCGGCATTTGCCGTCGGTGTTGCCGCGGGCGCTACCTGGCAGCGGCGACCGATCCGCCGTGCCGGCGACCGTGTGCGCATTCTCGAGCGGGCCAAGCTCAGTGCCGACCAACGGTGGATCAGCGTGGAGCGCGAACGTGAGGCATTGAAGGCCGAACTCGCCGAGGCTCGCATCATGCTCGGCTCGGTGACCGAGCTGCGGTCGCAACTCGCCGAAGCACATGCGGCACGTCAAGCAGCTGTTGCCGCCCGTGAAGCCGCAGAGCTACACGTCACCCGGCTGCGCTCCGACCTCGATGCACGAACGCTACCCACCTTCACGCCGGTGCAACCGAGCGCGGGCGCCGCGAACGAGAGCAGTGATGTCGTCGGACGTCGTGCCGAACAGGAACGACAAGTCGAACGCGACCTCGCCGATCGGCTCGAACTCGTGCGTCGGAACGAAGCGCTCAACGCGTCGCTCACTGAGCGACTTCTCGCTGCGGAGCGCCACGTGCGCGACCTGCAGCACCGGCACAACAGTTACGTGCGGTCGGCACAGGCGGCGTTGACCGCGGCGGTCGTTCGGGCGGAACAGGCCGAGTCGGGCCTGTCCGTGGCGCGTGCCGCGCTGAGCCGCGTGGGGTCCGACGACGTTGCGGCGACAGTGATCGATCTGCGTACCTATCAAACCGCTGACGCGTCGGGCCCCGAACCGGCGTGATCGTCATGCCGATGCCGGCGATTGGCGTCCCGAGCGGTGACCCCGACCGAACGTTCCCGGACGGCGCTTTCCTTCCCAGCCGCGCCTCGGCCGTGCTCATCGGCGTCGTCGGACTTGTTGGTGTGATCTCGTTCGGTTCGATCATCGGCATTCCCCACGTTGAGCGCCACCTTCGTTCCGACGTCGAGGCCCGTGTCCTCGGCGGGACCGACGTTGACGTGCGCTTCGACGGTCGAATCGCCGTGCTCTCCGGGGCGGTCCGGTCCGCCGATGAGCGGCGCGCTCTGATCGATCGCGTCGCCCGCCGCTGGGGTGTCGCACGTGTCGACGCCCAACGTCTCACCGTGGCCGTCCGGCCGAAGCGCGCGCAGTTGCCTCCCCCGAGCACCAGTGAAGCCTCGGATGCTCGTAAGAAGAACCGGCCGTCCGTTGGCCCGTCGACGCCGCCCGCCCGAGCAGCAGCGTCCCGCGCCGTCTCGACTCCGTCGACGCCGCCCGCCCGAGCAGCAGCGTCCCGCGCCGTCTCGACTCCGTCGACGCCGCCCACGACCATCGTCGTCGGCGAAGCCGAAATCGGCAGGCTGGAGACGGAACTGGCTTCGATCCGCCGCTCCTCGCCGATCACCTTTGCCCGTTCGAGCCCGACGCTGCTCCCCTCCGCAGAGATCACCCTGGACCGCATTGCCGCGGCGCTGGCCAAGACGCCTGTGCCGATCCGGATCGAAGCGCACACCGACGCCAGTGGGGACCCCGGTCGTAACGCCGTGCTGAGCACCCAACGGGCGGAGGCGGTGCGTGCGGCGCTGATCGTCCGGGGCATCAACCCGTCGATCGTGTCGGCAATCGGACGGGGGGAGTCGACCCCGATCGCCAGCAACAACTCCCCGGCAGGCCGAGAGCGAAATCGACGGGTCGAATTCGTTGTCGTCCGACCGGGAGTTCCGGTCAGTCCTTAGCTCCCGCGTTCCCTCGCGCCCTGGGCCCGCCGTTGCCGATTGCCACGAAGCGGGACCGCCGGGGAACTACCTTCGGTGACATAGCCGGGCTTCGTCATCTCTCGGCGAGTTCTGTGAGACCTGAGGTCAAACGATGCCGTTTCTCATTGCCCACACGTTCGTTCTTCTCCTGATCGCGACCGCCCTCGGCCTCGTCGCCGGCTGGCTCATCTGGGGGGGAAACACCCGCGCCGAGCAGAGTGCCGTCGCCGCGACGTCGACATCTGGCGAGCTCGAGGCCGCACGCAGCGAGCTCGACGCGCGAACCGGCGATGTCGCCCGGCTCCGCCGCAAGCTCAAGCGCGCCGTGGAAGAGCTCGAGATCCACGCCACGCAACTCGACGAGGCAGAGGATCGAATTGCCGCCCTGACCTCCTCGGCGGACGGAGGAGCACCGCAGCTCGTCGAGGACCCGGAGCTGATGGCGGAGGTCGCCGCTCTGGGTGAGCAGCTCGCCTTCGATCGCGCCGCCCACCACGACGTCACGAGCGCCCTCGCTGACCTTCGCGCCGAACACGAAGATGTGCTCCATCAACTCCGCGCCGCGGAGGCCCGCTCGGCCGAACTCGACGAAGACCTCGGCGCGGCGCGGGCTCAGCTCGTGGGCGTCGAGGAGGGCCAGGGCGCCCGGGCGCAGCTCGCCGTTCTCGAGGGTGAGCTGCACGAGGCCCGGACCCTCATCCGGGATGCCGCTGAACGGGTGACCTACCTCGAGCGCCAGGCCCTGCTGTGGCAGAACGAGGCGGATCGGCTCCAAGGAGCGATCGACGAGAACGCCGCCGCCGAGGCACAGCGCCTCGAGACGAGCGAGCGGGAGATCCAGGCGCTCCTGCGCGAGCACGAGACAGCGTTGGCGTCGTTGCGGATGGACGCATCGAGCAGTCGACTTCGCGCCGACGCGGCGGCGGAGCACCTCAGTCGGCTGCAGCAGGAGTTCCGAGCTGTTCAGGAGCGTTCCTTCGTTCACCTCGAGACGACCCGCTCCGCAATGGCCGACCTCGATCGTCAGCTCGCCGCTGCTCACTCCACGCTCCGCGACGGCGTCCCGACGATGGTTCCCGAACAGTCGTCGGCGGCGCCTGACTCGGCCGGGTTGCTGGCCCTGCCGGGAATGACCGCGCAACTGGTCGATCATCTGCACGAGCTTGGTGTGCAGTCGTTGATCGACGTGTCCCGGTGGTCAACCGACGACGTTGCCCGGATCGCCGCGTGGCTTCCCGAGCATCCGGACGTGATCACCGCCAATGACTGGGTCGTATCCGCACAGGCGCTGCTCTCGGACGGCCCGATCGTCTCCTCTACGAGCGGGTTCTGACGTGGCACCGTCGACCCCGACGGAGCAGCGGCTCGAAACACCCGTCGACCGACCCGGTGTCGAGGACATGCCGCTGATGAGCGATCGCCGTCGCCGGAGGTCCGTTGCCGTCGCGTTGATTGTCGCAGAACTCGTGTTGCTCACCGCGGGCGTCGTCGTGTTCCGCCGCGAAGCCATCGAGAATCAACTCGAGCGGTCGGTCCTCGATGCTGTCTCCGTCGATCATCCTGGGCTGAAGGTCACCGCGAACGGCCGTGACATCACCATCACCGGGGTCGTGAAGAACGCGAACGAGCGAGCTGTGGTTGCCAAGATCGCCGGGAGGCGCCCCGGCGTCCGCACCGTCGACGTCTCCGGTGTGGGCGGTGTCGCGCAGCTCGACCCCGCCGCGACAGGCACGATCCCCGACGGAAGCCCCGTCCCGACGACCAGCCCGGCACCGGTCCGTTCCCCCCAGGTCTCGGCGGTGTTCACATCCACGTCCGTGACCGTTCGTGGGGAGGTGCCGACCGAACCGGCCCGAACCGCGGTCCTGGGGCGTCTTCGTTCACGCGGTGCCGACCTGCAGGTGATCGACGAACTCGTCGTGTCGGCCCAAGCGAAGGAGCGACCCGACCTCGCCGAGTACCGACGCCTCGGAACCTTCTTCGACACGATCGCCCGGCTCGGGGTGACGCGGGCGAGCGTGAACTTCGACCGCACGATTCTGTCGCTCGACGCCGAGGTGTCGACGAGTGCCGATCGGGACCTCTTGCGGCGAGAGAGCGTGGTTCTCGTCGGCGGATCACCGGATCGGGTGCGCGGCGAGATCAGCGTGACGGCTCCTCCGGACACCACGGCAGCTTCGGATTCGACGATCGTTGGCGCCGCCACCACCACCGTCGCCGGTTCCTCCGTCACCGTTCCTCCGGTTCCGGCGACGCCTGAGGCGCAGGCGGCGCAATCGGCGATCACGGCGGCCATCGACGGGCGGACGATCTCGTTCGCCAAGAACTCGTTCTCCCTCAGCGACGAGGGCAACGTCGTCGTCACCGCCGTGGCGGCCGCCTTGACATCGTCGAAGGCACGCATCGAGATCGGCGGTCACACCGACTGGAAGGGCCGAGCCCCGGTCAACCTCGAGCTCTCCCAGAAGCGGGCCGACGCCGTCCGAGCCGCCCTCATCGAGGCCGGGATCGATGCGTCACGCATCACGGCGAAGGGATACGGCGAAGAGATTCCCGTCGCTCCGAATGACACCGATGCGGGTCGCGCCAAGAACCGCCGCATCGAGATCCGCGTCATCGGATAGACCACTATTGCGTCCCGAGCCGCCCTTCGGTCCGGTGCGAGTTGGTGACGACCAGCGGTTCGCGGCGAGGATGTCCTCATGGCATGGAACGACAGAACCGGTGACGAACTCCTCTACGACGTGACGGGTCATGTGGCCACGATCACGTTCAACCGTCCGGATCAGATGAACACGATCACGGGACCGATGCTCGACCTCCTCAGCGAGCTGCTGATCAAGGCCGACAAGGACAACGACATCAGGTGCATCATCCTCACCGGGAACGGGCGCGCCTGGTGCGCCGGCCTCGATGTGAGGGCGCAGAGCAAAGGTGGCGGACTGTCCCTCGGCGGAGTGCCCGAGATCGAGATGCGGTCCACCCCGCCGATCGTGCTCTACGGCATCGACACGCCGATCATCGCCGCGCTCAACGGTGGAGCCGCAGGCTACGGCCTCGATGTCGCGCTCGGCTGCGACATCCGCATCGCCGCACGTTCGGCCAAGTTGGCGTTTGCTTTCGCGAAGCGCGGGGTGCTTCCCGAGAGCGGCGGCACGTGGCTGCTCCCCCGGATCGTCGGCCGTTCGCTCGCCGCGGAGCTCATGCTCACGGGCCGAACCCTCGATGCCGACGCGTCCCTCGCGGCCGGCCTATTGAGCCGGGTCGTCGACGATGCCGAACTCGCCGAGGTCGCGATGTCGGTCGCCCAGGAGATCGCCGGGAACGCCCCGCTCGCCACCCGCGCCATCAAGCGGATGCTTCGTGCCGGCGAAGGCGAGCAGTTCGACGCCCACATCCACCACGTGTTCCTCCAACTGCTGCCCCTGGTCGGTTCGAAGGACTTCGCCGAGGGCGTGGCGTCGTACCTCGAGCGTCGTCCGCCGACGTTCATCGGGCGGTAGTGCTTCTGGGCGCTCGACCCGCGCCCATAAGTTGAGCGATCGATTAGCTTGGACGGATGGTTTCCGGCTCCTGGCGTTCCCCCAATGCCCTGTTCGTCGGCCTTCTGCTTTCGATGGTCGCAGCGGGATGCAGCAGCGACAAAACTGCTTCGACCGACGCCGTGGCCGCGGTCACCCAAGCCTCCGCTGGTGCGTCTGCCACCGCTGAGAGCGGATGCGATAGAGCGACGCCGGTCACCGGTGGCCCGCTGATCGTCGCCACGACCGTTGCCCCGATCACCAGCATCATCGCCAACCTCACCAGCGGCACGGACACCGTCGTGACCGGTCTCGTGCCGGAGGGCACGAACTCGCACACGTTCGAACCGCCGCCGTCAGCGGCGAAGACGGTTTCCGACGCCGACATCGTCTTCATCAACGGACTGAAGCTCGAAGAGCCGACCAAGGATCTCGCCGCCACGAACGCGAAGAGGGACTCGCAGATCTGCGAGCTCGGAACGGCGATCCTGCCCGAATCCGAATGGATCTTCGACTTCTCCTTCCCCAAAGGGGCCGGGAAGCCGAACCCGCACCTCTGGACGAACCCACCGATGGCCAAGGAATATGCCCGGGTCGCGTTCGAGACCCTCGTCGCCCGTGACCCGGATGACAAAGCCGTCTACGAGCGGAACTACGTCGCCTACGCCGCCAAGATCGACGCGCTCGACGCCGCCATGATCGAAGCAACGGCCAGCGTGCCCGCCGCCAACCGCCAGCTCCTCACGTACCACGACGCCTACGCGTACTTCGCCAAGCACTACGGCTGGGAGGTCGTCGGAGCGATCCAGCCGTCGTCGTTCGACGAGCCCACGGCAAAGGAAGTGGCCGGCCTGATCGAGCAGATCAAAGAGAAGAAGGTCCCGGCCATCTTCGGCTCCGAAGTGTTTCCGTCCCCCGTGCTCGAGCAGATCGGCAAGGAGACTGGAGCGAAGTACGTCGACGTCCTCCGTGACGACGACCTGCCCGGCGCCCCGGGCGATCCCGAACACTCCTTCCTCGGCCTCATGCGGTTCGACTACGTCACCATGGTCGGCGCCCTGGGCGGAGATGCGAGCGGTCTGAAGGCTCTCGACACGACCGATGTCGGACCCGACTCGGCAAAGTATCCGCAATGACCTCGATACTCTGGCGCGGCAGGGCATCGGCCGGCATCGAGTGTCGCGTGCGAGAGGACGAACATGCTTGAGATTTCTCATCTGAGCTGCTCGTACGGCGGCCCCGTCGTCGTCGACCACGTCGATCTCCACATTCGCACCGGCGAGCTCGTCGGCATCGTCGGGCCGTCCGGCTCCGGCAAGACGACTTTGCTCCGGGCGATTCTCGGCACGGTCCAACCGATGCATGGTTCCATCACCAAGCCCGACGCACTGTCGGTCGCCTACGTGCCGCAGATCGAAACCGTCGACTGGAACTTCCCGGTGACCGTCAGCGAAGTCATCGTGATGACGATGCGTCGGCGGTCGTGGTGGCCGGGCATCTCCAAGACCGAACGGGCGGAGGTCGACGAGCTGCTCGAGCGGCTCGGACTCGGCGGACTCGGGCAGCGCCACATCCGCGAGCTCTCCGGCGGCCAGCAGCAGCGGGTGTTCCTCGCCCGCGCGTTGGCACGGCGGCCCGATCTGCTGGTGCTCGACGAGCCCACGTCCGGTGTCGACGTCCGCACCCGCCACGAGATCCTCCATCTCCTCACTGATCTCAACGCCGACGGCCTCACCATCGTGCTCACCACCCACGACCTCAACGGGCTCGCCGCACACCTCCCGCGCATCGTCTGCTTCAACAAGACAGTCATCGCCGACGGCGCTCCCATCGACGTCCTTCGCCCCGCCGTGCTGGAGGCGACCTACGGCGCGCCCCTAGAGGTCCTCATCCACGGCGGAATGCCCGTCGTGCTCGACCATGCCCCGTCCCTTCGCTCTGTCCCGAGGCCGGCGTGAGCATCGCATCGATCGTCGCCGCCGTCGACCTGCTCGAGCCGCTCTCGTACGGGTTCTTCCGTCGCGGGCTCACCGTGGCCGTGCTCGCTGGGGCCCTCTGCGGACTCGTCGGCGTCTACGTCGTGCTCCGGTCGCTCAGCTACATCGGCCACGGACTCTCGCACGCGGTGTTCGGTGGAGCCGCCGCCGCGGCGGTGGCGAACGTCAATTACTTCCTCGGCGCGGGGGCCTGGGGCATCGCTTCGGGACTGATGATCGGACGGGTGACCCGACGCAAGCTGCTCTCGGCCGACGCGGCGATCGGCATCGTCACCACTGCGTCGTTCGCCGCCGGCATCGTGCTGTTCAACAAGTTCGGACAGGCACGGCGCAGCATTGACGCCGTGCTGTTCGGTGACATCCTCGGGGTTGCGCGGAGCGACGTGTTCGCCGTCGTCGGCGTCGGTCTCGCCGTGCTCGCAGTGGTCCTCGGCGCATATCGACCGTTGCTCTATGCAACGTTCGACTCTGAAGTGGCGCGGGTGACGGGCGGGCGTCCTGACGTTCTCGACGCAGTGCTCATGGTGATGCTTTCGCTCACCGTGCTTGTCACGATGCGTGTCATCGGCGTGTTGCTGATCTCGGCGCTTCTCGTTCTTCCGGCGTCAACGGCGCGCATGCTCACCGACTCGTTCTCGCGGATGCTCGTGATCGCCCCACTACTCGGCGCGCTTACTTCCCTGATCGGGATGAACCTCAGCTATCACGTCAACGCCTCGCCCGGAGCCACCGTCATTCTCATCAACGCGTTCGTGTTTCTCGTCGTGTTCCTGAGCACCGGGCGGGCCGGTCGGCGTCGGGTGGCTCACGTCCACGTCTGACCGACCTGATCCGGGCCGATGTGCCCGGATGCGGCCAAACACCTCCCAACGACGTTCGGAGGTGTTTTGCCCCCATATTTGGGGGCAACCTCTCTCCCAACGTGTCTACGTGAGGAGCCATTCGGGGCCGGAGGGGGTGTCTCGGACTTCGATGCCGGAAGCGGTAAGGCGGTCGCGGATGAGGTCCGACAGGTCGTAGCGCTTGTCCTTGCGCACTTCGCCACGAAGCTCGAGCAGGGTCTCCACGAACGGTGCCACCCGCTGGCGAGGGTCGGCCAGTCCCTGGCCGGCCGCCTCGCCGAGACGGCTGATCATCGAGCGCATCATCCGCCGCGCCTCGTCGGCTTCCTCGGACTGCAGCGTGTCGGCCGACCAGGCGTGGATGGCCGCCTCGAGGTCCAGCGCAGAGCGGACCGCACCGTCACCGTCGCCGGCGGCGAGAGCTCCGGCGAACGCTGCACCGAGCCGCTCGGTGGTGGCACCGAGTGACGCCGCGTCGTCGGACGGTTCCCCATCGCCGACCATCGTGCTCGCAGGGGACTGGGCGGTGAAGCCGCGAACCTCGGCAGCGCGGTCGGTGGTGTGTGCGCGGGCGTCGCCGGGAAAGCGCAGTGCGTCGATCGGTACCACCGCTCCTGCCGGGTAGGTCCACGTCGAACCACCGTGACGGACCGACAGCACGCCGCGGCCGACGACTGTGGCCATGTCGGCGTCGAGATCCATGATGACGGCGGTGTGTTCGTCGATGCCCAGCACGTGGTGCCCCTCCGGTAGCACCGCCTCGAGCATCTGCAGACGTCGTTCGCCGAGGTAGCAGAACCGCGTGTCGTGGTGGCCGCCTTCGGCGTTGTCGAAGTGGGGGATGAGCGCAACCGGAAGGCCGATCGAGCCGAGGACGTCGAGACCGTCGAGCCAGTGCGGTTCTTCACCGGCCTTGTAGATCTCGTACACGGGAACGGTGACGCGCCCGAGCGTGAGGGCGGCGGCAGAGGCGAACGTGACCGCGCCCCCGGTCCGCAGCTTGTCGGTCAGGATCGAGTTCAGCGGAGAACCCGTCCACTGATGAAGCGCATAGGTCGGTGAACCCGGCCCGGCGAACACGTAGGTGGAGGCGCGAAGCAGGTTGAAGCCGCGTTCGAGAGCCACCGGGTCCCCGCCGACGATGCGCGTCAGCCCGGCGACGCTGAGCTCGGTCACCACCGACTCGGCAAAGTACTGCACCGCCTTCTGGGCCAACTCCGAGGCGTTCTCCTGGAAGCCGTACGGGGTGTCGAGCAACGCCGCGCGAGCCGCTGTGCCGAGGCGCCCGACGACTTCTCGATGGACCTTGACCATCGTCGGCGCCGTCTCACCGGAGCCCATCAGCGTGAGGATGCGGGGAAGCGGAGTAGTCGTCATCGGGGTGTCGAGTCGTTCTCTGGTGAGGGGATTTCGGGCGGCGAAGCGACCTGCGGCGCCGACGGCTGCGCACCGGTCTGGGTCTTCTCGTGGAGCCGGATCAGTGAGGCGGCCGTGCGCTCGGGGTGCTGGGCATGGAGGTCGTGGTCGGCCTCGGCGAACCACTCGATGTCGACGGGAACGGGGCTGGCGTCCGCGCACTCTGCCGCGCCGACCGCCTTGTCGTGGCTCCAATCGGCGGCACTGTCGGCGAGAAGGAGCGCGGCCGGCACAGACAACCGGGCGAAGCTGGCGACCGGATCGTGCTCCCAGAGCGCGCGCAGGATCGCAAGATGGCGGTCACGGCTCAGCCATGCGGCGATCGTGCCGTCGTGGCGCACCTCGAAGTTCGCCAGCGACCCCTCGATGCCACTCTCCGGCCAGTCCGGATGCGCGCTCGTCATCCACGCCCGGATGCGGTCGACGGGTGTGCCGGCCAGGTCCGGCGGAGCCAGCCGTGACGCGCACTCGTCCCAGTCGGGGAATCGCTCCGCGAGCTTGATGACCCCGCCGTCGATCGCCGCAACGGCTCGGACGCTGCCCGGGTGGTTCGCGGCGATCTCTACGACAACGTTGCCACCCCACGACTGTCCGACGATCGTCGGCCGGCGTTCCCCGACCAGCCCTTCATCCTCGAAGAGTTGCAGGACGTCGGCGGAGACCGCCTCGAATCCGTATCCCGGCTCCTCGTGTCGTTCTCCGTGCACCGGGGGCTTCGGCGACCGACCGTGTCCGCGCAGGTCAACGGCGATCGACGCGTACCCCCGTTCGGCCAGGGCCAGGCCGACCCCGTCCCACATCCGGGCGTTCGAGGCGAGTCCGTGGATCAGGACGAACTCCGGCTGGGCGTCCGTGGACACCGTGGTCGAGCGGCGGGCGACCTCGGCGTGCGTATGACGGACGACGGAGAGGCGGACCATGGTTGTCCGAGGCTACGGCCAGTCGGCGCGCTAGTGCTCCCTCGCCGAGATTGCGGTCAGATCACCACAGCGGCCGTGCCGCCCAGTCCGCCCGTCCGGAGCGGACAGCCGTGGACGAGACCTCCGACAGGGTCGGGTCGGCGAGATCCAGCACGGTCATCGCGTCCTGAGCCACGACCAGCGGTGTGTGCGGCGGACGGGGGACGAGCGCCACGTGGGGAAGCGATGCGACCGCGGCGTCGCGGGTCGTCTCGTCGGCGTACCAGCTCGGGTCGAGCACCTGCGCCCACTTGTCGGCGCCGACGACCACGACGTCGTACCCCTGCGCGATCTCGGCGATGAACCGGGTCGAGGTGATCTCGACGTCGAAACGACGATCGTCGACGAGCGTGCGCAGCAGCAGAGCGCGCGCCTCGACGGTGTCGGAGCGGTCCTCCTTGCCCAGCGCAGCACGCGAGAGCACGAACGTCAGCGAGTCGCAGCGGCATTGCTCCAGCGTGGCGATGGCGATGGCGAGATGGGCGATCGTCGGCGGATCGAAGCTCCCCGGGTACACCGCCCGCCGACCAGTTCGCGTGGCGCGCCGGCTCATGACCGGGGTCGACCGCGTACGAGGGCCGCGGCGTCACGGTCGGCGAAGACGATCTGATTCGAAGCGTCGACGAGACCGGCCGGAATGGACCGTTCTCCGTCCATGAGCCGACGAAGGGGCTCGGCCTTGGCCGCGCCGGTCACGAGCCAGACGACGGTGCGGGCGCGACCCAGCGCTGCTCGGGTCAGCGTGAGCCTCCGGCTCCCGCGGTAGGCGCCGGTCAGCGCGACCGACGCATCGGTGACGTCCAGCACCGCGTCGCCGGGGACCAACGACGCGGTATGCCCGTCGTCGCCGAGTCCGAGCACGGCGACGTCGAGCCCGCGCGGGGCGATGCGCTCGAGGGTTTTCGCGTAGAGCGACGGCGAGTCGGCCCGGTTCACCGGCATGAGGTGGCGATGCGCGGCGCCCACGCCCGTCGGATCAAGGAGCAGGGTGATGAGGTCGTTCGCGTTGCGCTGGGGGTCACCGTCGGGTGCGATGCGCTCGTCGATCTGGAAGACGTGGCTGTGGGCCCAGCCGGCGGCCAGTTCCGGGTCGGCGAGGATCTGCTGCGTCAGGGATTGGAACATCGTCGCCGGGGTCGTTCCACCCGAGAACGCAATCGCCAAGTGGGGCCGGGCCGCACGGGCGACACCCCGGACCCGACGTGCGATCTCCTCGGCACACGCCTGCGCGGCGGCGGCCGGCGTGGGGGCGATGTGGAGGTGGCGGCGGGGCCCCAGTGGAGGCGGAGGGGAGGAGGACATGAACTCGTGGGTCGCGTGGGCGGGCGGAACGGGGTGTTCTTGCTGGTCGGGGGCGGGAGCAGGAAAAAGTTGCTGAATGCGCGTCACCAAACGTGCGGCGTCGTGGAGCCAGGTGGTAGGTTCTGGAGCCATGGGGAGGCAGGTGGAGGACATACGCGTTGCGTGCATCGCGAATGCAGCATCCACCGATGTCGGGGTGCTCGTGCCGGTCCAACCGGCGATGGTCGTTTTGCTCGCTGCTCCGTTCCGGATCGTGGGGGCCTAGACCATGTTGGCAGGCTCCGCCCGGGTCAAGCTCGATGACAAGTGGCGCTTCGTGCTCCCCGTCAAGTTCCGCGCCGACGCCGGCGCCGTGATGCACTTTGCCAAGGGCGACCAGGGGCAGCTCCAACTGCTCACCGCCGAGGCCTACCAGGTCGAGGTCGACCGACACCTCGCCGCCTTTGCCGAAGGCCGTGACCCTGATCGGTGGGCCATGCGCATGTTCATGGAGACGGTGGAGTCCGTCGATCTGGACAGCCAGTCGCGGGTGCCGGTGATCGACCGCCTGCGTGGCTATGCATCTCTGCGTGACCGCGGCGAGCTCCAGCTGATCGGCATGTTCGACCGTCTCGAGGTCTGGGATCTCGAGACGTACGAACGCCGCCGCGCCGAAGTGCGGGGAGAAGGCGCCACCCATGGTGCAGCGTGACGACGCCGATGACCTGGTGCAGCGTGACGACACCGATGGCTTCTCCCACGTTCCCGTCCTGCGCAGCGAGACCGTCGACTGGATGCGCCCTGTACCGCCCGGGCTCTTCGTCGATCTCACCCTCGGCGGTGCCGGCCACGCACGAGCCGTGCTCGATGCGTGTCCGCACCTGCACCTTCTCGGCCTCGACCAGGACCCGGTCGCGGTGGCCGCAGCCACCAAGCGGCTCGCGCCGTACGGCTCCCGCGCCCGTGTCGTGCACATCCGTTCGGACCGTCTCGGCCGCGCCCTGGCCGATGACGCCCTCGTCCGCGGGGCGATGCCGGTGACCGCGATCCTCGCCGACCTCGGTGTCTCGTCCGTGCAGTTCGACGAGGGCGAACGAGGCTTCTCGTACCGCTCGGACGCGCCGCTCGACATGCGCATGGACACGAGCACCGGGCGGACCGCAGCGGAGTTCGTGAACGAAGCGTCGTTCGTCGAGATCGCCGATGCATTGCGCATCTACGGCGACGAACGCTTTGCCGGGAGGATTGCCAAGGCGATCCTGGCCAACCGTCCCGTCCTGACAACCGGCCAGCTCGCCACGGTCGTGACCAACGCCATCCCGGCCGCCACCCGCCGAACCGGCGGCCACCCGGCCAAACGGACATTCCAGGCGCTGCGCATCGTCGTGAACGACGAGCTCGATGTGCTGGCGACCATGGTCGCTTCCGGCCTGGACGCCCTTGCCCCCGGCGGACGCTTCGTCGTCCTCTCGTACCACTCGGGTGAGGACCGCATCGTCAAGGAGCTCTTTCGAACCGCCGAATCCGGCGGATGCTCGTGCCCTTCCGGACTGCCGTGCGTTTGCGGCGCCCTTCCCCGAGGCCGGATGGTGCGAAGAGGGGTCACCCGACCCCAGGCAGCGGAAGTCGCTGCCAACCCGCGAGCCGCCAGTGCGGTGGCGCGCGTGTTCGAGATGGCCGCTCCGGGAGCACCCGCTCCCGGAACGGCGTCACGAACGGAAACCGGGTCGTCCAGCAGTCCTGTTCCTCCGTCCGTCGTTCGCCCCGAGAAGCTCGGCGGGTCGGACACTCCTTCCCGTACCTGAGGTCGTCTGTGTCTTCCTTGCTCGCCTCTCGACGTCTGCGGACGCCGGCGGAGGCCTTCGCCCTGTGCCAGCGACCCCTTCCGGCGGCGCTCCACCCCGACGTCCGTCGAGAGCCGGCTCCGACGCCGTCGCCCTTCGTGTCGTCCCGGAGACCCCCGGCGCGTCAGCGGGCCGCGGGGGCGCACACCTCCGACGTCCCGGGCGGGTGCACCCAGGCGGGGCGCCCGGAACGAACCGCTCCCGTCACCCGTCCGTCCCGTCCGACACCGTCGACAGCATCCGCAGCGACGTCTCGCGCCACCTCTCGTCCGTCGGTCGCGCCCTCGGCCCGGCGAGCGAGCGGCGGGTCCATCGCCGGCTCGGCAACGGGCTTCCGGTCAGAACGGGGATCCGGACAGGCACACGCAACCGTCGGAGCGACCGCACTTCTCGATCACCGTGCGCCGGAGAGCCTCGACGACGCTGAACCGCGCCGCGCTCTCGGCCGGGCGACCGCCCTTCGCGCCGTGCCGGCGGCCCGGGCAACGGTGGGTCGATCGGTTCCGGCGGTTCGCTCCCATCGCTGGAAGCGACGCATCCGCATGCTGCTGGCCGGGACGCTCCTGTCCGGGGTGGTGCTCATCGCGTTCGCGGCGATCGCCATGCACTCGCAACTGGCGAGCCGCCAACTCCGTCTCAACGTTCTTCGCACGGAAGTCGACGCCGCCGAGCGCGAGCACCAGCGCCTCCGGCTGACCGTTGCCGAGCTCGACACGCCGGAGCAGGTCGTTTCCAGTGCATACCGGCTCGGACTTGTCGGTGCCGCCGAGGTCGAGTTCCTTCCCACGGCTTCGACGACGCCGCCGTCGACGCGAACGGCGGGCCCGACGGTTCCCGATCTGACACGAGGGCGCTGATGGCTCCTCCACGACGAGGACACAACCCTTCGGGCCGGCGCGGAGACGTCCCTGCAACGGGCGCTCGGGCGAGAGGAGCGCAGCGACCACCGGTCACCCGATCGAACCGTCGCGTTCCGTCGTCGATGACCGACCCGTCGAGCGCCGGTGTCTCGGCGGTCGATCGTCGCCGATCGCGGCGCCGGCTTGTCGCACTGAACAGCTGCGGAATCCTTCTCGTGGTCGCCATGATGGGACGTTCCGCCCAGCTGCAGATCGTGCAGCGAGACGTCCTCGCCGATCGCGGTGACCGTCAGCGACTCCGCGAGACGACGATCCGCGCCGAACGCGGCGACATTCTCGATCGGTTCGGCGCGCCACTCGCCATGAGCGTGCGCGACTGGCGACTGATCGCCGATCCGCAACTCGTCGCGAATCCGGCGGCAACCGCCGACCTTCTTCTCGCGCAGCTTCCACCGCATGCAGTCGACCGCGCCTGGCTCGTCAGCAGGCTCAGCGAACCCACCCGCTACGCGATCCTGGTCAACGGAGTCGACGATGACCTCAAAGCGAAGGTCGAGGCGGCGAAGATCAAGGGCGTCTACTTCGCCGAACGCTTCCGCCGCGAGAACCCGGCGTCCGATCTCGCCCGTTCCATCATCGGACGAGTCGATACCGAACAGCGAGGCACCTCAGGTCTGGAGAAGATGCTCGAGGACGAGCTGACCGGACGTGACGGGGAACTCATAAGCGAACGTAGCGAGCGTGGATCGCAGATCCCCGGAGGGAAGCGGACGTTGCGCCCCGCCGTCTCCGGTCGGACCTTCGTGACAACCATCGATCGGTCGCTGCAGTATGCGGTCGACGGTATGAACTCGAAAGGCATCGCCGACTCCGGAGCGAGGGGCGGCATCGTCATCGTCTCGGATGTGAAGACCGGCGAGGTCCTCGCGCTCTCGAACATGGAGGTCGCCGATGACGGCGGTGTCCGCTCGACGGGGCGGAACACCGCACTCGTGTCCGTCTACGAGCCGGGCTCGGTGAACAAGGTCATCACGATGGCAGCAGCGATCGAGGAGCGGGTCGTCACGCCGCAGACGGCGTTGATCGTTCCCGATTTCTACCGGGTCGGTGACCATCGGTTCAAAGACGACGTGGGACACAAGACGATGCGATGGACCATTCGCGACGTGCTCGTGAACTCGTCGAACGTCGGCACCATCAAGGTCGCGCAGGCGCTCACGAAGTCCCGCCTCGACCGGTACCTCCGCGGTTTCGGCCTCGGCTCCAAGACGGCGATCGACTTCCCGGGCGAATCCGGCGGGATCATGCTGCCCCTGAACAAGTGGACGTCGACCTCGATCGGAACGGTTCCGATCGGCCAGGGCATCTCCGTGACCGCAGTCCAAATGCTCAGCGTCTACAACACCTTGGCCAACGGCGGCGTGCGAATGCCGATGCGCCTGTTGCGGTCGAGCGTCGACGATCATGGGGTGGAGACGCCGCTTGCGCTCCGCCAACAACCGGTAACGGTCGTGTCCCCAACGACCGCTGCGACTATGACTTCCATGCTTGTCGACGTGGTCGACAAGGGCACGGGGCGCGCCGCACGCGTAAAGGGATACAGCGTCGCCGGCAAGACCGGGACGGCACAGAAGCCCAACGAACGCAGCCGCGGCTATCGCGCCGGAGCTTATGTCGCCAGCTTTGCGGGGTACTTCCCGGCGGAAGCACCTCGGCTCTCCGTCATCGTCGTGCTCGATGAACCGCAGACCTCGATCTACGGCGGAGTGGTCGCCGCCCCCCTGTTCGCCGAGGTGGCCCGCTGGGCCGGTCAGCACTATCGGATTCCGCCCTCGGCCGGTTCTCGGGTCGTGCTCTCGCCTGATCCGTCGACGGTGCTCAGCGCGGAGATGCGCGCTGTTGTCCGGACCGGCAGCTGGCGGGCCGCGACCATTCGGCGGAACGCCCTTCCCGCGGCGGCCAGCATCGCTGCAGCTCCATCCCCAAGGACGGTGCCGTCAGCGTCCGTCCTCCCGGCGACACGCCGCGAGCCCGTCGCATCCACCACTGTCCCCGTCGTCGGCGTGGTGCCACCGAGCACCGCTTCGCCGACGACGTCAGCACCGACGGTCGTTCCCGCCGCGTCGGCCCCCGTGACGACAACGGCCCCGCGCCCGACCGCGCCTGACCTCGCGCGACGTGAGCCGGAGCCCCCTCGCGCCACCGTGGCTCCGACGGCACCTCCCTCATCCGTCTCTGTCACGGCGGCAGGAGCGCGGCCCTCCGATGCCCCCTCGACTCAGGCGAACGCCGTGGTCGCGGCGGGCGGCGGAGTCGTCTCGAGCGTGGACGCCGCGAACCCGTAAGCGCACCCATGTCGGTCTCTCTCGCATTCATCGTTGCCGAACTCGAACGCCGACTGCCGCGGTCGGCGGCGGAGATCGTCCACGGGGGTCCGGTCGACGACAGAGCAACCGAGATCGCCGATGTCACGCACGACTCGAATGAGGTGTCCGGCCTGCAGTCATCGATGTTCTGCTGCATTCCGGGCCTCCGCCGTGACGGTCATGACTTCGCCGGCGATGCTGTCGCACGCGGCGCTGTGGCACTCCTCGTCGAGCGTCCGCTGCGCCTGGCTGTCCCACAACTCCAGGTCCGCGACGTGCGCGAGGCCACGGGTCATGTCGCCTCGATCGTGCACGGCGATCCGGCATCGTCGCTGAACCTGGTCGGCATCACCGGAACGAACGGAAAGACCACGACGGCACATCTTCTCGGCGGAGTCCTCCGAGAGGACGGACGACACGTCGCAGTTCTCGGGACGCTCACGCAGACGCGCACGACTCCGGAGGCGACGGATCTGCACCGACGGCTCGCCGTGCTCCGATCGGAAGGCGTCACCGATGTGGTGATGGAAGTGTCTTCACATGCGATGGAACTCCATCGGGTCGCCGGTTGTCATTTCAACGTTGCTGTGTTCACCAACCTGTCGCAGGACCATCTTGATTTCCATGGAACGATGGAGGCCTATTTTCGGGCGAAGGCGAAGCTGTTCGTTCCAGAATACAGTGATCATGCATTTGTCAACCTCGACGATTTGTACGGTTCACTGCTCAACGATTCCGCGGTCATCCCGACTTCCGGGGTTCGGCTGACCGATGCCGAGGACTTGGTCCTCCGGCCCAACGGCAGCTCCTTCCGCTGGCGGGGCCTGGAGATCGCGCTGCCGATGGCCGGCGACTTCAACGTCCGCAACGCGGTCTTGGTGGCAGCCGTGGCGAAACAACTCGGCGCCAGTGATGAAGCTCTGCTGAGCGGCTTGTCATCGGCTGCCGTCCCGGGCCGCTACGAGATGATCGACGAAGGTCAGTCGTTCGCGGTGGTCGTTGATTACGCCCACACCCCCGATGGTCTCGGACGGGTGCTCCAAGCCGCCCGCCGGACCGTGCAGTCGCCCGGCGTGGTGATCGCGGTGTTCGGTTGCGGCGGAGACCGGGACCGCGGCAAGCGGCCGATGATGGGGCAGGCCGCAGTGGCGAATGCTGATCGGGTGATCGTCACCACGGACAACCCGCGTTCCGAGTCGCCGACCGCGATCATCGGGGAGATCCTCGCTGGAATCGGTGGCACCGACAACGTCCAGGTCATCGAGGATCGCCGGGAGGCTGTCGCAACCGCGATCGGCAACGCCCGATCGGGCGACGTCGTGGTCATCGCCGGGAAGGGCCACGAGACCGGCCAAGAGCGCGATGGTGTGTTCACGCCGTTCGACGACCGAGAGGTCGCTCGAGAGGCGCTGCAGGCGATCTCCCGGAGGACACGATGACCACAGAGGAACGGTCGACTCCGAGAACCCGTGCGGCGTCGGCCATCGCGGCGGCAGCGCAGGGGCAGTTGATCGGCCCGGACCGTGACGTGTCCGGGGTGTACACCGACAGTCGCAATGCCCGTGAGGGGTCCCTGTTCGTTCCGCTCGTCGACCAGCGCGACGGACATGACTTCATCGGGGCCGCGCAAACGGCTGGAGCCGTCGCGTGGTTCACGTCCAAACCCGAGGGCATACCCGGCGAGATCGTCGTGGAGGACACCGCTGCCGCCTTGACGGCATTCGGACGTGCCGCCCGACAAGAGCTTCCCGATCGAGTCATCGCGGTCACGGGTTCTTCCGGGAAGACGTCGACCAAGGATCTGCTTTCGGCCATCTTCCGACAAGAAGGACCCGTGGCAGCCAGTGAGAAGTCCTTCAACAACGAGATCGGTGTACCGCTGACGCTCGTCAATGCCCCCCCCGGTGCTGTCGGCGCGATTGTCGAAATGGGTGCTCGCGGTCTGGGTCACATTGCCACGCTCTGCGCGATCGCACGGCCTACGGTTGGGATCATCGTGAACATCGGGACTGCGCATCGTGAACTCTTCCGGAGCGCGGAAGGGACCGCCGACGCCAAGTCGGAGATCTACGACTGCATCGGTCCGACGGGCGCCTCGGTCGTCAATCGTGACGACGCGCTCTTCGAACGGATGCGTGCCCGCGCCCGCGGGCGCGTCGTCGAGTTCTCGGCGAGTGGACATCGCGACGCGCTGGTCGTCGCCGACCAGGTTTCGGTCGACGACGAGGTCCGCGCTCGTTTCGTGCTCCGAACGGCATGGGGTGACACGTCGGTCCGCCTCGGCGCCCGGGGGATCCACCAGGTCGAGAACGCGCTGGCGGCGTCGGCCGCGGCACTCGTCAGCGATGTCACCCTCGAGAACGTCGCTGCGGGACTCGAGACCACCGATCTCTCGCCCATGCGCATGGACCTGCAGACGGGCGTCGGCGGTCTCCGGGTGCTGAACGACGCGTACAACGCCAATCCGTCGTCGATGCGCGCTGCCCTGCTCGCGCTTTCACAGATGCCCGCAACGCGACGCTTTGCCGTGCTCGGGACCATGGCTGAACTGGGACAAGCGAAGCTCGCTTTTCACCTGGAGATCGGGGCTCTCGCGCGCGATCTCGGAATCACGTTCGCCATCGCCCTCGGGGAACAGGACTACGGCCTGGTGAATGTCGGGTCGGTCGAAGAGGTCGCCGAAACCCTCGGACCGCTCGGCGAAGGCGACGTCGTCCTCGTGAAAGGGAGTCGTGTCGCCGGACTCGAGCGCGTCGCTGAGGCGCTGCTTTCCCGCGGCGGGCACGCCAAAGGATCGAAGCCGTGATCGCGCTGCTTGTTGCCGGCATCGTCTCGTTCTTCACCTCACTGCTCGGGATGCCGCTGCTGATCCGGTGGCTCGCCGCGAACGGCATCGGGCAGCCGATCAGGTCCGACGGCCCGCAGACCCACCTGAAGAAGTCCGGGACGCCGACCATGGGCGGCATCGCGATCGTCATCGCCGCGGTCGCCGGCTACGTCGTTCCCCATCTTGTGACGACATTGCCGTTCAGCAGGCGGGGCCTTCTCGTCGTCTTCGCCTTCGTCGGTGCCGCCTTCGTGGGCCTGGCCGACGACTGGATCAAGATCAGTCGCAAACGCAGCCTCGGGTTGAACAAGCGCGCCAAGATCGTCGGTCAGTTCCTCGTCGCCGGGATCTTCGCCGCGCTCGCGATCTCGTGGGCGAAGCTCGACCCGGTGCTCGGGTTCACCCGGCCGCAACGGCCCGGGTGGCTGCTCCCGACGGCGCTCTGGGTCGTCGTGATGATGTTCGTCGTGATCGGCTGTTCCAACGCGGTGAATCTGACCGACGGGCTCGACGGGCTCGCCGCCGGAAGCTCGGTCTACGCCTTTGCGGCATACACCGTGATGGCGTTCTGGATGTTCCGAAATTTCGGCGACTACCGGATCGAACGCGCCCTCGACGTCGCCGTGGTCGCCGCATCGATGGTTGGCGGGTGTGCCGGCTTCCTCTGGTGGAATGCGGCACCCGCACGAATCTTCATGGGCGATGTCGGCTCGCTCGCCATCGGTTCGGCGCTGGGTGCCATCGCCGTCGTGACCTACACGCCGCTGCTGCTTCCGGTCATCGGAGGGCTTTTCGTGATGGAGACGCTCTCGGTCATGCTGCAGGTCTTCACGTTCCGACTCATGGGCGGGCGGCGGATCTTCCGGATGGCACCCATCCATCACCACTTCGAACTCAAGGGTTGGCCCGAGACGACGGTGATCATCAGGTTCTGGATCCTGGCCATGATCGCGGCGGCGGTCGGGCTAGGTCTGTTCTACGCCGACTTCCTCCGCCTCGGCGGCCTGGACTGACCATGCGTGTTCCCCCTTCTTCAGCGACTCCCACCGGACCGGAAAGCGACACCCGATGACCCGAGCTTTCGTCCCTCCCCTCCGGCGACGCGCACCCCAGCGCGTTCGGCCCGGTGCCACCGGTGCGGCGCGCCGTGCGGCAACGGACGTGCCGACGATGCGGTCCACTGCCCAGACGGGATGGACGCCGTCAGCGCTCGGCTTGGTTGTCGTGGTGGTCCTGCTCATCGCCACGGGTCTGGTGTTCGTCGCGTCTGCCTCGTCGATTCATTCGCTGACGGTCTACAAGGATCCGTGGTTCGTCTTTCGCCGCCAGATGATCTGGATCGCCATCGGGCTCGCCGCCGGTTGCGTGGCGATGTTCTTCCCGTATGCGGCGTGGCGTCGGCTCGCCAAGCCGATGTTCGTCGTATCCGTGCTCGCCACGCTCGTGACCCTCACGCCGCTCGGGCACACGCGCGGTGGCTCACGTCGGTGGGTCGGTCCGGAGTCGATCACGGTCCAGCCCACGGAACTGCTCAAGCTCTCCCTCGTCTTCGCGCTTGCCTCGTTCGTCTGCGCCAGGAGCCAACACCTCGCCGACGCCGATCACGGCACGCACTACTTCCTTCGTCCGTTTCTCGTGATCTCGGCAACCGCCGTCGTCCCTGTCCTGCTCCAGCCGGATATGGGAACAGCCATGATCCTGGTGCTGATCTGCGCCACGATGGCGGTCGCCTCCGGCCTTGGCGGAAAGACGCTTCTTCGTCTCGGCGCGGGTGGAGCCGTCCTCGTCTTCCTGTTCGCGAAGGTCTCGCCGTACCGATGGGATCGGGTCGTGGCCTTCCTCAAACCGGGTCACGATCTGCAAGGCATCGGTTACCACGTGTACCAGTCGAAGCTGGGCTTCGCGTCCGGTGGTCTCGTGGGCCGAGGGATCGGCGCGAGTCGGGCCAAGTGGGGGTTCCTCCCCAACGCCCACACGGACTTCATCTTCGCAATCATCGGTGAGGAGACCGGGCTGATCGGTGCAGTGGTCGTCCTCGGCCTCTACGGATCGCTGATCTTCGTCGGGATGCATGTGGCCCGCCGGGCGCGTGACCGTTTCGCGTCGCTCGTCGCCGCCGCCATCACCACGTGGATCGCAACGCAGGCCGTCATCAACACCGGGGCGGTGCTCGGTTCGATGCCGGTCACCGGAGTACCGCTGCCATTCGTCTCGGTGGGCGGCTCCTCCTTCATCGTCCTGATGGTCGCGACCGGAGCGCTCATCAACATCGCCCGGACGGGCATGTTCGATGCCACGACCGACCGGGCGACGCGATCGCCGATTGGAACGGCCGGACCCGGAACCTCGAAACTGCACGGACGACCGAACAAGGGCGCCCGTCGATCGGCGTCGAGACCGCGGCCATGACCACAGGTCCGTGGATCGTCGTGGCGGGCGGGGGTACCGCCGGCCACGTGCTCCCGGCCCTGGCCGTGGCCGACACACTGGTTGCACGCGGCGTCGACGCCGCCAGCATCGTGTTCGTCGGATCGCAACGCGGCGTCGAGAAGCGACTTGTCCCGGCCGCGGGCTACACGCTCACCATGCTCTCGGGCCGAGGACTGCTGCGCTCCTTTGCCCCGCGGGCAGTCCTCACGAATCTCCGCTCGTCGCTCGGGCTGCTGGGGGCGACGGTGCGGACGGTCGTCTCGTTTCTCCGCGCCCGGCCGGCTGTCGTGCTCAGCGTCGGCGGGTACGCCTCGGTTCCGGCGTGCCTGGCCGCCCGACTGACGCGGGTTCCACTCGTCATCGCCGAGTCCAATGCCCGAGCCGGGCGCAGCGTTCGGGCCTTCTCGAAGTATGCGCGGGCTACGGCCGTCGCGTTCCCGACCACCGGCCTTCCCCGGGCCGTCGTGACCGGGAATCCCGTACGTCGCGAGATCCTCGATCTCGCCCGCAAGCCGGCGCATGTCGCTCGCTCGGAAGCCCGATACGAACTCGGAATCGACGCCGCGACACCGGTGGTGACCGTCTTCGGCGGGTCGCTCGGGGCCCGTCGGATCAACGAAGCCGTTCTCGCTCTCTGCGACCGTTGGGCAGGGCGCCGCCTTCTGATCCGTCACGTGGTCGGGCCACGCGATCTCGATTGGGCACAGGAGCGCCGCAACGCCTGGTTGTCGGATCATCCGGACGCGACGCTCGACTACCAGCAGGTCGCGTACGAGGATCAGATGCCGCGCTGGTACGTGGCCTCCGACGTGATCGTGTGCCGAGCCGGCGCCACATCAGTCGCCGACCTTTCGGTTCTCGGGGTCCCCACCATCCTCGTCCCGCTGCCGGGTGCAGCAGAGGACCACCAGACAGCGAACGCGAGAGCCGTCGTCGACGACGGAGCCGCTGTCCTGCTTGCCGATAGGGACCTCGGCGGAGAACGGCTGGCCGATGCGCTCGAAGGGTTGCTCCAGGACCCTGACCGCCGAACGGCGCTCGCCGCCGCGCAGCGTCGTCGGAGCCGTCCCGATGCCGGAGACGCTATCGCCGACCTCCTCTTCACCCACGCGGCTCGCCAGCCTTCACTCGTCGGCCGCGCCCAGGGGTGACGCGGATGTTCTCCCTCCATCGTCCGACACGAGTGCACATCATCGCCGTCGGTGGCGCAGCGATGGGACCTATCGCCACCATCCTGCACACCTGCGGCCACACGGTGAGCGGGAGCGACCAGGCAGAGTCGGCCATGCTCGACACGCTTCGAGAACTGGGCGTGATCGTCCATGTGGGCCATCACGCAGACCATGTCAACGGCGTCGACGTGGTCATCCATTCGGCCGCGATCAAGGCGGGGAACGTCGAACTCGACGCCGCTCTCGAGGTCGGCATTCCCTGTCTGAGCCGGGCTGATGCGATGGAGGTGATCTGCGCCGACAAGCGGGTCATCGCGGTGAGCGGGGCACACGGCAAGACGACGACTTCCGCAATGCTGGCGACGCTCATGGTCGACGCCGGGGAGGACCCGTCGTTCCTTGTCGGCGCCAACGTCGCCCGTTTCGGCAGCGGGGTGCGCTGGACCGGCTCCTCGGACTGGTTCGTTCTCGAGGCCGACGAGAGCGACGGCTCGTTCCTCCGAGCCAATGCGGAGGCGGTGATCGTCACGAATGCCGATCCGGACCACCTCGACTTCTGGGGAACGGAACAAGCGCTCCTCGACGGTTACCGCCGATTCATCGATGCCGCCGCCATCGCTGTCGTGTGCATCGAGAACGTGAACTCGGCGCGTCTCGCCACTGACTCTTCCTCCAATCATATGCACACGTATGGTTGGGATCCGAATGGAGACTGGAGGATCGGGCACTTCGTACCCGAGCGGCTCGGATCCCGTTTCGAGGTGATCGGGCCCGACGGCAGCTCGACTGCCGTGGCCATCCACGTGCCCGGCGACCACAACGCGCTCAACGCCACTGCGGCCTTCGTACTCCTGCGTCGTCTCGGTCTCGACGCGTCGGTGCTGGTCCGTTCGATGGCCACCTTCGGTGGCGTGTCCCGTCGTTTCGAATTCCGCGGCGAAGCGAACGGCGTCACCTTCGTCGACGACTACGCACACCTTCCGGCCGAGGTCTCTACAAACGTCGCCAGCGCCGCCCGGGCCAACTGGTCCCGGGTGATCGCCATCTTCCAGCCGCACCGTTACACCCGCGTGCGAGACGTCGGCCGCGAGTTCGCGACGTCGTTCTCCGGCGCCGATGTCGTCATCATCTGTGGTCTCTATGCCGCAGGGCAACAGCCGATCGAAGGGATCTCGGGGAGGACGGTGTTCGACGCAGTTGCCCAGGCACGACCCAACGGTGAGCAGTACTACTGCGAGACCCGGGCCGAGCTTGCCGACTTGCTCCCGCGAGTCGTTCGTTCCGGTGATCTCGTACTCACCATGAATGCCGGCGACCTCACGACCTTCCCGGACGAGGTGCTCTCGTCGGAATGGGCGACCGGCCGGGCCGGGCTGCGATGAGCGGGGCCGACGTGATCGCCCGCGCTGCCGCGCTGCTCGGACCTCGCGCCGAACGGGGCGTGGAACTCGCGCCTTTCACCACCTTCCGAATCGGCGGACCGGCTCAGCTCGTGGTCCGCGCCCAGAAGGCGGAGGACTTCGCTGCGGTGCACGAAGCCGTCCGCGTCACCGGTGTCGACGTGTTGGTCATCGGACAAGGTTCGAATCTACTCATCGCCGACGACGGGTGGCCGGGCGTCGTCGTGGTCGTCGGCGGCGGCGACAGCGATGCCATCGACATCGAGCGGACGGCCGATGACGAGTTCATCGTGCGGGCCGGTGCCGGAGTGAAGCTGCCCGTGCTCGCACGGCGATCGGTGGCCGAAGGGACCACTGGCCTCGAATGGATGGTCGGTGTGCCCGGCTCGGTGGGCGGTGCGGTGCGGATGAACGCCGGGGGTCACGGATCGGACATCGCCACGAACATCGTCAGTGCCGATGTCGTGGACCTTGCCGACGACGTCGGAGTCGTCCGCCGTTCATCTGCGGCGCTGGGCCTCACCTACCGACACAGCGACCTCGTCGCTACGGAGGTCGTCCTCAACGCGTCGTTCCGTTGCGGCGTCGGCCCGAGCGCTGCGGGGGAGGAGACGCTCCGTGAGATCGTCAGGTGGCGACGCACCCATCAGCCCGGCGGCGCCAACTGCGGTTCGGTGTTCACCAATCCCGCAGGCGATTCGGCCGGCCGCCTGATCGACGCGGCCGGATTGAAAGGGAGCCGGATCGGCGGCGCATCCGTGTCCGGCAAACATGCCAACTTCATCCAGGCCGACCCGGGAGCATCTGCAACTGATGTCTGGGCGCTGATCACCAACGTACGGGCGCGAGTGTACGAACGCTTCGGCGTGGTGCTCACCCCGGAGGTGCGCACCGCGGGCTTCCTCACCGAGCTCCCCGTGCTCACGACCACCGCTTCGCCGCAGAACGTTCGTGACGAAGACGGCGCGCCAACGCCGGCCGACCGACCGGTCGCCGAATCCGAACACAACCGCTGATGTCTCGTTCCCACCTGTCTGGAGTCCGTCCCGTGTCAGACCTCATCGATCAAGCGTTGCCCGGTTTCGCCGATCCCGCCGGCCTGTCAGCGACGGGGGCGACGGCCGTGCTCGAGCGCGACTCCACCGGCGATTGCCAGCACGAATCCATCGCACCGGTGGTGTCCATGCGGATGCGTCCGGCCCCCGAGCCAGCGGCGACCCCCACAATCGAGGCGCCGACGCATGGCGCGGTCCGGTCCGATGGTCGTTCCGTCGCGGGCGATCCGGCCCCGTCCCTCCCGTCGGGGTCGAGGCGCCCGGGAGCCGTCGGAGGGGTGACCGTCCGCGCCCCGCTTCTCGATCCCACGAGAGCGGCACCGGCCCCGGAGGTCGGCTCCCGCGCATCATCGTCGGTTCGTCGACAGGCGAAGGCCCATCCACGGCTCGCCGACCGTCATCGCTCCATCCGCCGAGCCGGGCGTGTCGCGCTTCTGCGGCCGTTTCTCCTTCCCGTGGCACTGGCCGCCACGCTCGCGTTCGGCGCGTGGGCGGTGCTGCTGTCCCCGCTGCTGTCGGTGTCGACCGTCGTCCTCCGCTTCAACGGCTCAACCGGGGAACAGCAGGAGATCGCCCGCATCATCACCCCGATGCGCAACAACAACCTGCTCCGACTCGACGTCGGAAACCGCGAGTCAGCGCTCCGTTCGTTGCCGTGGGTCGCAACGGCGACCGTCCGGCGCTCGTTCCCCCGGACTGTGGAGGTCAAGGTGACGGCACACGACGTCGCAGGTGCCGTTCGACTCCCCAACGGCCGCGTCGCCCTCACAGCAACCGACGGGTCGGTCCTCTCCATCGTCGACGCCGATGATGCGTCGGTCGCCGGACTGCCGTCGTTCGACCTGGGGCTGACGGCGATCCCGACGCCCAACGATTCGCTGGCCGACCCGGCGCCCGCCGTGCTTGCCAGTGCGAAGGCCATCGAACGGCGGCTCCCGGGACGGCTGCAGCGGGTCATACTCCGCGACAGCGGCGTCGAGTGGTTGCTGAAGCCGATCGACGGGGGCTCGGCGGCGCGGGTGCTGGTCGGTCGACCGAGGGATTCCGAAGTTCCTGCCGCCGCGCTCGCGTCCGTGCTCAGTCGCCCGGGGCCGGTGCCGCAAACGATCGACTTGCGCACTCCTGACACCCCGATCCTCACCTTTGCGGGCGTCGGCTGACGCGTTCTCGGCAGCTTCCCCGGTCCGTCCGCCGCACCCCAGCACGGCATCGGCGATGCAGGTCGTGCGGCGACTTGCCACGTCCAATCCCATCCCCGGCACTAACCTGCCCCCAATCACTCGGGTGGTCCGCATTACGCGCCTGCCCCACTCTTCGGAGGTCCTTGTGGTCCCACCACAGAATTACCTGGCTGTCATCAAGGTTGTCGGTTGCGGCGGCGGTGGCGTCAATGCCGTCAACCGGATGATCGAGGCCGGGCTGAAGGGGTCCGAGTTCATCGCAGTGAACACTGACGCGCAGGCGCTGCTGATGAGCGACGCCGACGTCAAGCTCGACATCGGCCGCGAGCTCACCCGTGGTCTTGGCGCCGGATCCGATCCCGAGATCGGTCGACGGGCCGCCGAAGAACACATCGAGGAGATCCGAGAGGCCATCAAGGGTGCCGACATGGTCTTCGTGACCGCCGGCGAGGGCGGCGGCACCGGAACCGGTTCGGCTCCGGTCATCGCCGAGGTGGCGAAGTCCATGGGCGCGTTGACGATTGGCGTCGTGACCCGTCCGTTCTCGTTCGAAGGGCGTCGCCGCTCGGTGCAGGCCGAGAACGGCATCCAGCATCTCAAGGAGAAGGTCGACACCCTCATCGTCATCCCGAACGACCGCCTGCTCACTGTCGCTTCGGACAAGACGACCATGGTGACGGCGTTCAAGATGGCCGACGAGGTGCTCCTCCAGGGCGTGCAGGGCATCACCGACCTGATCACGATCCCGGGACTCATCAACACCGACTTCGCCGACGTGCGGGCGATCCTCCAGGATGCCGGCACGTCGCTCATGGGTATCGGCTACGGCACCGGCAATGGACGTGCGGCAACCGCCGCTCGTACGGCGATCTCCTCCCCGCTCCTCGAGTCCTCCGTCGAGGGAGCCCGCGGCATTCTGCTGAACATCACGGGTGCACACGACCTGGGCCTCTTCGAGGTCAATGAGGCCGCCGAGATCATCCGCGGTGTCGCTCACCCGGACGCCAACATCATCTTCGGAACGGTGATCGACGATGCCATGGAGGATGTCGTCCGGGTCACCGTCATCGCCGCCGGCTTCGACCGCTGGGACGATCAGCGCAAGAGCTCGTCTCCGGCGACCAGCAGCGGTGGTGGTGGGGGAAACTCCGACAAGGGTCTTCGCTCCGTACCGAATCCCGCTGACGACATCTTCACCTCGCCCGACGACGGCGGCTACAGCGGTGACGACGACGAGTTCGACGTCCCTTCGTTCTTGAAGTAGCCGCTTCCCGACCGTCGAGCACAACGCGCTGATCCTTGCCGGTTCCGACCCTCGACGTCGACGGGTGGTCCGTCCGCTTCACCGAACGTCGCGACGGTGACTTCGGGCCGTCCAGCGTCGGTGTGGAGGAGCGCCGTGCCGCCATCGTCGGCGCGTTGCCCGTGGCGTGGCTCCGCCAGACGCACGGATCGGGGGTGGTGGTGTTCGCCGGTCCCGACACGGTCGGCCGGTTGGCCGGTGCCGAGGGAGATGCGGCGGTCACGGTCGCGCCCGGCGTCGCCCTGTGCGTCGTCACCGCTGACTGTGCCCCGATCGCCATCGTCGCCGGACCCGTGGGAGCGGTGGTGCATGCCGGCTGGCACGGTCTTCTCTCCGGAGTGATCGAAGCGACGGTCGCGGCTGTTCGGCAACTCGTCGGCCGGGAGGCGTCGCTCCAGGCGGTCCTCGGACCCTGCATCCACCCCGGCTCGTACGCGTTCGGCGCCGATGATCTCGACCGGGTGGCGGCGCGCTACGGCGAACAGGTGCGCGGCCGCACCGTGGACGGCCGACCCGCGCTCGACCTTCCGGGCGCGGTCGAAGCGGCGCTGTCGGCGGTGCAGGTTCCGGTATCGCTCGTGTGGAACACCGACACGGCGTCGCCGCGCCACTTCTCGCACCGCACCCGGGCCGATCCCGAGCGGCAGGCGATGTTTCTCTGGCGGGACCGATGAGCGATCCTCATGTCGGTCAGCCGGCCGAACGCGACCTCTCTCGCTCGATCGCCGAGCGACTCGGCGTTGTCCAACAGCACATCCTTGCGGCGGGCCGGCGACTGGACGAGGTGACGATCGTCGCGGTGACCAAGGGGTTCGGCGCAGAAACGGTGCGCGCCGCCCGAGCTGTCGGGCTCGGTCTGTTCGGCGAGAACTATGCCGACGAACTCGTTGCGAAGGCGACCGAACTCAGCGCCGAAGGGTTCGACGGTCGATGGACGTTCCAGGGTCGGCTCCAGTCCAACAAAATCAATCGACTGGCGCCGATCGTTTCTCTGTGGCAGACCGTCGGGTCGGTCGACCAGGCGGCGGCGTTGGCGAAACGGGTGCCGTCCGCCGAAGTTCTCGTGCAGGTGAACCTCACCGGGCGCTCCGAACAGGGCGGCGTCAACGCCGAGGAGGTTGCTCCGGTGATCGACGCAGCTCACCGCGCCGGGCTCGTCGTGCGCGGCTTGATGGGAATCGGTCCCGACACCGACGATCACTTGGCCCGGCGACAGTCGTTCGCCGACCTGCGCCGGGCGACGCTGCTCCATGGGCTCGTCGAGACGTCGATGGGGATGTCCGAGGACTACATCGATGCGCTCGCCGAAGGCTCGACGATGATCCGTCTCGGCAGCGTTCTCTTCGGTCGCCGTCCGACGCCTCCGTAGCCTTTTGGCCGCGTGGCCGGCGCGATCAGCTCCCCGGGGAAGCCTGTCGAGGGTCCGGACGACCCCGTTCTCCGGAGAACACCGCTGGCCGGCAACGGGCCACTAACATGTCGGCTTCATCGTCGGATACTCCGACCGGAGGATGCATGGCAGGGTTCTTCAACAAGGCAATGGATTATCTCGGTCTGAGTGACAACGACGCGTACGGTGACTACGAGCCGTACGAGGATCAGTCCCAGACTGCGCCGCCGCGGCGGCAACCCGACCGTCACGCCTATGAGTTCGATCAGCCCAACGTCCGTGCCGTCCCCGTGGTTCCCGTCGAATCCGGTGTTGGTATGGTCACCCCCCAGGTCCGTGCCGTTCCGTCATCGAGCGGCGGCAGTTCCGGGTCGGTTCGGCCACTCCCGGCTGCTTCGGCCACCAAGGTGCACGCGGTCACGCCCAGTTCGTTCGCCGACGCCCAGGAAATCGGGGAGCGTTTCCGCGCCGCTCAGCCCGTCATCGTCAACCTCGGTGAAGTCGACCGCGAAGTCAAACGTCGACTGATCGATTTTGCGGCCGGCCTGACCTTCGGACTCAACGGCTCGATGGACCGCGTGTCCGACGTTGTGTACATGCTCACGCCGCGGGACGTGCCGCCCCCGGTCCTCGGAGCGGACGACCGGTCTCGCCCAGTCGGTTGAGCCGGGTCCGTTCGGAGCCGCCAGCATCATGACGATCTCGGGCGAGTCCATCCGCAAGATCGAGTTCCGCGAGGGATGGCGGGGCTACAACCAGGTTGACGTCGACGTGTTCCTCGAGGAGGTTGCCGCGGGTGTCGACGAACTTCACGCAGCGCTTGCAGAAGCGAAGGCCCGCGCCGAGCGGGCCGAGACGAGGGCAACCGCTCCCGGGGTCACCCCGGAGACCGATGAGACGGTTCGCCGGACGCTCACCCTCGCGCAGCGGGCCGCAGACCTCGTCGTGGGTGAGTCGAAAGCCGTTGCCGAGCGAATCGTCGCCGATGCCACGACACAGGCGACGCGCCTCCAGGCCGAAGCTGCGGCCGCCGCCACTGCGGCCGCCGCGGCAGCACAGGCCGAGGCGAACGAGGCGATCGGCAAGCGAGCGAGCGAGGCCGAACTCGAGCACACGCAGCACCTGGCTGCGCTAGGTGCGCAGCGGGAGACGATCAGCGCGGAGCTCGAACGTGGACGGCGCGAGCTCAATGACCTCCGGTCACTTACCGCGGCAACCCGTGATCGGTTGCGTGCTGCGCTCACCGATCATCTGGCTCGGCTCGACCAGCTTGACGAGCGCGGCGAGGCATCCGCGCAAATCATCATGGTGCCGGACACGTTCGTCTCGGAATCGGCGGATACGAACGTCGAGCCGATGATGGCCGCTCTGCCCGATTGAACGCCGGGCGGCCGCAGCCGCCGATGGATGGGTCGGCGGCGGACGACGAATCGTGACATGGGTCATGCCGACGAACGACCTTCCGGCGGCCAATGGCGCGAATCCGGGTCGGTGACGCAGTAGTCTGCCCGCCTTCCCGGGGATCTCGCGGTCCCTCCGGCACCGTCAACGGGAGTACATCGTGGCTGCATCGTCGAAATCGATTCCTGCTCGCAAACCGGCGAAATCCGCCGTAGCAAACAAGGCGGCGCCGGCTCGGAGCAAGACTGTCGCCAAATTGGCGGGCAAAGGCGGCGGACCGTCGTCGTCCAGATCCGGGAAGCCGTCCGCTTCGAAGCCGGGCAAAGCGCCCGCTCCGAAGGCGGGCACCAAGGCTGCCGCCCTCAAGTCCACCGCAGGGAAGGGAGCGGTGAGCAAGGCGAGCACGAAAGCCGCGGCGAGCGCGACAAAGCCCATCTCATCACCCTCGAAGAAGTTGCTGTCAACGCAGGCGGCACCCGCAACCAAGAAACCGACTTCGTCGAAGACCACGAAAGCCAAGCCAGGCACCAAGGCAACAACAGCAGTACCCGCGAAGACCGCGGTCCCGGTGAAACGCGCTTCGGCGAGCGTCACCAAAGCGAAAACGGCACCTTCCCCCACCCGATCGGCGTCACCAACCACCATGAAGTCTCCACGTACAACCAGCAGCGCGGCGAAACAGACCGCAAAGCCACACGCGTCGGCCAAGGCCGTTGCTCCTCCAGCCAAGGCCATCGCCAAGCAGTCGAAGGCTCCGGCACCGAAGGCCACCGCGGCGAAAGCCGCTCCCGCGGCGTCGCCGGTGAAGGCCGTTCCGGCCAAGACTGCGGCCGCTCCGGCCAAGGCAGCGTCGGCCAAGACTGCGTCGGCCAAGGCTGAGTCGGCCAAGACTTCGTCGGCCAAGGCAGCAGCCAAACCAACACCGGTCAAGGCCACGGCTCCGGCCAAACCCGCCCCGGCCAAACCCGCCCCGACCAAAGCCGCCCCGACCAAAGCCGACCCGGCCAAAGCCGCGTCGGCCAAGGCGGTTCCGGCGAAAGCCGTCGCTCCGGCCAAGGCCGCTTCGGCAACGACCCCCGCGGTGAAGGTCGCGCCCCCCGCCGCCGAAGCGACGAAGCCCCCGAAGGCGTCGGCCAAGGCCCCTTCGGCCAAGGCCGCGCCGGCCGCCGGCGAGGCTGTCGCAGCGCCGCCTCCGGCCGAGCCGACGCCGGTTGTCGCTGAAGCCGCACCTCCTCCGCCGCCGCCCGCCCCGGTCAAAGAGGCGAAGGTTCCGACCGGGAAGAACGCTCCCATCCCGGGAGCGATGGTCGCTCCGGCGTCTCCCGAGGCCCGCGCCGCCGCGCTCGCCCGCTCGGAGAACCAGCCGGCGCGAGCGGTCGTGTCGTTGCGACCGGCCGGGCGCTCGATGCCCGCGGCGGTTCCGGTGCGCACACCGGTGAAGTTGCTCAAAGCCCCTGCGATCAACCCGGACGATGAATTCGACGGGATCGAGTCGCTCAGCGAAGGCCAGTTCCTCACCCAGCAGAGGGATCTCCTCACGATTTCACGTGACTCCCTGCAGCGTCAGGCGGAGGCGTTCCAGGAAGAGGCCGACCAACTGGCCAGGGAGATGGAACCAGGCGACGTGCAGTTCGACGACGAGTCCGGTGAAGGCGGCACGCTCTCCATGGAGCGCGAGCGCGATCTCGCGATGTCTGCGCAGTTCCTGCTCAAGGTCGAAGAGGTCGAAGAGGCCCTCGGTCGGATCGGAACCGGCGAGTACGGCTACTGCGGCCACTGTCAGAAGCCCATCACCCGCATGCGTCTGCGAGCCCTGCCGTTCACCACGCTCTGCATCGAGTGTAAGAACGGTGGTCTGTCACGTCGGTGACCTGCCCGCCGGGCCGGTCCGATCGTGGCTCCGACCTCCGTGCGATGACGAACGATTCCAACCCGTCGACCTCTCGGTCCCATGGCCGTGCCCTTTCGGCGCGCACGTGGGGCCTCCTGGTTGCGGCCCTCGTCATCGTCATCGACCAAATCACGAAATCGCTCGTGGTGAGCCACATCGGTGCCACCGAAGAAGTCCGGATCGTCGGTGAAGTCCGTCTGATCCGACGCTTCAACACCGGCATGGCCTTCTCGAAGGGGAGCGGTTCGGGGGCGGTCACGTGGATCGTCGGTGTCGTGATCGTCGTGCTTGCTGCGTGGGTGCTTCGCACCCTGTGGCGGGTGCCGGGTTCACCGGGCGCCCCGACGAGGCCTTTTGGCGCAGCGCTCGGCGGACTCCTCGGCGGGGCGGTCGGCAACAAGGTCGATCGACTTGTCCGACGCGGCGGCGCCGTTGTCGACTTCATCGACGTCGGGTTCTGGCCGGTGTTCAACGTCGCCGACTCGGCCCTGTGTGTCGCCTGCGTCGTGTTGATCGTGCTGTCCTTCCGGGCCGACGCCGCCACGTCCCGCGACGGGCGACCGGGGAACACCAGATGATGATCTCCGACGTCGTCCCCGACGCCCTCGACGGGGAACGGCTCGACCGTGTCGTTGCCGTGCTCGCCGATCTCACGAGGTCACGGGCATCGGAGCTGGTCAGCGATGGATTCGTCACGCTCAATGGGGCGGTCGTCACGAGCCGGACAGCGCGCGTTTCCGTCGGCTCCGTGGTCGAGATCGATCGACCGGACGACGTTCTCGCGGTAGCGCTCTCGGCCGATCCCGGCGTCGAGTTCGGCGTGGTCTTCGAGGATGCCGATCTCGCCGTGGTCGACAAACCGGCGGGCCTGGTTGTGCACCCCGGTTCCGGACACCAGTCCGGCACCCTCGTGCACGGCCTTCTTGCCAGGTACCCCGAGATCGCCCCCCTCGGTGTTGGCGACCGTCGTGATCGGCCCGGAATCGTGCACCGGCTCGACCGCGGCACCTCCGGTCTGCTGGTGGTCGCCCGCACCGCTGAGGCGCAGCAGCGCCTCACCGAGATGATGGCCCGTCGGGAGGTCAGTCGGCGTTACCTCGCATTGGCGCTGGGCGAGCTCGAGGCCGACAACGGTCTCGTCGACGCCCCGATCGGACGTTCGGACCAGGATCCGACCCGCATGACCGTCTCGGCGAATGGCCGCGAGGCGCGCACTTCGTACCGGGTGCTGGAGCGTTTCCGTGAGCCCGAACCGGCCACCTACGTCGAATGCACCCTCGAAACGGGCCGGACCCACCAGATCCGGGTCCACCTCTCCGCCATCGGCCACCCGATCGCCGGTGATCCTCGCTACGGCGGCACGCGGGGAGCGATCGTCGTCGGCCGCCCGTTCCTGCACGCGTATCGGCTGGCCTTCACCCATCCCGTGACGGGTCTCGAGTTGGAGTTCGAGTCCGCGTTGCCGGCCGATCTGGTCGAGGTCCTGGCCCGCCTGAGCTGACCCGTCGGCTGGCCAATCGGCCGGGGGAAACCGGCGGCCGGTCTACAGATATGGCGGCGCAATGCCGACAATCAGCCCGTGGACGCGAAAAAGCCGAGCTCCTTGATGACCGGTTGGGGTCCTCACATCACTCGGCTTCTTCACTGTCCCGAAGGACAACAGCGGGCTTCAGCCCCAGGCATTGCCTTGCATAGTGCACCGTTCTTTCACTGTGTGGTGATTGACGACTCCGTCAGGGTCGCCATATGAACGGTACCTCAGTTCTGAGCACACGATCAAGGCGACTTCTGCCGACGGCGATCGGGCTCGGATTGGTATCCCTTGCAGTTCTCGTCAGTGTGGTGCTCGATAGCAGGCCATCAAGCCCTCTCGCCGTCCTGATGATCACAGTCGGATTCGCCCTCGTTGAGGCCCGGCGAATGACGTTCCGTATAGGGAAGGATCGGATGACTCATGGCTTCATTGAACTCCCTGCGATCTTCGGCCTCGCTCTCGTTAGCCCGCAACTTCTCCTGCTTGCACGCTTCGTCGGCGCCGGATCAGCCGTTAGCTGGCGTCTCCGGCGGGCGTCGGAGCGAATTCCCTTCAACATCGGTTTGTACTGTGCTCAAACAATTGGAGTTGCAGCTTGGCTGCAGTGGTCACCGCTTCATTCGTGGCGGCTGGATGTCCTTTTCGCCTTTGCAATGACGGATGTTGTCAGTTCGCTGGCGATCTTCGCTGTCATCTGCATTAGCGGAGGAGCGATCCAACGCCGTGATGCCGCTAGGAGCTTGGCGACATCCGTTGTAATCACCACTATCTCGGCGCTTCTCGGCCTGGTCTTGCTGGCGGCGTGGCAGACGTGGGATCTCGCGGTCTTCGCATCTCTGCCCTTCGCCGGACTGTTCTTCAAGTCGTGGCGAGGCGAGATCGAGCGATCGAGGAAAGCCGATGCGCTTGCGGCGCTTTCCCATCTCACCGCGGAACTCACGGCTTCGACTCCGGGTGACGCCTCGATTTCCGAGTTCGCCTCGCAATTGGCGGCTCTTGCCCGCGTCCGGAGCGTCGTCGTTTGCGTCGGGTCCGTGGCGTACAAATGGGCGGACGATCAGCTGATCACCGTCGACCTCCCTCACCGTCTCGGCCACGGACCGACGCTCGACGTGCACGCGCTGGGTTCCCTACGGGTCCAACTACTCGGTCCGAGCGAGCATCCGGTCGTCCGGGGCGCTTCGTTCCAGGCCGGTAGCGACCGGGTGGGATGGCTGATCCTCGCCGAACCCGAGGTCGGCACGTCATTCAACGCCGAGACCGATTCGTTGGTCGAGACGGTCGCCGATCGGCTCGGTGCCTGGTTCTCCAACAGCGCGCTCATCGATGACCTTCGCCGTGAGGTCGACGAGCGTGAATACCTGGCCTTCCACGACCCGTTGACCGACCTCGCCAACCGTCGGAGATTCCGCGACGTGTTCGATGATGTGCTGCAATCGGGGTCCCACGGTGGCCTTGTCCTCCTGGCCCTTGACCATTTCTCGCTGATCAACGACAGCGTCGGCCATCAGCAGGGTGACGAGGCGCTCGCCATCCTCGCCTCCCGACTGCGGGAGGTGTCCCCGGTCGGATCGCTCGTCGCCCGGCTGGGCGGCGACGAGTTCGCCGTTCTCGTGCCCTCGCTCGAAGATCGGGCGCTGTCCGTCCGCCAGGGGGCGGAACGCGCCGGCGCTTCGGTTCGCATCGATCAGTTCCACATGTCGGAGATCGCCGGTCAGCTACTCGCGGCCGTCGCCGAGCCCCCGCTGGTGCTGGCCGGAATGTCGTTTTCGCTCACCGCAAGCGCGGGTATCACGACGTTCCCGGCCGATGGCACGGAGCCGTCGGAGCTGCTCCGCGAAGCTGATCAAGCCCTGCAGTCCGCCAAGGCGCAGCGCAACGGATTCGTGTTCTACAGCGCTGAACGCCACGGCAAAGACCACGCCCAGGTCACCCTGCTCGGTGAACTGCGACGTGCTCTCGAAGAAGACGAGATCATCTTGCACTACCAGCCCAAGATCGACCTTCCCCGCGGCGGCAAGCTCACCGGGGTGGAGGCCCTCGTCCGCTGGAACCATCCGACGCGCGGGTTGGTGTTCCCCGACGAGTTCATCCCCATTGCCGAGCACTACGACTTGCTCAACGACATGTTCTTCTACGTCGTCGAGCGCAGTCTCCTGCAACTCCGGAAGTGGTCGAGCGAGGGCTTTCCGGACCTGACCGTCGCCGTGAACCTGTCGGCTCGGAACCTCCGCGCTCCCCACCTCACCCGGCGCATCTCGCGCATGGTCGAGTCGTACGGGATCGAGCCGGGTCGTCTCACGCTCGAGCTCACCGAGACCGCCCTCATGGCCGACACAGACCACGCCATGCGCACGCTTCGGGCACTACGTGACGAGTGCGGTGTCGAGATCGCCGTCGACGATTTCGGCGTCGGGCTGTCCTCGATTGCCTACCTTCGTGACCTGCCGGCGTCGGAAGTGAAGATCGACAAGACGTTCTGCCACGGCCTACCCGGGGACCAGGCGAACGAGGCGATCGTGCGCGCGATTCACCAATTGTCGACCCGACTGGGGAAGAAGGTCACGGTCGAAGGAGTCGAGACGGAGGAGACCTTCTCGTTCTTCCGCGACATCGGCATCGACCAGGTACAGGGGTATTGGATTGCCCGTCCGATGGAGCCTTCGGCCCTGAAGGACTGGTGGACGAAGAACCAGCTCCGTCTCGAAACCCCGGCCGTTCGTTCGATGAGCCGGAGTGCTTCCTGATCGGCGTGACGGTGACCAGCGCGACGGCGATCAGTTGACGGTCGTGGCGTTCGGGTCGAACTCGAGCCGAATTCGGCTCAGCCGTCGACCGCCGACGAGCAGCGCCGCGAACGCAAGCGCCGCGGCAACGCCGTAGACGGTCGGGATCGTCGAGATGTCGGCAACCTCCCCAGCGACGACGGCACCGGCGAAGGCCGCACCGATCATCATGAGTCGTCCGACGCTCGAGACCCGACCGAGCAGGTGGGTGGGCACTCCCTGCTGGCGGAGCGTTCGGATGATGGTGTTGATGATCGGCGGGATGAAACCGTCGACGGTGAATGCGGCGGCGGCGACGAACGGGGACCGGGTCGCGGCAAGAATTGAGAAAGCGCCTGCCAATCCAAAGAAGCAGGCGGCGACCGAAACACGGGTTCCGAGGCGTCGCCAGATCCGGAACGCGAGCACGCTGCCGATCAACCCTCCGATCGCCGGCACGGCGAGGAACAGTCCGTACTGCCAGTTGGACAGCCCGAGGTGCCGCTTGCCATAAAGCACCAACGCGCTGTTGGTCATCCCCGTTGCACCTGCACCGACGCACAGGAAGATGGTGAGTGCCCAGAGATCACGATTCCGGCGGAACCACGCCCATCCCGCCGAGATGTCGGGTCGCAACGACAGTCGCTTCGCGAACGAGCGGCCCGACGGCTCGACTCGAACGCCTCGGATGAGCGCTCCGGAACCGAAGAACGACGACGCATCGCCGACGAACGGAAGCCATGGGGCCCACGAGAACAGCACGGCACCGAGACTCGGCCCGGCGAATTGCTCGCCGGCCAGTTCTGCTGAGCTGAGATAGCTGTTTCCCCGGTCGAGCTCACCGGACCGGACGACCTGGGGCAGAAACGCGGCCGCCGCGGGAATGTGTGCGCAGTCGGCGACCCCGACGATGAAGGCCACGACGAGCACCATCGGGATCGACGCCACCCCGGCGTACACGGCCACGCCGAGAACCAACATCGTCAGGAAGCGCGCCCCGTCCATTTGCATCATCGTCAACCTTGCGGGGCGGGAATCGACCCAGGCTCCGGCGGCCAGGCCGAACAGCAGCCACGGCAGACGTGCAGCAGCGAACGTCAACGTGACCCAAAGACCTCGATCGCTCAGCGACTCGGCGAGCAGCGGAAGAGCGGCGAACGCCAGTCCGTCACCGACACTGCTCACTCCGACGGCGGTCCAGGTCCGCCAGTACGCCTTCGACAGGGGTGCTCCGCCGGCGGCCGCGGGCGGCCTGTCGTTGCTCACGAGCGGATCGGCATTCGTCAGATCGCCCCGATCACGATCGGTTCGAGGTCCGCCGGCACCGGAAGGACTCCACGGGAGCGCTGCACCATGCTCGCGAGTGAATGCGATCCGAGGACGCGGCGCATGACGTCGCTGGCGTCCTCCCAGACGGCGAGCAGCACGCACTGCCCCTCGTGGTCGCAGGCGCCGTTCTCGTGGGGGCGTCCGAAGTCGCCGAGTCCGATCGGGCCGTCCACGGCGCTGACGATCTCGGCCAGCGAGATGTCGGAGGGATCGCGGGCCAGCACGTAGCCGCCACCCACACCCCGTTTGGAGCGGACGAGGCCGGCGCCCTTCAGGGCAAGGAGGATCTGCTCGAGATAGGGCTGGGGAAGCGCGGTGCGTCCGGCGATGTCCCGAGCGCTCTGCGGGCCGAGGTCATCGGCGTGCAGAGCGAGGGAGAGCAGGGCCCGGCACGCGTAGTCCCCTCTGGTCGACACCCGCATGGAATCAATGTACTGCGCCGTCCCGCGTTCGCTGGGTCCGCCGCGGGGTGATCGGCGTCGGGAAACGCAGGTGCCACCATGGAGTGATGAACGAAGACGCGCCCCGCGACGCCGAAGTTGTCCTTCTGACCGATCCGGCGCCGCAGATCGCCGGTGAAACACCGGTCGATTCGCTCACCGCCGAGGTCGTGGCTCCGACGGATCCGGCGCCGAACGTGGAGGAAGAGGTCGTGTCCGAACCGGGGAAGGTCATGCGGATCGGTTCGATGATCAAACAACTCCTCGAGGAGGTTCGTCAGGCCCCCCTCGACGAGCGATCTCGGATCCGGCTCCGCGAGATCTACGAGGTCTCGATCCGTGAGCTGTCGTCGAGCCTGTCGACCGATCTCCGCCAGGAGTTGGAGAGCCTGGCCCTGCCGTTCGGTGACCAGGCCCCGAGCGACGCCGAGCTCCGCATCGCCCAGGCCCAGCTGGTGGGGTGGCTCGAAGGGCTGTTCCACGGCATCCAGGCGGCGATCTTCGCCCAGCAGATGGCGGCACAGGCCCAACTCCAGCAGATGCGTCAGATGGGCCAGATGGGTCTGCCACCCGGCATCGGATCGGGCGACGGAGGCGACATGGGCCCCGGACCGGGCGCGGGGCGCCCGCCGGGCGGTGGGACCTATCTCTGACGTACGATCGTCGTCCCCACGAATCGCATCCGTGTGATTCGAGGTCGTATCGAGCATCGGTCATGTCCATCGTCGTCGGGCCCGGGAGGAGGTAGCCCCGTTGAGCAAGTCGTTCGTCCATCTCCACCTCCACACCGAGTACTCGATGCTCGACGGCGCGGCGCGCATCGATGACGTGGTCGCTGCGGCGCGTGCCGACGGCCAGCCCGGGATCGGGATCACCGACCACGGCAACATGTACGGCGTCCTCGACTTCTACAAGGCCGCTCGGGCCCAGGGCATGAAGCCGATCATCGGCACCGAGGCCTACATGGCGGCCGAGAGCCGCACGGAGCGGCCGGTACGGAGGGGCCGACTCGACGACGGCGATCAGGGTGAAGGCGAGAAGCTCTACTACCACCTCACCCTGCTGGCCGAGACGAGCCAGGGCTACCGCAACCTTATGAAGCTTTCGAGCAAGGCGTATCTCGAGGGCTACTACTACAAGCCGCGTCTCGACTGGGAGTTGCTCGAACAGCACCACGAGGGCATCATCGCCACCACGGGGTGCCTCGGCGGCGTGGTGCTCCAGGCGCTGCTGGCGAAGGACTTCGACCTCGCCCTCAAGCGAGCGGCCCGCCTCCAGGACATCTTCGGACGCGATTCGCTGTTCGTCGAGCTGCAGGACCACGACATACCGGCCCAGCACGAGACGAATCCGCAGCTGATCGAGATCGCCCGCCTGATCAAGGCGCCACTCCTCGCGACCAACGACAGCCACTACACCCACCAGCACGACTCGCTCGCCCACGACGCCCTGCTCTGCGTGCAAACGGGTGCGCTCCTCAGCGATCCGAAGCGGTTCAAGTTCCACGGCGATCAGCACTACCTGAAGTCGGCCGCGGAGATGCGAACGCTTTTCCGCCATTGGGAGAGCGCATGCGACAACACGCTGTGGATCGCGGAGCGGGCGAACGTCGAGATCGAGTTCGGTCGCACCGACCTTCCCGAGTTCCCGCTTCCGTTCGGGTTCACGTCCGATGCGGAATACCTCCGCCACCTCGTGACCTCGGGCGCCCGCGATCGCTACGGGGAGCCGCTCTCGGCCGATGTCCGCGAACGGCTCGACTTCGAGCTGAACGTCATCATCGAGATGGGCTTCGCCGCCTACTTCCTCGTGGTGTGGGACCTGATCAAATACGCGAAGGATCAGGGCTGGCGGGTCGGCCCTGGTCGCGGAAGTGCCGCCGGCAGCGCAGTGAGTTACTGCCTCCGCATCGTCGATCTCGACCCGATCAAGTACGACCTGCTCTTCGAACGGTTCCTCAACCCGGGTCGCAAGCAGATGCCCGACATCGACATGGACTTCGACGAACGGCACCGCTCGAAGATGATCAAGTACGCGAGCGACAAGTACGGCGTCGACAAGGTCGCTCAGATCGTCACGTTCTCCACGATCAAGGCACGCGCCGCGGTACGCGACGCCGCACGCGTGCTCGGGTTTCCGTATTCCGTCGGTGACCGGGTGGCCAAGGCGATGCCACCGCTCGTCATGGGCCGCGACACGCCATTGTATGCGTGCTTAGAACCTCATCCGAAGTTCGAGGACGGCTACAAAATGGCGGCCGAGCTTCGGGCGATGGTGGAGGCCGATCCCGACGTCCGCCAGGTCGTGCAGGTGGCAAAGGGGCTCGAAGGACTGCGTCGGGGTGATGGCATCCACGCCGCGGCCGTGGTGATCACTCGCGAACCGCTCACCGAGTACCTCCCGATCCAACGCAAGCCCGAACCGGGCGGCTCCATCGACGACGCGCCGATCGTCACCCAGTACGAGATGCACGGGGTCGAGGAGCTCGGCCTCCTCAAAATGGACTTCCTCGGTCTACGGAACCTGAGCGTCATCGACCGGGCCATCGAGTTGATCGAACTCGCCCATGGTGTGCGCATCGACATCGACAACGTCGACCTCGAGGACGAGAAGACGTTCGAACTCCTTCGCGACGGTGATTCGATCGGCGTGTTCCAGCTCGAAGGCGGACCCATGCGCACGCTCATGCGGGCCTTGGCGCCCACCGCGTTCGACGACGTGTGTGCGCTCGTGGCGCTCTACCGGCCCGGCCCGATGGCCGCCAACATGCACAACGACTACGCGGACCGCAAGAACCATCGCAAGCCGATCGAGTACTTCCATCCCGACGCCGAGGCGCTCCTGGGTGACACCCAGGGCCTGATGATCTATCAGGAGTCGATGATGCGGGTCGCCCAGAAATTTGCCGGCTACTCACTCTCCGAAGCCGACAACCTCCGCAAGGCCGCCGGCAAGAAGGTCCGAGAGATCATGGCCAAGGAGCGCGACAAGTTCGTGCAGGGCTGCGAGAACACGGGCTACGGCGCTGCGCTCGGCACGAAGATCTTCGACATCATCGAGCCGTTCGCGGACTACGCGTTCAACAAGAGCCACTCGTTCGGTTACGGCTTCGTCAGCTACCAAACGGCGTATCTGAAGGCCAACTATCCCGCCGAGTACCTCGCCGCTCTGCTCACGAGCGTGAAGGACGACAAGGACAAGGCCGCTGTCTACCTCGCCGAGTGCCGGAACTCCGGCATCACCGTGCTCGTCCCCGACGTGAACGCATCGAACAGCGACTTCACCACCGATCACCGCGACGGGCCGACGGTGCGTTTCGGCATGGCCGGGGTCCGCAACGTCGGCGAGGGTATCGTCGGCGACATCGTCGCCGAACGGACGGCGAATGGGTCCTTCGCCGACTTCCACGATTTCTGCGTACGGGTGCCGCTTCCGGTCCTGAACAAGCGGGCCATCGAATCGCTGATCAAGGGCGGTGCGTTCGAGTCGCTCGGACACACTCGCCGCGGTCTGATGGAAGTCTTCGAAACCGTGATCGACCGCGTCGTTCCCCGACGCCGCGAGATGGATTCGGGGGTGCAATCGCTCTTCGGCGACATCGGGTCCGACGACGGGGGAGCGGTCGGCTTCGACGACACCAAGGTCCCGGTCGCCGATCACGAGTGGGACAAGATGACCAAGCTCGGCTTCGAGAAGGAGATGCTCGGCCTCTACATCAGTGACCATCCGCTGCTCGGAGCCCAGGCATCGCTGCGCAAGACCTGCGACCTCACCATCGCCGAGCTCCGCGAGGGCCGGGCGACGCCGACGTTCTCGGGCGAGGGGCGGGAGTCCAACACGAAGACGGTCGGCGGCATCATCACCGGGCTGACCCGCAAGTACACGAAGAAGGGCGAGCTGATGGCGGTGTTCACGCTCGAAGACCTCGACTCCGCCATCGAGGTGATGGTCTTCCCGAAGACCATGCTCGAAATCGGCTATCTGCTCGCCGACGACGCGCTGATCACGGTGCGCGGCCGCCTCAACGAGCGCGATGAAGCCCTCTCGCTCGTGGCCATGGACATCCGCAAGATCGAGTTCGTCGCCGACAACGTCGCCGTCCCGCTGCGGCTCTTCGTGAACGACAGGGCGCTTGCCCCGCACACGCTCGAATCGCTCAAGGAGCTCCTGCTCGCCCATCCGGGCGACTCGGAGGTGTTCCTCCGGTTCGGGACCCAGTCGGTGCGCCTGCCTCCGCAGTTCCGGGTCGATCATTCGAATCGCCTGGTGAGCGAGCTACGGGTGCTCCTCGGGGAGAACGCTGTCGAGCGCTGACCGCCGAACGCCGACCGGCCCGGTGCGAGGAAGGTGCCGTTGGGGGCGAGCGTTCAAGCGGCGGCCCGGTTCCGTCGACAATGGAGACCAGGTGTCGAAGCTTCTGTTCCTCTCGCTGATCATTGCGATCGTCGTGATCCCGACGCGCCTTTCCAAGGGCACGTTCTCCGCGAAACGCGTCGTTCGGGCTTATCTCCTCGCCGCATTCGCCTATGGCTTCGCTCTGCTCTACGTGATCCCCAAGCTGGGCGTATGACTCGCATGCGAGGACGACAGAGCGACGCGACGCGACGGACCATCGTGCAGGTGGCGCGATGACGGCCGTCGTCGCCGCCCGCCGCACCTCCGCACCGCTCGGTCGGGCGAGGCGAACCTTCCCTGACAGGTGGCGTAGGTCGGCATGGCTTCTGCTCGTCCCTGTCGTGGGTTCGTCGCTTCTGCTCGGCGTTTTCGTGAACGGGTTCCTCATGGCCGTTCCGCCGCTGGCCGTGCTCATCGCGTGGGCCGTGATCACCCTCCCGTTCCAGCTGGTCGCACCCACCATCGCCGGGGTCATGTTGACGTTCAACCCCCCGGCGGCTCGACCGGCCGACGGGCTCTGGTCGACACCACTCGACCTCGTCGGCGGTCTGATCTACAACAACCTGCCGATCAAACTGGCGTTCGCCGACCTCATCATCATCCTGCTGGTCCTGCGCGCCGCGATGATCGTCGCACTCGGTGACGGCGTCCGCGGGGCCGGGACGCGGATGCCGCCGAGACCGTTCGCGCAGGCCTGCGTTGCGGCGATCACCGCCGTCGGCGCGATGTCGGTCTACGGTCTGGCCCGCGGAGGGGACTTCCGCCAGATCCTCTGGCAGATCCGCGTGCCGACGCTCCTCGCCTGCCTCGCCCTTGCCGCGTCCGTGGCGGCGACGCCCCTCGGCATCCGGCGGTTCCGGAACGCCGTCCTCTTCGCCGGCATGGTGAAGGTGGTCCTCGGCGCGTACTTCTACTACGTCATCCTGCCGGGCATCCCCAACCCGGGCGAAGTGCTGTACGTGACGATCCACTCCGATTCCGTCCTCTGGTCGTCGGGGCTCGCCATGCTCATCGCCGAGTGGTTCGAGCAGCGGACGGTCGGCTCGCGCCGCCGCCTGATCGTGTTCGGGATCCCGCTGCTGTTCGGCATGGCCATCAACAACCGGCGAACCGTGTGGGTCGCCGTCGGTGCGTCGGTGTTGTTCATCGCCGCAGTCGCCACCCCGCACGTGAAACGCCAACTCGCACGGCTCTTCGCCGTCGGTTGGCCGCTCATCTTCGCCTACGTGATCGTCGGTCTGACCGCCGGTGGCAACAGCGCCATCTTCAAGCCGGTGAGCATGACCGAGAGCGTCCTGTTCCAGACCGACGCCTCGAGTTCGAGCCGAGATGTGGAGAACATCAACCTGCTCTTCACCAACAAGCTTTCCCGCGGCATCGGCAGCGGATTCGGTCACGAATACGTCGAACTCGTTCCCTCGGTCAACCTCTCGGCCGTGTTCGAGCAGTACCGGTTCATCCCCCACAACAGCTTCCTCGGCCTCTGGGCGTTCATGGGCATCGCCGGGGCGTCGGCGTTCTTCCTGCTTCCGACCCTGGGGATCTTCTACGCCACCTGGGCCCGACGACGCAGCGCCATACCGTGGGTGCGGGCGACGGCGGCATGGTCCGTGTGCATCGTGATCGCCTGGCTCATCCAGGCGTGGTCCGACATCGGCGTCCAGGACTGGGCGACGATGGTCCTCTGCGGCTTTGCCCTCGGCATCGGAGCGTCACTGGCCCGTCAAGTCGCTGAGCAGGGCGAACTCGCCGGTATCCGCCCCGACGACGCCATGCCCATCGAGTTCGACACCACCGGTGCGCCGATGGTGGTGAACTCGCCCGGCCTGACCAGGGCGACCGTCTGAGGATCGTGTCCCAGCCCCTGCAGTAGACTCCTTCTCTGCCAACTCGGGGGTCGTCTTGGCATTGCTTGACGAGGAGAGACACAACGCATGTCGATGATCGCGGAAACGAAAGACTGCACGGCCCTCTCCGACGCCGAGTTGAGCGAGCTGGCCGACCTGTGTGTGGGCGGCATCGCCGGATTCGACATCGGGCTGCTCTCCAAGCAGCGCGAGCTCTGGGTCCTGGTCACCCAGGTGCGGGAGAACGACAAGCTTCAGGCCTTCGGCTTCTGCACGCTGGAGCGCATCGGCGGCACTCCGAGCATGCTGATGGGCCTGGTCCACGTCCGTCGCACCGCCAAGCGCGACGCGGCGCTGAAGGCGCTCATGAACGATCAATTGCGCCGCTCGCTGCTCGCGTTCCCCGATGAAGACGTTCTGGTCGGCACGAGAATGATCGATCCCGGCGCATTCGCCGCGTTCAAGGGCCTCGAAGACATCGTCCCGCGGCCCGAACACAAGGCGTCCGGCGAGGAGCGAGCGTGGAGCCGCCGCCTGGCGAAGCGTTTCGGCGCCGAGCACCGCGTCGATGACCGCGCGTTCATCATCCGTGGTGAGGGAGAGCCCGCACCGTGCCTCGACTTCGAAACCGCCAAACCGGAATCGATGAGCGCCGACGTGGCCCAGTTCTTTGCTCCGCTCGACCGGCCCAACGGCGACGTGGTCGTCACGTTCGGCTGGGCCATGGCCGAAGACCTCGCCGCCCGCATCGCCGCATTGGGAGCCTGAGTCCTCGAACGGCGCCGGGCCGTCTCCCGGCGCGCTGAGACCTACGCTGCGGCGTTGAACGCCGCCAGGATGCCCTCGGCGTCCACCACCCGGCGGATGCGCTCCTCGATCAACACCCGCTGCGCGTGGGATGCCTGGCGGGGCTGTTCGGTCGTCGCCCACGTCACCAACCCGCCCCAGAACCGGTTGATGAGCTCCGACCCCGAGATCTCTGCGCCGGTCTCGGTCCGGAATCGGATCGTGCACAGCTCGCCGAGGTAGAGCTGCAACGACGACACATGGATCTCCTCATCCGTGCGGATGCGTCCGACGATCTCCGCGGCGAGCTCGGCCTCGGCCCGTCGATCGGTGAACAGGTCAGGTGTTCGCAGGATGGCCTGGGTCGCGGCGAAGCCGATCTCGGCTCGGAACTCGATGATGAGGAGATTCATGAGAAGGGAGAGCAGACCTTCGACCCCAGGCGAGACCTCGGGCATGAAGCGCCGACCGGCCTCCGGCCGCGAGATGTTGTCCGGTGGTTCCACATCGGGGTAGGCGCCAGGCCCGAACGCGAGATCTCTCGCGGCGAACCACATCTCGTCGTGGCCACCGATGCCGAGGTCGGGTTGCCCACCTTCGTCGATGCCGTGGGCGAAGAGCAGGCCCCGGTTCAAGTGCCCGATGGCCATCTCGGAGATGTCCTCAACGATTGACGGCTGCAGGTCGGGGAAGGCGAGATCGGCAAGGAGGCGACCGCGTGCTTCGATCTTGCCGGTGATGGTGAGGCTGTTCCAGAACGTCTCACCCAGTCCGTGTCGGAGGAGCACGTAGGACTGGGGAACTGTCGGTGTTCGTTCACCGTCGAGCAGCGAGGCGTGGGCATCGAAGAGATCACCGCCCCTGGCGCGGAGCGCTTCGGTCCAGGCGTCCAAGGCTGCGACCCGACCGAGCGACCGCGGGGGCTGATACCTGCCGTCCGCCGACATCCCGCCGTGCATGCGACGACCGGCCACGGCGTGCTCGGCGGCGTAGTCGTGTTCGCTGAGCAGCTCTTCTCGGGAGTAGTCGAGCTTCGTCATGGCCGGATCTTACCGCCGCGCGCCTGTCCGTGACCTTCCCGGCCGGTCACGAGGGCCGCCCAAGCTGCACCACCAGGTCGGCGCGGGCGAGCGCGGCGGGTCGGTTCGATGCCGCGAGAACGGTTGCGCCGGCTGCAGCGAGGCGCTTCCACAGCTCGAGCTCCGTCTCGACGTCGAGGGCCGACGTGAGATCGTCGAGGATCAGCAGCTCCGGGCGGTGGACGAGCGCTCGGGCCGCGGCAGCCCGTTGCGCCTGGCCACCGGAGAGCCGGACGCCGCGGGCGCCCACCAGGGTGTTGAGTCCCTCGGGGAGATCAGCCACGTCACGATCGAAGGCGGCGATCCCGATCGCCTCCGCAATCGCCGCGTCGTCGAGGGAGTGGCCGAGCCGGAGGTTGTCGAGAAGCGATTCGGCGAACAGCCGTGGAACCTGCGGCACGAACGCGGCGTGCGGCGGCACGAAGAAGGCGGCGCGGTCGCCGACCCGCTGCCCGTTCCACCGGACGTCCCCGGCATCGATGTCGAGCAGTCCGATCACCCCCCGAAGCACTGACGTCTTCCCCGACCCGACCGGTCCGGTGATGACCGTGAGCGATCCGCGAGGCACCGAGAACGTCACCCCGAGGAGCCCACGGGTGACCGCCGTGAGACCGTCGACATCGAGTCGCTCCAGTCGGATCGCCGGTCCCCGTGTCGGTGTGTCGGCCGGCGGGCCGCCCAGCACCGGCAGGCGTCGATGCTCGATCAAACGGTCCACCCCGCGATCCGACGGTGCGAGGAGTTCGTCGAGGCGCGCGGCCGAGACCTGGTACCGGCGGCGGCCGACAACGATCCCGCCGAGGCGCATCGGCAACCACACCATTCCTGCGAGGTAGCTGGCGAAGAGCGTGATCTCACCGGCGTCGAGGTTGTGGCGCGCCGCGACCACGAGTGCGATGCCGACGAAGACGTCGGCGGCCGCCGTATTCACTGTCCAGACCAGTTCATTCCACGTGGTGTCCCGGACCGCAGCGTGCGCGCGTGTCGCGTTCAGCGTGTCGAGCCGGCGCAGCACGTCGGCGCGGGCCCCGGCGAGCTTCACGGTGAGCGAGGCCTCGAAGGTCGAGTTCAGGAAGTCGCCCACGGCGCTCGTGGCTTGACGTGAGCGCTGCCGGTAGCGCCGAGCCAGGTGGCCGATCAGGCGGTTGCCGAACCCGACGGCGAGCATCGGTGCGATCCCGGCAGCAGCCGCCAGCGGGTCGATGCGGGCAAGCAGGATGACGGCCCCGAGGCCGAAGAGGGTGGCGCCGAGCAGATCGACCCAGTTGTCGATCAGGAAGAGGACGTCGAACGGGTCGTCGCGCAGTCGCGAGACGATGTCACCGACGGGGACGGAACGCGTCGCCGACTCGGCCCCGCCGCTCGCCAGTTGCGCGTTGACGATGTTGACCCGGGCCAGGGCTTTGGCCGCTTCGGTTCCCTGCACGTAGATGCGGTGCGCGGCGAAGATGAGCAGCGCCGAGCCGACATGCGCGGCGAGGAGCGCTGCGAGCAGGACCCAGAAGTGGCCGGTGGACCCGTCCGCCTGGAGTTCGTGGAACAGCCGACCGATCAGCCAGCCGGGACCCAGGGGCGTCATGAACCAGAGGACCCAGCCGGCGGTGCCAATCCAGTACCACCGCGCGCGGAACGACGCGAGACGCGCAACACGGAGTTCGGGTGCGATCATGAGAGTTCCGCCGCATCATGGCCGGCTACCCGTAAGCGCGCGTAGTTACTGTTCGGGTCGGCGGCGAGGTCCTTTCGCCGACCGTGCTCCACGAGTCGTCCGTCGGCCAGCACGGCGATGTCGTCACAGACTTCGAGCGTCTCGAGCCGATGGGCGATGACGAGCGCCGTCCGGCCTCGGACCAACTCGCGCATCGCCGCCGAGATGGAGGCCTGCGTGGCCGGGTCGATCCGAGAGGTGGCCTCGTCCAAGACGACGACTGCGGGGTTGCGGAGCAACGCCCTCGACAGCGCGAGCAGCTGCGCCTCACCGGACGAGAGACCGGTTCTGGTGCCGCTGTCGTCCCGGTTGTCCGACGACAACCGCGTCGCCAGACCGTCGGGCAGCGTTGCCAACCACCCGCCGAGGCCCACGGCGGTCAACGCAACGACGACCTCGTCCGCATTCCGCTCCGCGAACAGCGTGACGTTCTCGTGCACGGTTCCCGGGAAGAGCTGGACATCCTGGGGGACCGCCGTGAGCCCGACTCGCAGGGCATCATCATCGATGCCCGCCATGTCGACGCCATTGATGGTCACTGTCCCTCGGGTCGGCTCGACCAGACGCAGGAGCAAGCGGGCGAGGGAGGTCTTCCCGGAACCGGTTCGCCCCACGACGCCGAGCATGCGCCCGGCCGGGAGGACGAGATCGATCGACTCGATTGCGGCGTTTGTGCCGACGTCGTCGTCGTAGACGAGCGACACGTTCTCGAACCGGATCTCCGCCGGCCCCGTCGGCATGGACGCGCCGCCCGAGGGCACGAACCGTCGGTCTCGCAGCAACTCGGCGACACGGCTTGCCGCGCCGGACGCCCCCTGCGCCTCTTGGAGGCGCCAGGTCAGGTGGTCAACTTTGCCGGACAGGATCGACACGAGCCGATAGCCGAGGACGACACCTGCGACGTCAAGGGACCCGCGCGTGAGCGCGAGCGCGCCGTAGCCGATCATCGCGACTTCGGCGGTGGCAACGCTCACTCGGATGACGCCCTGCATCGTCATCTGCTCCTTCACTCGGAGCCGAGCGGTGTCGACCATGTGCGCCGATCGCTCGCCGACCCGACCCGCGCCGTGGCGACCGGCGCCGAGCGCGGCGATGTCGTCGGCCCCGGCCAGGTACTGCTCGGCCGCACTCATCACATCGGCTTCCGCCGCTCGTTCGGCGATGGTCTGCGTGACCGAACGATTGCGCATCGCGAACGCGACGGCGCCAACGAAGACGAGCGCGACGAGAAGAGCCGGGGTGAGGACCGGCTCGACCAACGCAGCGACGACGACGGCGCCGACCGCAAGGGCGGCAATGGCGAGGATCTGCGCCACGACCGAGGAGAGGAACTGGGCGACCGCGGTGAGGTCGGCATCGACGCGCGTGACGAGTTCGCCGGGTGTGCGATCCCGATGGAACGACAGGTCCGCTCGGAGGACGTAGTCGGCCAGGTCATGGCGCAACCCGTTGGTGATCGCCCACGCGGCGATCGTCGCCCGCCAGGTCACGAGCATCGAGACGCCTGAGGACACGAGCCCGATCGCGGCGTATCCGAGGGCGAGCGGCACGAGGCGACTTGTCGGCGCGTCATTCACGGCAAGCCGAATGAACCTGGTCAACAGCAGTGAAGCGCCGAGAGGTATCGCCGTCGCCACTGAAAGGGCCGCAGTGAACGCCAGCAGCGTCTTCCAGTGGGGCCGGGCAAGCCCGGCGAGAATCCGCCACGAGTCCGTGCCGTCCGCGACCTTCAGGCCTGACACGACGGGATCAGACATGTCACGACGGTACTCGTCTGTCCAGCCGTTCTCCCCGTGATTCCCAGTACGCTGTGACAATCAACCCACTGCGTCGGGACCGCGTCGCCGTGACCCGTGCGCGAGGGTGATCGGCGTCGGCGCGGTTGCTGGCCGCGACGCCGATCACTCGACGAGGAAGCCCTCGACCTCGGTGGTAATGACCTTCGCCGAGGGGGACCATCCGCACGTGGTGACGGCTGTCGTCAACCTCCGGGAGCGTTCGGTTTCCAGGGCCCTTCGATGACGGTCGCCTCCATGTCGCCGGGCCAGCGAGGCATTGTGACGCAGAGGAATCGGAGCGGTTCGACACCGGTGCAGCGATACTGGAATGCGGTCCCGACTGGAATATCGATGGAAACGCCCGTTTCCAGAACGGTTGTCTCTTCATCTGCGCCGTCTCGTCGCCAGATCTGCCCCTCGCCCGAGAGAACGTGCCAGAACTCGCTCACCGTGGCGTGGACGGTCGCTCGATTCACCTGGCCTGGCGGGACGGTGGAGTGGATCATGTCGCCGGTTGCGCCTCCGATGAGGTACCGGATCTCTGCCCCAGCAGGGGAGCGGGCATCGGAGGTGAAGGGGAACGGGCGGGTCTGCATGGAAAGCCTCCCTATGTTCTCAAGTTACCCGACGAGGAAGCGTTGCACTTCGGCACGGTCGCGTCCGTCGGCGTCGAGCCCGGCGAGGATCCGGGCGTCGATGAGCCGGTGGATATGGCGCATGCGGCCCTCCTGGTACCGGGCGAACGTGACCGTTGACTTCGCCCGCGACTTGAGCCCCGCCTGCACCTTCGGCAGGTTCTCCATGTCTTGTTCGAACACGTCGGCCAATCCGCCCATCCCGGGTGCTTCCTTCCAAGACTGGTGCTTGTCGAGCACGGTCACCTCCGACCTCGGCGGACGCTGCTGACCGGTCGGAACCGGCTGCATGCGGATCACGTCCATGAAGCACGAGTCCGGGGTGGGTCCGGGCCGCCAGCGGTAGACGAGCGGTTGGCCCAGGCCCGCCCACGGAGCGAACGCCGGGAAGAGGTGGTACAGCACCGCATCGAGAAGCTCGGAGTCGCTCACCTCGGCGAGGTCCACGCCATAGATGGGGGCCATCCGTTCGCGCAGCAACTGCGCCATGACCGGTCGTGCCGCAGCGTCGTCGTCGATCGTCATTGCGGACTCAGCGGTGACGCCCTTGCGGCCGCTGTAGAACTTCAGATACGCGTCGGCGACGGCCTGTTCGCTCGTCGCGCCCATGTGGGGGCTGCCAACGGCGAACGCGTTGGTGAAACGGGTGACGTACGGATCGTCGGGCCAGATCGAGTATTCGGAGTTCTCGTCGGCGCAGAACCCGAGGATCTGGGGGTGCGTGGCGATCACGTGGTACGCCTCCGCGAACGCCTCCATGACGACCTTCCAGTTCGCCGGGACCTCCTTGACGGCGTGGAAGGCGATGTAGCGGTTCTCCATGTCGAACTCGGCGAAGTGGCTGATCAGTTTGCGCGCATAGGTGTCGAACGGCTGGGCGTCGGCGGCGAAGTTCACGAACACGAAGCCACCCCAGTGAGCGACGTTCGCTTCCGGCAGACACGTCGACCCCGCCCCTTCGGTGAAGTGGAGGAAGTCCCACTGGGCGGGAACGTCGGTGAGCTTGCCGTCGAGATCCCACGTCCAGCCGTGGAACGGGCAGCGGAAGGAAGCCACCCGGCCGTCGTCGGTGCGGAGCTTGGTGCCGCGGTGGAGGCAGGAGTTGAAGAACGCCTTGATCGCACCGTCGCGCGTTCGGGTGACGATCACCGATTCGTCGGCGACGTCGTACACGACGTGGCTGCCCGGGCTCTGGAGGTCGTCGAGGTGACAGGCCATCTGCCACGTGTTCCGCCACAGGTACTCGTTCTCCAGCGCGGCGAACTCCGATGAGACATACCGGCTCTTCGGCACTTCGGCGGTTCCGCAGTCGACGGCTGAGTGGTCGAGCAGCGCAGCGGGGACCGGTCGAGAATCGGCGGCAAGAAGGTCCTGGACCGATGGACCTGACGAGTGGGCGAGCGTGTCGGACATGTCCTACTTTCCCTCAGCAGCCGGACTTGGGCCAAGTGCGCGGGCCATGCAAGCCTCCACACCATGAACGTGACCGATGCCGTGACCTCTCGCATCTCCGTGCGCGCCTTTCTCGACACCCCGGTGAGTGTGGAGGAACTCCGCTCCGTGCTCGACACCGCTCGTTGGTCGCCGTCGGGCGGCAACACCCAGCCTTGGCACGTCTATGTGCTCCAGGGTCCGGCAAGGGCGGCCTTCCGTGCCGCCCTTGCCGACGACGTTGCCGCAAACCCGGTCGGCGACGCGACGGAGTTCCCGATGTACCCACCGGAGATCAAGGAGCCGTATCGGAGCCGGCGGTTCAAGTGTGGCGAGGACCTCTACGCGACCATCGGCATCCCGCGCGAGGACAAGGGCGCACGGCTTGCCCAGCTCGCCAAGAACTACGACTTCTTTGGCGCGCCGGCGGCCTTCTTCTTCGCCATCGACCGCCAGATGGGTCCCGGTCAGTGGGCCCACCTGGGGATGTTCATGCAGACGATTGCCCTCGTGGCCCAAGAGCACGGGTTGTCCACGTGCATGCAGGAGTTCTGGATGCTGCGACACCAGCTCGTGCGTTCGTTCTTCGCCGTTCCCGACGAGCTCCAGCTCTACTGCGGGATGGCCATCGGGCATGCCGACCGTTCGCATCCGATCAACTCGCTCCGAACCGAGCGGGCGTCGGTGGACGAGTTCGCCACGTTCGCCTGACCTGACGGCGGCGAAGCGCCCGGGAGACGGTGTCCCTCAGGGCAGGAGCGCCGCGACGACCTTGTAGCAGTAGCCCTGCCTCGGCCGGCTCAGCGCCACGGTCATTCGTGAGGGCCGAAATCCCAGCGCCGGGGCACAATCGCGCAAGGTGATGCGACCCGAGGGCAGCCAGTCGAGCTGACGGAGCAGGCGGGGGTCTTCGATCGGCAGGTCTTCGGCTCCGTGGGCCCACCGGACCCGACAGCGCAGACCCCGTTCGTCGAGGGAGATCGTCGTCGACAACGGCACGCGGAGCACTTCGACCGACGGTCTGGTCCCGTCGAGCTGCCAGAGCGAGATCCCGGGGCCGGGGATGCCAAGGGCGGGGTGATCGAGGTCGGATCCGACGGATCGCAGCAGGCGTTCGCACCGCATGCCGAGGATGCGCCCGATCGGTCGCAGCGGAGCCCGGACTTCGATCGCCTCGGGTTGTTCGATCCGCTCGACGGTTGCCTCGCTCACCTCGACGCGCACGACGGTGAACGGGTCGACCGACGACTGTCGAGGGTGGTGCACCCGCAAGATGGCGTTGGTGGCCAAGTCGACGGCGACGCAGCTCCGACGAGCGGGCGCCAGCACCGCCAGGTCCAGGAGGCTTCCTGGTGTCGTGTTGACCGTTCGAACGATCACTCTCCCCATGGGAGTTACATGATTGCAATTCGGCATGCTCCGCGCGCGGATACTCAGCGCGCTGAGGAAGGGGACGGCGGCCAGGGCCGCGGCTGTCAGGCCGGTTGGTCTTCGGTGGTGGCGATCGACAGGTTCGGGCGACGGTGCAAGTCCGACTTCTCGGGGTCGTTGGACGTGGACCTCCCGAGGGCCCGGCGGCCGACTTCGACGACGGTCTGCGCCATGATCATCAGGTCGAGGCGTACCGACCAGTTCTCCACGTAGAACACGTCGCACCGCTCGTAATCGGCGAAGGAGGGGTTGTCGCGCGACTCGACCTGCCACAACCCGGTCATCCCGGGGCGGACCCGGTGGCGCAGCAGGAGGCGGTCGTTGAACTGCTCGACTTCACGCTGAAGTGCGGGTCGTGGTCCGACGAGGCTCATCTCGCCCCGCAGGACGTTGATGAGCTGGGGGAGTTCGTTGAGCGACGTCGCGTCGAGAAAACGCCCGATCGGGGTGAAGCGCGGATCGTCTTTCATCTTGAACAACGGACCGGTCCGTTCGTTCTTCGCCACCAGATCGGGAAGAAGCGCTTCCGCGTTCATGACCATCGTGCGGAGTTTGAAAACCTGGAACGGCTCACCGTTGTGGCCGACACGCTGCTGGCGGAAGATCGCCCGGCCGCCGTCGCGCCGGATGATCACGGCGAAGAGCGCCATCAGCGGTGCCGACAGGACCAGCGCAATCGTGCCGAGCACGAGGTCGAGTGCTCGCTTGACCTTCGACTGCCAGCCCTTCAGCTGGACCTGTTCGAGATAGAACGCGGCCTCGCGGCCGATGGGGTTGGAGCGCAGCCGACTCGCGTTGAATCCGAGAAGTCCGCCGGAGACCTGCACGTGGATCCCCGCGTCGAGCAGCACGCGCACCGTCTGGTTGAGCTCTCGGAAGCCCAGCGACGACGAACCGATGACGACGCCCGTGACGCCGTTGGCTCTGGCTACCTCCACGACGTCGGCGACCGGTCCGAGATACGGGGCGACGAACTTGCGTTCGGCGGCTTCGTGGGCCCGGCCAACGACGCCAACCACGCGGTAGCCCAACTCCGGCTCGTCGACGATCATCTGCTCGAGCTCGTACGCCTCATCGCCGGTCCCGACGAGGAGCACCGGACGAGTGAACCTTCCTTCGCTCCGGGCCCGTTCGAGACCTGAGCGGTACAGGGTGCGGAACGCCATCACGAAGGTGAAGGTGAGGGCGCCGGCGATCAGCAACGTCGACACGTGCACCTCGTCGGCCCCGAGGCGGGCGGCGATCAGCCAGCACGCCGTGCTGGCGACGGCAACCGCCCGGATCAGGGTGGCGGTCTCCACTGCTCTCACGCTGCAGACCCGCGCCCTGTAGAGCTTGGCCCCGGCGATGGTCGTCAAGGTGACACCGAGGACGACCGGGAGAAATCCGAGCTTGGACCGCGACAGCCATCTGGCGTCGGAGACGGTCGTGAGCGAGGTGAACAGCCAGGCCATAGTGATGCCGAGCGAGTCACTCAGCACGAGCAGGCGGCGAAGCCAGAGGTTGCCCCGCGGCGCGTCGTTGTCGGCCGACGAGAAGTTCTCCGCTTCGGTGCCGCTCGGCGTCGCTGTGGTCTTCAACAGTGGGGTTGACACGTTCGGCCTTTCATGCGTCAGTCCCGGTGCAGCACGGCGAGTCTACGGGGTGATCTGCCGGTGCCCGTCCTGCAACGACCCGGTTGAACGTGAAGTCGCGAGCTACTGATGGAAACACTGGCCCGTGGGGACGGAGCCACGAGGATGTTGACCGGTGCGGCACGTAGCTCGTATCGACCTGGACCGATGCAGTCTTGATGGAGAAAGTGGAGTTGGGCGAGCGAGAAGTCGATCGTTTCCCGGTCCGGTCCTTGCGGCTCGGGAGCGCACCCGGTTCGTGACGGAGCGTGACCGCCATTTGGATCAAGGCCACACCGAGACGTGCCGATGCTCTCGTACCATGGGCACCATCGCTCCGCTCGTCTCGGTGGTCATCGCCACCTACAACCGGCTCGACTCGCTGCTCTGGCTTCTCCACGACCTTCGCACCCAGAAGCCCTTCGATGGCGACTTCGAGGTCCTCGTCGTCGATGACGGCAGCGCCCGCGCCGTCGCTCCTGAGCTGCTGGCCAGGAGCTATCCCTTCGCCGTCGAGGTGATCACCCAGCTCAACGCCGGTCCAGCCATTGCCCGCCACCGCGGGATCGACGCGGCGTCGGGGGAGCTGATCGTCATCGTCGACGATGACATGGTCGTACCCGAGACCTTCCTGGCTGCCCACGTCGAGGCGCATCGAACGGGTGCGGACGTCGTGATGGGTCTGATCGCCGGGCCGGCGGACCGCCGCTCCCTGTCATTGTTCGAGCGCTTCCACCAGCAGTCGCTCGACCGTTTCGTCGCAGCGCACCGGCGGGGCGATCTCCGTCTCGACGGCGGCCGGCTGTGCACCGGGAACGTCTCGTTCCGCCGCGACCTCTACCTTCGAGTGGGGGGATTCGACCAGTCGCTCGGTCGGCTGGAGGACCGGGAATTGGGGATCCGCTTCGAGGAGCAAGGCGCCACGCTCGTGTTCTCCGAGGAGGCCTGGAACGAGCACCGCAGCGACCACGAAGACGTTTCCACCTGGCGCCGTCGAAGCCGGCTATACGGCGAACTCGATGTCGTCATCGCCCGACGGCACCCGGGCAATGCCCTTGCGAGTCCTTGGGCATTTCTCCCGCAGCTGCCGAAGGTCACCTGGCCAGGAGCCGTCGTGGCCGCCGCTGTTCCTGTACTCGGCCGGTCTGGGGCCGCCATGGCGTATCTGGTGGGCGAGCAATTGGACCGACGAGGGAAGAGCGCGCTCGCTCTCCACGGTGCGGCCGTGGCGTACGCGCTCGACTACTTCTCCGGCGTCGGGCACCGGACCGGTTCGCCGCTGGCGGTCGCCAGATCCATCGCGGACTGGCGTGGACAGATCCGCGTGGGCCACGCCCCGGGGGTTCGACGATGAACGCGTTCGTCTCCTTCTGCCAGGCCGTTCGGGCGGATTTCGACGCGACTCGCGGACTTCGCGAGCGTTATCCGACCGATGGCCCGTCGATGCAACCGCGGCCGCTTCTCGTCGCGGCGATCACCCAGGTGGGCTTCCAGATGCTGATCGTGGTGCGATTCATGCGTCTGGTTCGCGACCTGCGCGTTCCCGCCGGCGCGCAGGTCATCAGCCGGCTGATCCGCCACAACTACGGAGCCGAGATCCACTGGAACGCCGAGATCGCTCCGGGAGTCTGCGTGGTTCACGGCAACGGTCTGGTGATCAGTCACAGTTCGCGTGTCGGGCCCAACTGTGTGCTCTTCCAGAACGTGACCCTGGGCGAGTCGATGCACTCGGTCCGACGAACGGTCGGTTCTCCGACGCTCGAGGCAGGGGTGCACGTCATGCCCGGCGCCGTCGTGCTCGGACCGATCGTGGTCGGCGCCGGTTCAAAGATCGGCGCCAACGCCGTGGTCGACGACGATGTCCCCGCAGGGTCCGTGGTTCGATCACCGGTGTCGGAGACGTCCGTCCGTCGTTCAGCGGAGGCGCCGTGAATCACGTTTCCGAAATCGTCGTCCCCGAGCTTCCGGCTCCGGTCAAGCTCGGCCGCCTGTCGGTCCATCCGATCACGCTGACGGGCGCGGTCGACCACATCCTTTCGTTGATCGAGGCGAGGAACGGCGGATACGTCGTCACACCGAACGTCGACCACGTGTGCCTCGTCGACGACGACGAAGAGCTGCGTGCCATCTATGCAGGAGCCGATCTCGTTCTGACCGACGGTCAGCCACTGGTGTGGTTGGCCCGGGCGCTGCGCACGCCTGTGCCGGAAAAGGTGAGCGGCTCTGACCTCACGCTTCCTCTGTTGCGCGCGCTGCGGCAAAAGGGTGGAACGGTGTACCTGCTCGGAGCGACCGTGGCCG
>JANPFX010000281.1:0-7012 GCA_031423635.1 Acidimicrobiia bacterium | reverse complement strand
CCGCCCGGCACATCGGGATGAAGGTGCTCGGTTTGTCCATGGCCACCAATCCCGCTGCCGGATTCAGCGCAGTGCCCCTCGACGCCGACGATGTGATCGCCGCCGGAAATGCCGCCGCTGCTGGCCTCGGCGTGATGCTCGGCCAGATGGTTGATTGTCTGCGCGCTGATGGATTCGTGGGACCGCAGCCATGACTCGCACCGTCATCACCAATGCGGTCGTCGTAACCTGCGATGACGCGAACACTGTCCTCGAGAACGCTTCATTGGTGATCGAAGGTGGGCTCATCACTTCGGTCTCGCGTGCGCCGATCGAAGCCCGTGCCAAAGACGTGTTGATCGATGCCCGAGGGGGCATCGTGCTACCGGGCCTCGTCAATGCCCACACCCATCTGGCGATGACGCTCCTACGCGGCGTCGCCGACGGCACCGATCTCGACGCGTTCCTGTCCACGCTGCTGCCGATCGAGAGTGCGCTCGTCGATGCCGAAGCGGCGGCTACCGGGACGGAGCTCGCTGGGGTGGAGCTGCTCCGCGGCGGCTGCACCGCGGCCCTCGACATGTATTTCTTTCCCGGCTCGGCCATGGCTGCGGCCGCCCGAGTCGGACTCGCGGTGCACACGGGTCCGGTGTTCATCGAGTTCCCGGGGCCGGACGATCTCGTCTGGCCGGCCCGTGTCACATGGTCCCGCCGGTTTCTCGAAGATCAGGAAGTCGGCACTCGCTGGGTGGGTCCGCACTCGACCTATCTGTTGTCGGAGGAGCAGCTCCGCGACGTTGCCGCCTTGGCCGAAGAAACGGGTGCCCGCGTGCACGTGCACGCCGCCGAGACCGTCGCGGAGATGGCCCAAGTCGCGGAGCGACACGGTGGTCGAACCCCGGTGCAGGTCCTCGCCGACGTAGGACTCCTGCACGACCGAACGGTGCTCGCCCATGCGGTCCACGTCACCGAAGCTGACATCGAAACCATCGCCGGGGTCGGCGCCCACGTGACCCACAACCCGGCGTCGAACGCCAAGCTCGCCAGTGGACTCGCGCCCGTGCGCAAGATGCTCGACGCCGGTGTGAACGTCGCTCTCGGAACCGATGGAGCGTCCTCGGCCAACGATCTCGATCTGTGGATGGCGATGCGCCTGGCCAGCTTCCTTCCGAGCATCATGCACGGCGACCCTGGAGAGATCACGGCTTCCGACGTCGTCCGTATGGCAACGGTCAACGGGGCGAAGGCGCTGGGCCGAGGCTCGACCCACGGCAGCATCGAGGCCGGCAAGGTCGCCGATGTGGTTGTGCTCGATGGACGTGCCGCGGCCATCACGCCGTCCTACGACCCGATGTCGACGCTGACGTACGCGACGAGTCGCGCCGAGGTCTTGCACGTCTTTGTCGCCGGTGCCCACGTGGTCGACGGGGGCCGCGTGCTGACCGTCCCGGCCGACCTCCACGACCGGGTTGCCGTGCTCGCGGAACGCGTCACCGAACTTCGTCGTGTGGATGGCGTTTCGTGAACACCTTCATCGACCCAGCCGTCGCCGCCGCCGCTCGGGGGCGGGTCCTCGCCTGCTCTCGTTCGCTCGTGGCGCGCGGACTGGTGGTCGGATCGTCGGGCAACGTGAGCGAACGAATCGACGAGCACCACTTCGTCGTGACCCCGGCGGGTGTCGTCTACGAAGCGTTGATGATCGGCGACATCCCCGTCGTCGATGTGCGCACGGGGGAGTGGTCCGACGGTCTCCGCCCGACGAGCGAGATCGCCCTGCACCTGGGGCTCTACCGTGCGGATCATGACCTCCGGGCCATCGTGCACACGCACTCTCGACACGCTGCGGCGTTTGCCGTTGCCCGCGTCGACCTGCCGTTCATCATGAACGAGAACATCGCCACTCACTCCGAGAAGATCCTGGTGACCGACTACGCCCCGCCGGGGTCGGCGGATCTCGGCCAGCAGGCGCTGCGCACCTTTGGTCGCCAACCTGGGAGCAAGGCGATCCTTCTTGCCAATCATGGTGTCGTCGCGCTCGGTGATTCGCTTGATACGGCTGAACTCTTGGCGGCTCAGGTCGAGTGGATTGCCGAGGTGCTCTATCTGTCCTCGACGCTGCGTACCGACCTCGGACCGACGGTGGTGCTACCCCGGGACATGCAGGACGCGATCGGGTACAACTACGGCGTGACGTTCTCCCGGGAGGGGGGCCGCCCGGCGGAGTCAGCGCCGTCGCCGTCGGACGAGATAGTACGCGCGCTTGGTTTAGAACCCCTGCCCGTGGAGGGAGGTCTGTTCCGTCAGGTCTGGCAGTCGTCGGAGACGGGCACAGACGGACGGCCGCTCGGAACTTCGATTCTGGCGGCCTTCACCGGCGACTCCGATTCGTTCTCTTCGATGCACCGCCTCGCCACCACGGAGATCTGGCATGCCTCGGCCGGCGATGCGATCAGGATGCTTCTGCTCCACCCCGACGGTTCTTACTCCGAACCGATCCTCGGGCACGACGTGCTCGCCGGCCAGCAACTGCAGATCGTCGTACCAGGTGGTACGTGGATGGGCGCGTCGCTGGCGCCGGGCGGCCGCTTCGCTGTGTTCGGCGCCACAATGGCGCCCGGCTTCGTCGAGTCCGACTACGAGGGCGGCATGGCCGACGAGCTGATCGCGCAGTGGCCCGCCGCTGCGGCACGTATCCATTCCCTTGGCCGTGAGGGCGCTTCGACGGCGATCACCGGGAAACTCAAGACCGCGCTGGACTGAGCGCGGCAATCCCAGACCGGACCGACGTGTATCCCACATCGCCGAAATCGGCGCCCAGCAGGCGAGAAATCCGGGGTCTGGGATGCCGATTGGTCCGATGTGGGATCTCGGGGGTCAGCCCTGCGTCAGTTTGCCGGTCTGCTCGACGAGACGGAGGAGTCCGTCGCGGTCGGCCCGTGGATTCGGCAGCAGGATCAACCGGTCCACGCCCGCTGCCTCGAACGCCGCCGCCGCGGGTGTGTCGATCGGCACGATCGGCGTGACCGAGATCTCGATGGCGTCGCCGAGCCAGGCGGGGCGGTCGTAGCGCTCACGGGCAACGCGGATTCCCTCGATGGCCGCCACCGTTTGCTCGATCGTCTGGGCGAACCCGTACCAGCCGTGGGCGTTCGTCACCGAACGGCGCCACCCTGCCGGACCGTTGCCCCCCATGTGGATCGGCGGGGTTGGCTGCTGGAGTGGACGGGGCCGTGACTGGATCCCGGAGAACGACACGAACTCACCGTGATAGCTCGGCTGGTCCTCGCTCCACACCGCGCGCATGGCGTCGAGGTACTCCAGGGTTTTCTCACCGCGGTGATCGAGTGTGTACCCCAGCGCCCGGAATTCGGGTTCGAGATACCCGACTCCCACCCCGAAGAGCAGTCGCCCCTTGGAGAGCACATCGACGCTGGCCATCTCCTTGGCCAGAATCAACGGGTTGCGCTGGGGGAGGATGATGATGCCGGTTCCCAGCTTGATGGTCGTGGTGCGCGCGGCGATGAACGACAGCGCAACGGCGGGGTCGAGGAACGGGGTGAGCGGCCCGACGGGCGAGGGCGGCACCTGAGGGTCGGGGAGCACCACATGCTCACCGGTCCAGACGGACTCGAACCCGGCCGCCTCGGCCGCCTGGGCGACCTCGCTCGCCACATCGGGGTCGGCGCAGATGCCGGAGTTGATGGCGAACAGTCCGAATTTCATTCGCCGATGCTATGACGACCTTTCGGGTTACACGCCCGCGTGCCCAGTGGTCAATAGTGGAGCAGTGCCAGCGAATCCACTGCAGAAGGTCCCCTACAAGTGGATCGTCGCATCGGTCTTCGTGATGGCCCTGTTCATCGACATCTTGGACCTCACGGCGGTCAACGTCTCGCTGGTCTCGATGAGTTCGGCGTTCAAGGCATCGGTGGCAACCACGACCTGGGTGGTGCTCGGCTACTCGCTCAGCCTGGCTGTGTGGATCCCGGTCTCGGGCTGGGTCGGTGACCGCTTCGGTACGAAGCACACGTTCATGTTCGCCCTGTCGATCTTCATCGGCGCCTCGCTGATGTGCAGCGAGGCCACTTCGATCAACATGCTGATCGCCTCCCGGTTCGCCCAAGGCGTCGGTGGCGGGATGCTGACGCCCGTCGGGATCACGTTGCTCTTCCGGGCCTTTCCTCCGGAAGAGAGGGCTCGCGCCTCGGCGATCCTCTCGATCCCGACCGTTGCCGCGCCGGCTCTCGGACCGGTCCTCGGTGGGTACCTCACGGACAACTTCGGCTGGCGGTGGATCTTTCGGATCAATCTGCCGATCGGCATCCTGGCGCTGCTCATCGCCTGGTTCGGACTCCGTGACGAGCGCAGCGAGGGGAACCAGACCTTCGACCTCGTCGGCTTCGTGCTCGCCGCCACCGGTTTTCCGGCCGCGGTCTACGCCCTCGAACGCGGAGCTGAGGAGGGCTGGGGCTCGGGTCGGATTCTCGGTCTCGCCGCTGTCGCGGTGATTGCTCTCGCGGCGCTCGTCGTCTGGTCGCTTCGAGCGAAGGCACCGATGCTCGCGCTCGGTCTGCTGAAGGAACGGCTGTTTCGAACGACGAACATCGTGAGCTACGTGTCGACCATGTCCTTCCTCGGCCTCGTCTTTCTCCTCCCGCAATTTCTTCAGCGGGTGGCCGGGCACACGGCATCGGAGGCAGGGCTGGCGACATTCCCTCAGGCGATCGGAGCGATGATCATGTCGCGCTTCGCCGGAAAGCTCTACCCGAAGCTCGGGCCTCGCAAGATGCTGATCATCGCCTACGTCGGCATGGCCATCGTCACCGCGTACTTCCTACGACTATCGGTCGACATGAGCGATTGGGAGATCCGCGGGGTCATGTTCATCCGCGGGTTCTTCCTTGCGATGTCTTTCATACCGTTGCAGGCCGCATCATACGCACGCATATCACCTGCCGACACCGGTCGGGCAAGTGCGATCTATTCGACGCAGCGACAGCTTGGCAACGCCACCGGTGTCGCGGTGGTCTCGACCGTCCTCCTCTCGGCGATTCCGACCGCCTTCCCGCGTGGCTTCACGCCGATCCCGCCGGATCAGATCGCCGGCTTCACGAACGCGTTCCGAATCGCCATCGGCGTGACCATCGGCTTCATTCTTCTGGCCGCCGCCCTGTCGACGCGCATCCACGATTCCGACGCCGCGGCGACGATCAGACGGCCATGATGCCGCCTTCGCACTTCGATGTCGTGGTCGTGGGGAGCGGCTTCGGTGGAAGCGTCACGGCACTGCGGTTGACGGAGAAGGGCTACCGGGTCGCCGTTCTGGAGGCGGGTCGGCGATTCGGGCCATCGGACTTCCCGACGACGAACTGGAACCTGCGTCGGTTCCTGTTTGCTCCTCGACTCGGGATGCGGGGAATCCAGCGGATCAACCTGTTGAGCGACGTGATGGTGCTCTCGGGTGCCGGAGTCGGCGGCGGCTCACTGGTCTACGCCAACACCCTCTACGAGCCGCTGAGCGCGTTCTACGACGACCGGCAGTGGTCGGGCATCGCCGACTGGCGGTCCGAGCTCGCACCTCACTACGACCTCGCGAAGCGGATGCTCGGCGTGACGGCTGCGCCCGACAACTCGCCGAACGACTCCGTGATCCGGGCGTTGGGCGAACGACTCGGCGTGGCCGACACCTACCGGGCAACGAACGTCGGTGTCTACATCGGCAAGCCCGGCGTCACCGTCGCCGACCCGTACTTCGGTGGCGTCGGCCCGGACCGCACCGGCTGCAATCAGTGCGGCGGGTGCATGGTCGGGTGCCGATTCGGCGCGAAGAACACGCTTGATCGGAACTACCTGTACCTCGCCGAACACGCCGGCGCGACGGTGTTCGCCGAGACCGAGGTGAACGACCTCATCCCACTCGCCGACGGTGGCTTCGAGCTCACGACCAGCCGCCCAGGCCTTCGTCGACGGGACACGGGGAGATTCACCGCCGACCAGGTGGTGTTCTCCGCTGGTGTGCTGGGCACCGTGCGTCTGCTTGCCGGCCTGAAAGAGCGAGGTCGACTCCCGCGCCTGTCGAGTCGCCTCGGCGAGTTGGTCCGAACGAATTCCGAGTCCATCCTGGGCGCAAGCTCGTCCGCCGGCGACGAGACGGACTACTCGACCGGTGTGGCGATCAGTTCGTCGATCTACCCGAACGACCACACCCACATCGAAGGAGTCCGTTATCCCGCCGGTTCGAACGCGATGGGGCTGTTGGCCACAGTGCTCGTCGACGGCGGCGGGCGTGTTCCTCGCCAAGTGCGATTCGTCGGCGAGGTGCTCCGACACCCGGTTCGGTTCCTGAAGAGCCTCTCCGTGCGCAGGTGGTCGCAGAAGACCGTCATCCTGCTCGTCATGCAGAGCAGCGACAACAGCATCAACCTGCGGTGGCGGAACCGTCGTGGTCGGGTGCGGTTGCGAAGCGAGCAGGGGACTGGAGCACCCAACCCGACGTTCATCCCCGAGGCCGTCGACGCCGCCCGAAAGTCGGCAGAGATCATGGGTGGCGACGCGTTCGGTTCGATCAACGAAGCGTTGCTCGACGTGCCTGTAACCGCGCACATCCTCGGCGGGTGTGTGATCGGCGCCGACGCTGAGCACGGAGTGATCGACGGGTACCAGCGGGTGTTCGAACATCCCGGTCTGCACGTTGCCGATGGTTCGGCGATCAGCGCCAACCTGGGTGTGAACCCATCGCTGACGATCACCGCGCAGACCGAGCGGGCGATGTCGTTCTGGCCGAACAAAGGCGAGCCCGATCGGCGTCCGCCGCTCGGTGCCCCCTACGAGCGGGTCGCCCCGACGTACCCGACGACACCGGTGGTGCCGCTCGGTGCACCGGCAGCACTGCGCCGTGCGTTGGAGGGGTGAAGCTGGGCCCCCGGACACCCGGGCTAGCGTGTGGTCGTTGTGAAGTTCTCCCTGACCGCTCTCGTCGAACACGCGAAAACCGATGCGGGGCGCAAGAAACTCCGGTACGCTGGCGTGTCCG
>JANPFX010000280.1:0-8977 GCA_031423635.1 Acidimicrobiia bacterium | reverse complement strand
CCCTGCCGTCGGCCGACCGGTTCGCCCGGAAGATCGGAGAACTGGGCGTGAACGACACCAGGACCGTGGTGCTCTACGACCGCCGGGGCACGATGTGGGCCGCCCGAGCATGGATGATGTTCCGGGCGTTTTCCTTCCGCGGTCAGGTGGCCGTGCTCGACGGCGGACAGAAAGCCTGGACCGCCAGCGGTCGTGCGTTGTCGACCGACTCTCCGACCTATGCCCCCGCCAGCTGCAGCGCCGAGCTGCGCCCGGGGATCTTCACCGACAAGCAGGATGTGCTCGACGGCGGCGCGTGCGTCGTGAACGCACTATCCGCCCAGCAGCACCGCGGCGAAGCCGGGTCGGCGTACTACGGACGTCCGGGACGCATCGCCGGTTCGGCGAACGTTCCCTACGACTCCTTGATCGACCCCGCAACCGGGCGGCTGCGCAGCACCGACGAGTTGCGAACGGCTTTCGCGGCGGTGATCGACGACCGTCGCGTCATCACCTACTGCGGAGGCGGAATCGCTGCGTCCCTCGACGCGTTCGCCCTCCACCTCCTCGGCCGCGACGATGTGTCCGTCTACGACGCCAGCCTCATGGAGTGGTCGACCGATCCGTCGCTGCCGATGGAAGTCGGCTGAACCGCCCCATTCCCAACCACCCTGCGCCGAAGAGGTGTGGCCTCCCGAGCCGTGTGTGTGTGCCGCTTTCGTGCCAGGTCTGCGAAGTGTGCACCTTCGGTGTCCGTCCCCGCATCGCCCAATGCTCGGGGTTGAGGAAGTGCTGGCGGTCAGCGCGGGTCAGGCCCGGTGTATCCGTCGACGGATGCTGTTCCATCCAGAGACACGAGCGAGCCGCTGAGCGGTGATCCATGTTCGCGATGACTCGATGGCGAGAAGCGATGTTGCCGTTCGATCGTGTCCGGCCGATTCCGCGGTCAACCGCTCCTCCGCCAGCAGTCGGGCGGTCGTCTCGGCGCCCAGTCGTTGCTCAGCCTCGACGCGCAGTGCAGACTCGGCCGCGAGTTGCGTAGCCATCTCGTCCAGTCGAGATGTGGCCGCCTTGAGATGGCTTTCGAGACCATTCGCATGACGCTCATACGTGCGCCGTTCCTCGAGGAGCGCAGCCCGGAGAAGTCCACTGCGACGCTGCCTCCAGTCCGGCGAGGAGAACTCTTCGGCCCATCGCCATTGTTCCTTCTCGCGGTCAGGTCCGGGGACCCCGAGCCGGAGGGGCTTCGGGATGTGTACCACGGTCCATTCGGGCACTGTTGTTGCACGGACCCACGGTTGCTCCAGCCACTGGCACCACATCCAATGGTCGGTGTACCGTCCCGGCGGTGCGGTTCTCCAACCGACCGGCAGCCGAAGGTATGAGTCCATCCGGTGGCCCGACTCGGTGAGCCCAACCCTGCTCTCGGTCAGCTCGAGGGCCCGGTCGGTTGGATCCGAGTAATCCATCCGCGAGAGGTACAGCCGGTCGTTCACCCCGATCGACAAGGTTGCGGCAAGGTCATGATCGGCCAACGCCCGACAGAGCACCTCGGCGTGATCGGGCATCCAGATGTCGTCGTCGGACGAATACAAGACGAATTCCGCGTCTGTCGCTCGAATGATTTCATCGCGATAAGGCTCGCCGGTTCGCGGGCTTTTCGGACGAGGGACGTAGTGGACGCGATGGTCCGCTGCGCACATCTCGTCCATGAGGGAATCGGTTGAGGGAGGGGCCCCGTCGCCGATCACGACGACCTGCACGTCTTGTTCGCTTTGATGGAGCACGCCGTGGATGGCTGGGCGAAGGGTGGGGCCGTTGTCGAAGGTCGGAATGATGACGAGGATTTTGCTCATGACGGCGACGAAGTTGTGCCTCGAAGTTTCGCCGTTGCCATGACGTTGGCGAGGATGTGTACGTGCTCGGCTGCCCGGGCAACGCCTGCGCGCGGAGTCGGGCCTCCACGGAGGTACTCAACGAACTCCCGAAGCTCGGCCAGCAGCGGTAGCTCTCCGGGGGTTTGGATGATTTCGGGCGTTGCTGGGTGCGTATCGGGGTCGCCACGAAACACCTGGATGTGATCGGACCAGCCGTCAGAGAGGACGGCCGTGGCCTCGCTTCCGAACACGAGGACCTCCCGCTCGGAACGCGGCGCACGGGCAAAAGATTCCACACTCGCCCACGGCGAGGTGCCGAAAGTGACAGCGATCCCCTGCACTCGTCCACCGACGTAGTCGGCCACCGCGTGTTCGATCGCCGGGACGCTGCCGAGTAGTTCATCGATGATCGCAAGATCGTGGGGCATCAGCGTCCACGGCGCCTCGGCGTCGGCGTGGTTGCTGCCCCATTGGTTTCGGCGGGTCCGCATCCCAATCAGGTCGCCGACGCCACCGCTGTCGATGAGGTGTTTCAGTGCCCGAATACCGGGGTGATATCGCCACTTGTCCATGAGGAAAACGGTGTCGGAGCCGAGCAGGGCGAGCCTCGCTGCGTCGTCGGGGTCCGAGCACAAAGGTTTTTCGACGAATATCGGCAACCCTTGCGGGAGGAGCTCCTCGATGGCCGGGGCGTGAGAACCGATGTCGTTCACAACCACAAAACCGAAGATGCCCGGTAGATCGGTCAGCTGGCGGATGGTCTCGACGACACACGAAGCACCGCCGACGGTCGCCCGGTCGCGAGAATGGCCGTGTCGTGCCGCAACGGCCACCTCGCAGCCGAGGGTCCTCAGATCTCGAAGGACGTTGGCGCCCCAAGGACCGCAGCCCACCTGACCGATCAACACTCATGGCAAGATACCTTGAACTGGGTCGCTTTTGCGTAGATTGAACGAGTGCGTGACTTGCTAGCCGAGTTGACGGATCTCGGATGCGTGCTCGACGGAGTTCGAACGGTTCGGCTTCCGAATGTGTCTGACGAGCGCGGTTCGATCAGTGTCTACAGCCGCCCAGAATGGGCGGAGAGCGTCCAGGTCCAGTGGAACATTGGTCGTAGCGCGCCGAACGTGATGCGCGGTGTGCACCTTCACCTCGTCCACTCCGACTGGCTCGCCCTGATCGCCGGGAAGATGTCCGTTGGGCTTCGCGACTTGCGACCGGAGTCACCGACCAGAGGGCGCAGTGTGATCGTCACGCTCAACGCACCAGGCCCCGCCGCCTCTTGTCGTTGTTCGGGAGCGATTGACGGCTCGGGTCGGTCGGATGCGGCGACAGGTGAGGCGCTCTACATTCCACCGGGGGTTGCTCACGGATTCTACAATTTCGACGTAGCGACGTACCTGTACGGAACCTCGACCGTTTGGTCCCCTGTCGACGAGCTCGGGTGCCGATGGGATGATCCGGCCCTCGAGCTGGCGTGGCCGATTCCGAACGGTGAACCCCCGACGCTGTCGGCCCGAGACGACGGCGCCGAAAGCCTGGCCCAGCTGCTGAGGACTGTCGGCTGGTGATGCTTCTTCGTTCAGTGCATTGACGCGAACGGAGCACATCGGGCCAAGGTTCAGTCATCTTGCGGCTCGTCGCGTCGTGGGTGGCGCGACCATGGCGGCGATCGCAAGTGGTCTCTTGACTTGTCGCGGCGTCGGCTGACCCGTCAGGAGCACGTGCGATTTCCACCACGCCGGATGTCAGATGATGGGGAGGGTGGGTTCGAGGCCGAACTGGACGCGGCCGGCCTGTTCGTACCAGATCGGTTGGAGCATGACGTGTTGGGCGGCGACGAGCACGTCGCGGGCGCGGCGGGAGAGCGGGCACGAGTCGAAGATGGCGGAGGAGCTGCCCAGCTCGAACATCTGCAGGGTCACCTCGCGGGCGGTGCGGGCGGCGAGCGTCATCGCGGCGCGGAGTCGGGCGCGGTCGGTCATCTGGGCCGGGCATTGTGCGGCGGCGGTGTCGGTCAGCACGTCGAGGGCGCGGTGAAGTTCGTGGCGCGCCGCGCGCAGTCGGACATCTGCTTCGGCGACCGTGGTGTGGGTCGTGGGCAGGGCGGCGAGCGGCTCGGGTCCGCGGATCGAGGTCTTCGTCCGGGCGATCTCGAGGAGGTCGTCGATGGCGCCTTGGGCGATGCCGAGGCACACCGCTGCGCCACCACAGGCGGCGACAGCGAAAACGGGGATGCGGTAGAGCGTTCGGTCGATCCGGCTCGGAGCGAATGGGCTCGGGGCCAGCTCGTCTGGTACGAAGGCGCGGTCGACCTGCACGGTGTTGGAGCTCGTGCCGCGCAGTCCGAGCACGTGCCAGTTGTCCTCGATCGTCACGTGGTCGCGGCGGACGTGCATGGCCCGGATGTCGGGGTTGCCGCCGTGCATCCGTGGCGTGTCGCCCTCCATGACCATCGCGAACAGGGTGAGCCAGGGCTGATGGTCGCTGCCGCTGACGAGGTCCCAGCGGCCCGTCAGCGTGAACCCGCCGTCGGCCGGGACCGCCGCGCCAGCGACGCGAGCGGAGTTGCCGACCGGGGTGCCAGCGCCGTGAACTGCTTCCGCGGCGGCTGGGTCGAGGAGCGGTGCGGCAAGCCGCAGTTCCCGTTCCACAGGCACCAGGCCGTCGAGGCGTCGAGCCGGCCTGCGGCCTCGATGATCCGGCAGAACGCCGCCGGGTCGAGCTCGGCTCCGCCGTGCTCGACCGGTGTGTACAACCCGAAGAGTCCGGCCCGGGTCAACGTGTCGACGAGCGGCGCGGGCAGACGACGCCCTCGCTCGATCTCGGCCACGGCCATCTTGATCGAGTCGGCGACCGCTGCTGAGAGCTCGCCGGTGACCGCGTCGGCACCGGGTCGCGCGTTGGACAGGGAAACGATGGTGGACATCTGAGCCTCCGAAGGGATCGGGTGACGCCGTCGCCACCGCTTCGTCTCCTCTGGCGTGACGTGCGCGGTCACAATGTGACGCAATCGCCCGACAACGCCCGCCAACGGGAAAGTCAACTCATCGCTCTCGCCGCACTTCGGGCATTGCGTAACTCCTCTTGGAATGGTCCTCGGGCGGAATCGGTGGAGCGCTGTCCGTCGCTGGCGGGGGAGCTACCGTCGAACAATGACGAACTGGACCGACGCGCTCATCCCCGACCAAACGGGTCGCGTCGCCTTGATAACCGGGGCGAACAGCGGCATCGGTCTCGAGGCCGCTCGGATGCTCGCCACGCGCGGCGCGCAGGTGGTTCTGGCTTGTCGCACTCGCGCCAAGGCAGATGCAGCACGTGATTCGATCCTCGTCGACGCGCCCACGGCAGACGTATCGGTCATCGACCTCGACCTCTCCTCGCTCGCCTCTGTAGCTGAGTCCGCAGCCGAGTTCAACGGAAGCTTCGGTCGGCTCGACCTGCTGTTGAACAACGCCGGCGTGATGGCCACGCCGTATCAACGCACCGTCGACGGTTTCGAGTTGCAGTTCGCGACGAACCACCTTGGCCACGTGGCCCTCACCGCACATGTGCTGCCGATGTTGCTGTCGACACCGCAGTCCCGGGTGGTCAACGTGAGCAGTCTCGCTCACAAGATGGGCAAGGTCGACTTCGACGATCTCCAGTCGGAACGCCGCTACCGGGCATGGGGCGCGTACGGGCAGAGCAAGCTCGCCAACCTCCTGTTCACCTTCGAGTTGCAGCGGCGGCTCGAAGAAGTGGGAGCGGACACGATCGCTGTGGCCGCGCATCCTGGCATCTCCGACACCAACCTCGCCGGATCAACCGGCGGAATCGTCGGCCGGCTGATGATGCTCACCCAGCCGTTTGCGAAGCTGTTCTCGCAGAACGCGCAGGCCGGTGCGCTGCCGACGGTTCGGGCCGCGACCGACCCCGCCGTACGCGGCGGCGAATACTACGGACCCGACGGTTTCATGGAACAGCGGGGCACTCCGAAACGCGTGGAGCCGAACGCTTCTGCCCGGGATGTAGCGGTCGCAAAGCGGCTTTGGGAGGTCTCCGTCGAGATGACGGGAGTGCCGTTCGGGTCTCTCGACGAGCCTTGCTGACACTGCCAGCCGGACCCGTCACCCTCCGTTTGCCGACACACCATCTGACGTCTTGCCGTAGCGTCAGCGCATGGCGTGGACCAACGAGTGCGCCACGGCGATGGCACCGTTCCTTGTGATCCACTCGCCGACTTCGAGGGTGCCGCCCGCCTGCACCGGGCCTGTCGGGCGCGCGGTGTCACGCCTCGGGGAATCATCGACTGCATGGTTTCCTCCATCGCGATCCGCACGTCGAGCAGTGTGCTTGCCTTCGACGGTGACTTCGAGCAGATCAGCCGAATCGCGCCGCTTCGACTCGAATGATCGGTGCAGAGACCAAACGTGAGGCCCGCCGGCAACGCCATAGGGAGGCACGCCACTTGGCGTCTGGTTGCAGGGTCAGCGCATGGCGTGGTCGAGAACGAGGCAGAAGGGATGGCCGACGGGATCGAGGTAGACCCGGAACGTGGTTCCGGGCTGGTGCTCGGCCTTGGTCGCGCCGAGCGCGAGCACGGCACCCTCGGCGACCTCGAGGTCCAGCACATGCACGTCCACGTGAGCCTGCTGCGGAAGCGTTGAGCCCGGCCACGTGGGCGCCACGTAGTCGTCGACCCGCTGGAACGCAAGGGTCGGACCGTCGTTCACGAGCTCGATCCAGTCGTCGTCACCGTCGTCATCGCCAACCGGTAAACCCGTAAGCGCGCTGTAGAACGCGGCGAGGGCGCGATGGTCGGGACAGTCGATCGCCAGCACGGCAAGGCGTCCAATTCCAGGCATGGACGCAACGTAGCAACACTGCGACCGCGCGACGTTCGGTAGTCCGGTCCGCCCGACATGCTCACCGCCGAGACACCCGGGGCTTCAGCGAGCTCGAAGGTGTTCCTTCACAATGCGGTCAACGAGAGCGTCGATCGTCGCGTCCGGTTGGTACCCATCCTCCGCACGCGCTCTCACGAGTGACCACGTCCGCCTGACGCCTTCTTGCAGCGAGACCTCACATCTCCAATCGCTCGCGAGACGTTGGATCTTCTGCGTGTCGAAGATCATCGAATTGGACTTGTCGCCGAGGAGAGGACCCTCCCAGGACGGGTCGTAGTCCACGAGGGTCTTCGACAGGACATGACACACCCGGGCCTCGATCCCGCTGACGTGCTCGATCGTCCTCATGATGGCGTTCCAGGTGTGCCCAACACGATCCGTGATGTGTACGCATTCGCCGATCGCCTCGTCGTTTCCGCAGATTCGGACGAATGCCCGCGCGAAATCGTCGGCGTGAGTCAACGTCCATACCGACTCGCCGTCACCGTGGACGATGACGGGTTTCCCGTGCAGGAGTCGCCACGCCAGATGGTCGCCGTGGACGACGGTGCTGGGCAGTCGCTCGCGATAGGTGTGGCTCGGACGAACGATCGTCACCGGCAACCGACCTGAACGATGGGCTTCCAGGAGACGGGCTTCGCACTCGGCCTTGCTGCGGCTGTAGGCCCAGAGGAGATTCCCCAATGGCGTGTCTTCGACGATGATTGGCGTGGGAATCGGCTTCACATAGGCCGATGCTGTTGATATGAACACGTACTGGCCGCAACGACCCGCGAAAATCTCGATGTCACGCTCGACGTGTTCCGGACTGAAGGCCAGGAACTGGCAGACCACATCGAATCCACCTGACGCCAGCGTCGCATAGGTGGCGGGATCCGTGAAGTCACCGACGATCTGTTCGACCCCCAGCAGATCCGCATCGACTCTCCTGCCTCGGTTGTACACAGTCACCTCATGACCGGAGCGCTTCGCCGCCTCGACACAGGCGAGAGAGATCTCACCCGTCCCACCGATGTAGAGGACTCGCATGGTCACGGTCCGTCGGGCGACACTTCGCCCCTCACCACGCGAGCACCGCCCGGAAGGTGGGCGCCGAGGAAGTGGTTCACCCGCTCCGGGTCATCGATGAATCGGACATTCCGGTCGATCCCGTGAAGATTTCGGGCGCCTTCGAAGACCTCGCGGACATCGGATTGAAAGACGAGGCGGCCGTCGCCCAGGGTGCCGTCGTCCAGGAGTCTCAACGTCGGGTCTTCCGCGCATCGCTCGGCAACATCAGGATCGAGGTCCTGGATGTAGACGCCGCGCCAATGTTTGCTCTTCTCGGCGTGGTACGTCGCGGCGATCATCGCACGTGCCTTGTCCGCGGGGTTCGGCACCCCGCGATGCCACATCCTCGGGTCCCGGAAGCACACGCTGCGCGCCGGAATGGTCATCCGTGCGGAGGGGGACCACTTCTCGATGAGTTCCCGATGGTCGCCCAGCCGGTTGGTGCTCCAGGGGGCCACCGCAGTTTCCCGGTGTGTGCCGGGATAGATCTCCGTGGCGCCGTTCGCTTCGGTGATCTCTTCGAGTGCGATCGAGCAACTCAGGGTGGTCGTCGGAGGCGGCCAGGGTTGTCCGTCGCCACGCGCGTCGTCTGGTGTCTTCCACGAGAACGGTCGATCGAAATGCAGTGGTTGATACGCGCTGCCCGGACAGTTCACGTTGCCGTTGTAGAACCCGAGCCACGCGCCCCGACCGAGCACCCCCGCGACGACGCACTCGATCAACGGATTGGCGACCAGTTCCGGCGTCACGTAGGGCGCATAGCGCCGGAGCCCGAGTTGCAGATGGCCTTCGGCCGTGTTCCTCTCGTGCTGGGTCGGCTGTCCGGTGGCCCGGATGCGTTCCACGTCTTCGCGGACGGCCTCGGAGAGAAGATCGGAGGTCTCTTGCGAGATCAGCTGCTCGACAACGGCATAGCCCACAGTGTCGATGTCGCGAAGGATCCCCGCCAACGTGTCGGAGGAGAGAACGCCCGAGTCCCGCTCGCTGTCGGAGATGTGATGTGACACGTGAGTTCCTCTCTGCGACGGATGGCGATCGGCAGGCTGTGACGGACCAGGGTAACGATATTCGTGAGCCGGGGGCCGCCCCCGGCACCGTGGCAGCCGATGTCGACCGCTGGGTAGTCGATTCGCGAGTCGGTTGGCCGACGGCGTGCGGTGACGCCCAGACTGAGGGGGTGAT
>JANPFX010000279.1:0-1556 GCA_031423635.1 Acidimicrobiia bacterium | reverse complement strand
GATGACCACGCAGCAAGTGCAACCTCTCCCGCCCGAGACCGGCCGACTGTCGGCCGTAGGCCAGTGTTGCTCTGAACGCTAACGGGCAGATCGCAAGCACTGCGATCAGGTAAGCCCCGCTTGATAACGGTGACTACTGGTCCGCGGGGCTGGGGCCAGATCACCGTCGCAATTTTTAGGCTGCGAGTGTAACGCTGTTGTTGTTGGCGTTTGTTGTTGGTACCAACTCTTTTACGTGGATTTGGTGACCACGGCTCGCTTCTCCCACCTCAAGCACCGAAGTCGAAACCAGGCACCCCCGTATGGATGTAACAAGCCGAGGCTATCGCACGGCGCGCTTTGGTTTCGCCGAGAGGTGCTTGTCGAGTGCGCTGAGGCGGCGATCCCACGATGTGCCGACTCGCTCCAGCCATGCTGTCGCCTTGGACAGCGAGCCCGGTTGGAGCGCGTAGAACACCTCGTTCCCGCGACGTTCGCTGACAGCGATGCCCGCCGATTCCAGCACGCGTAGATGTTTTACGACGGCTTGGCGGGTCAAGGGGAAGTGGTCGTCCATCTCGGTCGCCGTCATTGCGCCCCGTTTGGCCAGAAGATCGACGATCTCGCGTCGCGTTGGGTCGCCGATGGCGGCGAACACCGCTTGGTCACGCATGGACGGGGGAGTGCGTGCATGCGGCTGCGAGCGAGGCAGTCCGGACACCCCAGTGGCGTGGCCGGGTCGCAAGAGCGCACGGTGTCTCGGTGATACGAAGGCCTGAACCCTCCGGCGTTTCCTCGATATCGAATCCGACCGTCGATGCATCGTTCGGGTCTTCGTCGGGCCACCAAGTGAAGCGGAGGGATCGACCGGGATCGGCATCGACGACCACACCGGACCAGCGAGCGCCATCTTCTTCGGTGAACGTGAACGGTGTTCCGGCCGTCGGCTCCCAATCGACGTGTCCGCCAAACCATTCGTCGAGATGGTCGGGTTCGGTGACGGCCCGCCACAGTTCTTTGGGGGAGACGGGGTACTGGGCTTCGCGCTCGATCATCTTTTCTCCTTTGTGCAACTACATGGTTGCATACTCCGAGTCCTGTGATTAGTGTGCAACCCATGAGTTGCATTACCTGGGAAGTCTCACCGTGAACGCGCCGAGCCACGACGGGGGAGTGTTCGATCGGCTGCTGCGTGAGCGCGTGGTATTCCTCGGGCGTGAGGTGACCGACGAACTCGCCAATGACGTCAACGCCAAGTTGCTTCTGCTCGACGCCGACGACACGGAGAAGGACATCTCGCTGTACATCAACTCACCGGGTGGATCCGTCTATGCGGGAATGGCCATCTTCGACACCATGAACATGGTCCGGCCGGACGTCGCCACGATCTGTATCGGCATGGCCGCGTCGATGGGCCAGTTCCTTCTCTGCGCCGGCGCCAAAGGAAAGCGGTTTGCGCTCCCGCACAGCCGCATTCTCATGCACCAGCCGCTGGGGCAGATGCAGGGGAAGGCGTCGGACATCAAGATCCATGCCGAGCAGATGGCCCGGACGAAGGAGCAGATGGCCGACCTCAT
>JANPFX010000278.1:0-50333 GCA_031423635.1 Acidimicrobiia bacterium | reverse complement strand
CGTCGCCGGTGACGATCTCCTCGATCTCGGGCTTGAGCATGCCGACGAGGGCCTTCTGCATGTCCTCGATCACCTGGTAGATGATCTGGTACGTGCGGATCTGCACGCCCTGTTCCTCGGCCAGGTTGCGGGACTCGCGTCCCGGGCGCACGTTGAAGCCGATGATCGTGGCCCCGGTGGTCGACGCCAGCTGCACGTCGTTCTCGGTGATGGCGCCGACGGCACGATGCACGAAGGCGATCTTGACCTCGGGACGCTCGAGCTTCTTCAGGCTCTCGGTGAGCGCCTCGAGTGAACCCTGCACGTCGGCCTTGATGAGCAGGTTGAGCGTGGCCTGCTCACCCTTTTGGATCTGCTCGAACAGGTCCTCGAGCTTCACGCCGCCACCGATGGCCGAGGAGGTGCCGCGAAGACCGGCGAAGCGGAAACGCTGCTCGCGGGCCTCGGCGACGGTCTTCGCCGTCTTCAGGGCCGGAGCGCCGCGGAGCTCATCGCCCGCACCCGGGACCTGGGACAGGCCGAGCACCTGGACCGGCATCGACGGGCCGGCTTCCTTGATCTGCTCGCCCTTGTCGTTGAGAAGCGCGCGTACGGTTCCCCACGCAGCGCCGGCAACGATGGGATCGCCGACCTTGAGGGTGCCGCGCTCGATGAGCACGGTGGCGACAGGACCGCGACCGATGTCGAGGTTCGCTTCGAGAACGACGCCACGGGCCGTGCCCTCGGGCACTGCCTTGAGGTCTTCGACGTCGGCAACCAGCAATACCTGCTCCAAGAGATCGTCGAGCCCGAGGCGCTGCAGCGCAGAGACCTCGACCATGATCGTGTCGCCGCCCCACTGCTCGGGAACGAGCTCATACTCCGTGAGCTGCTGCATGACGCGGTTCGGATCCGAATCGGGGATATCGATCTTGTTGATCGCCACGATGATCGGCACGTCGGCTGCCTTCGCATGGTTCAGCGCCTCGATCGTCTGCGGCATGACGCCGTCGTTGGCGGCGACGACCAGGATGACGATGTCGGTAGCACCGGCGCCGCGGGCACGCATGGCGGTGAACGCCTCGTGGCCAGGGGTGTCGATGAAGGTGATCAGGCGACCGTCTTTTTCGATCTGGTAGGCACCGATGTGCTGGGTGATCCCACCCGCTTCACCGGCGATGACATTCGTCTCTCGGAAACGGTCGAGCAGCAAGGTCTTGCCGTGGTCGACGTGGCCCATGACGGTGATGATCGGCGGACGGGTGACTTCGTCGGCGGGATCGTCGTCATCATCGTCGAGCATCTGCAGGAGCCCCGCCTCCTGCTCCTGGCCGGGATCGACGAGCAGCAACTGACCGCCGACCTCGAGAGCGAACAGCTCCATGGCGTCGTCGGTGAGGCTCTGGGTCGCCGTGACCATTTCGCCCTGCTGCATGAGGAACCGGACGACGTCGGCCGCCGTGCGGTTGAGCTTCGGACCGAGTTCCTGGGCCGAGCTACCGCGCTCGACGATGATCTCGCCGCTGGGGACGGGCGCATCGCTCTTGGAATAGCGGGTCATCGCCGTGGGGGCGAGCTCCTCGAAGGCACGACGGCGCTTGCTCTTCGACTGACGCTGCGGACGCGCCTGGCCACGACCGCCGCCGGGGCCACCACGACCGGGGCCACCGCCACCACCGGGACCGCCCGAGCCGCCGCCGGGGCCACTCGGACCGCCAGGACCACCGGGACGCACACCAGCGCCCGGGACCGACTGGCGCGGATAGTTCCCGCCACCCGGACGACTCGGCATGTAGGGCCGCGGGGCACCACCGGGGCCTGTGGCCGTGCGCGGACCACCGGGGCCGCCCGGCGCGCCGCCGGGACCGCCAGGTCCTCGCGCACCCGGGCCGCCGGGACCACGGGCACCGGGTCCACCCGGACCGGGGCGCGGACCAGCACCACGGGCCTGCCCGGGCGGAGGCGGGATCGGGCGACCGGTGAGCGAACGCGGCTGGCCGGGAGGTGGCGGAATCGGGCGACCTGTTGGCGAGCGGGGGGCACCCCCGGCGACGTCGGCACGGGCACCCGAGGCGTCGGCGGCGGGCATCATGGGTCGCGGCGGGACGGCGGGCCGTGGCGTGGAAACCGTGCTGCCCGGCCGATTGCTCGACGAGATGATGCGCGAACCCGGTGCCGTGACTCCGGGCATCGGCGGTCGCGGTCCGGGCACGGCCGCCGGCAGGGACTCCTCGGCAACGGGGGCAGGCTCGACCGGGGCAACCGGGGCAACTGCTGCAGTCTCTGCGGCAACTGAAGGCGCGGTCTCGGCACGAACCGGAGCGGCCTCGACCGGAGCGGGTGCCTCGACGACGACCGGGGCGGGCGCGGGCGCATGGACCTCAACTGCCACCTTCGCGGGCGTCACCGCAGCAGGCGACTCGACGGCGACCTCGGCGGGTGCCTGGGCGACCGGCACGGGCACACTGGCGACATCCTCGACGGGCGCATCGTCGGCCGACGCCTTCTTCTTGCCCTTCGCCGGCGGTTCCTCCGGCTGCACGTCGCGCTTGAGTCCTTCACGCTCGGCCTTGCGGCGCACGCGATCAGCCTGGGCGTCCTCGATGCTCGACGAGTGTGTCTTGACCCCGATACCGAGGGCGACACAGAGATCAAGCGTCTCTTTGTTGGTGAGTCCGAGCTCTTTGGCGAGCAGGGACAGACGAATCTTTGCGGGCACGGGTTCCTGATCGGTTTCGCTGTGAGTGACGATCGAGCGGTGGCACCAGGTGGTTCGCCCATGCAGGATGGGCGCGCCACGCGGGAAAGCCGCAAGACCGGGAGGACATGCTATCGGGTGGGCGACGAAGCCCAGACCTGTTCAGTTTCGACTGGCCGCCGAGACCCGAAACGCACGTGCGAACGCCTTTCGGCGCACCGCCTCGCCGAGACACGCCTCCAACGGAAGCAGCGTCGCACCATCCCGGCACAGCCAGGCTCCGCGGCCCGGCAGTGACCGGCCGATCACGTAGCCGGGCGGCCCGTCCGAAGCCACGAGCCGCACCAGCGTGTCGGGCGCTCCCCGACGTCGACAGCCGATGCACGTGCGGACGGGGCCCGACGCACCGGCGTCGGGCGTGCCCGCAGTCTGGTCAGGCCGGAGGCGTCGGCTCCGAACCATCGCCACCCTCGACCGCTGCGGCTTGGGCCGCCGTGGCCTCGGCGCTCCATTCCTCGGCAGTGAGCGCGACGCCGCCGTCGGCCGGGACCCACACCTGGTCACCGGTCTCCGGGTCGATGACCCACTCGCCTTCGGCATAGTCCTCGTCGACCAGACCGCCGCCGGCTTCCTCCTCGGCGAACTGGGTCTCCCCCTTGATGTCGACGCGCCAGCCCGTGAGCCGGGCCGCGAGACGGGCGTTCTGCCCTTCCTTGCCGATGGCCAGGGAGAGCTGGTTGTCGGGAACGATGACCGTGGCGACGCCCAGCTCCTCGTTGATCCGGACTTCTTTCACCTTGGCCGGACCGAGGGCCTCGCGCACGAACTCCTGCGGGTCGGCCGAATACGGCACGATGTCGATCTTCTCGCCGTGCAGCTCGTTGACGACCATGCGGACGCGGGCACCCCGCGACCCGATGCACGCACCGGCGGCGTCGATGTTGTTGTCGTTCGACCACACCGCCACCTTCGTACGGTGCCCTGGTTCGCGGGCCATGGCCTTGATCTCGACGACGCCATCGGCGATCTCCGGGACTTCGAGCTCGAAGAGTCCCTTGACCAGGCCGGGATGGGTGCGCGACACAACGATCTGCGGACCTTTGGAGCTCTTGCGGACCTCGACGATGTAGGCCTTCAGACGCGAGCCCTGGGCGTAGCGCTCGTGCTGGACCTGCTCGGCCTGTGGGAGCAGTGCCTCTACTCGACCCAGGTCGAGCAGCGTGTAGCGGCTCTCGCCCTGCTGCACGATGCCGGTGACGAGCCCACCCTCACGGCCGGAGTACTCCTCGAACTTCTGGTCACGTTCGACCTCGCGGATGCGCTGCTGGATGACCTGCTTCGCGGTGACCGCGGCGATACGGCTGAAGTCCTTTGGCGTGTCGTCCCACTCGCGGACGACGTGGCCCTCCTCATCGAGATCCTGCGCGAACACCAGGATCTCGCCGGTGTCCGGGTCGATCGACACGACCGCCTCTTCGGCAGCTCGGGGCTGACGCTTGTAGGCGGTGACCAGCGCGTTGGCCAGAGCCTCGAGGATGAGCTCCTTCGGGACGCCCTTCTCCGCCTCGAGAAACTCGAGGGCCTCCATGAATTCGGCGTTCATCTTCATACGTCGTCTCCTTCGTGTTCGTCGGTACCAGGTCCTGCAAGGTCGTCTTCGTCGTCTTCGTCGTCTTCGTCGTCTTCGTCGAGATCGTCGCCGTCATCGTCGTCATTGTCGTCGTCATCGTCACCGTCGTCTTCGTCGTCTTCGTCGAGATCGTTGGCGCTGTCGTCGAAGTCGACGTCCGCCTCGTCAAGATCGTCATCGTCGAACTCGTCGAGCTCGTCGTCACCGTCGTCGGCCGATGGCCCGGTGACGACCCCCGCGGCAGCGTTGGCCGCAGCGAGGGCGGCTGCGGCGGCAATGGCTTTCGGATGCGGTGCCCGCTTGGCCTTCACGTCCTTGCCCGGCTTGGGTGGCGGACCCCAGCTCACGACGAGGCGGGCCTTGTCGATCTCGGCGTAGGTAACTACCCGGCCCGAGATGCGAATGGTCCCGTCGGCGTCGGTCGACGCGTCGTCGAGGCGACCCTCGATGCGACGTTCGCCCGGCGTTCCGGCGACCGTCTTCACGGTGACGGTGGATCCGATCGCCCGGCGGAAGTGTGCCGGAGTGCGCAGCGGCCGTTCGAGGCCCGGGCTCGAGACCTCGAGCATGTAGCGGCCCGGGATCACGTCTTCGTCGGCATCGAGGATCTCATCGACGATCCGGGTGGCCGCAGCAACGCCGTCGAGGTCGATCCGACCACCGATCGGATGATCCTGGGCCAGTTCGACGAACACCCGGACGGCCGCCGCCGCGGTGCCGATGCCGGCGCAATCCACGTCGACCAGTTCGAAGTGGGCATCGGCCAGAGGGGCTTCGAGGAGCGCAAGCACGGCCGCGGTGGTAGTGGTCATTGGGCTGTGCTCCTTTCGAGGCGGATGCGGTTGTCGGTAGGTTGAACTGCGAAAACGACGCCGATTCACGGGCCGGGGAACAAAAAAGGCGTGGACGAAACGCCCACACCTTTGGCCAACGGACCGAAAAGCGGTTGCGAGAGGCTAGCCGACCAGCCGTTCTGCCGGGCACACCCATGAGTGCGAGGTCCGGGCGGTCCGTCTGCCGCACATCGCCCGTCTCCTGCCGCGCATCGGTTCAAATCGACGCGAAATGCGCGAAAAGCCGGTCGTGTGCGGCAGGCGCAGGGGGATCTGCGGCAGGCGTGGCCTGATCTGCGGCAGAGTTCGACGGGGCAGGGAGCACCAGGGGCTACCAGGTGTCGACGAAGGGACGCTTCTTGCCGGTTCGCGGAGCCGGGGGCGGGGCGCTGCGCAGGGCGGTGACGATGAGGCGGCGGGATTCGGCGGGGTCGATCACATCGTCGATCTCGAAGTGCATGGCGGCCGACAGCCCCTTGCCCTGCTGGTACATCCGTTCGACCATCTCCTCGAACACCCGGTCACGCTCGGCATCGTCCTCGATGGCCGCGAGCTCGTTGCGGTACCCGAGTCGGACGGCACCCTCGAGGCCCATGCCTCCGAACTCGCCGGTGGGCCACGACACGGTGAACATCGTCTCGTGGAACCCGCCTCCGGCCATCGTCATCGCGCCCAGCCCGTAGCCCTTGCGCAGCACGATCGTGAAGAACGGCACGGTGAGGCTGCCGGCGGTGACGAAGAGCCGGGCCGCATGACGGACCAATGCGGTGGCCTCGGCATCGGGGCCGACCATGATCCCCGGCGTGTCACAGAGGAACAGCACCGGGATGTCGTGCGCGTCGCAGAGCTGAAGGAAGCGGGCGGCCTTGTCGGCGTTGTCGGAGTCGATGGCCCCGGCGAGATGCGACGGATCGTTGGCGACGATCCCGATCGGTCGACCCTCGATCCGGGCGAGCGACGTGACCATCCCCCGACCGAAGCCCCGACGAAGCTCAAGCACCGATCCCCCGTCGGACAGCAGATCGACCACACGACGAATGTCGTAGGCGCGCAGACGATTCTCCGGAATGACTCCCCGGAGCAACTCTTGATCGGCGCACGTCCACTCCGAAACCGGGCCTTGGAAGTACGCAAGGTAACGCTTCGCTACGGCAACTGCTGCTGCCTCATCGTCGACGAGAACATCGACGACACCGTTGGCCACCTGCACATCCATCGGTCCGATCTCTTCGGGGGCGAACACCCCGAGTCCGCCGCCTTCGATCATCGCCGGGCCCGCCATGCCGAGATTGGCATCGCGCGTGGCGATGATCACGTCGCTGCACCCGGCAAGCGCGGCGTTACCTGCGAAACAACGTCCACTTACGATCGCGACGAGCGGCACGAGCCCGCTGAGTCGGCCGTAGAGAGCGAAGGCCGGGCCGTCGAGACCGGCGAACTGGACGCCATCGGTGTCCCCCGGCCGGCCACCGCCGCCTTCCGCGAACAGCACGAGCGGCAGGCGCTGCTGCGCAGCGAGCGTGAACAGCCGATCCTTCTTGCGATGGTTGTTGAGCCCCTGTGTGCCGGCGAGCACGGTGAAGTCATACGACACGACTACGCAGCGCGACGCGTCCGGACCGAACAGATCCGCGTTGATCGACGCCAGACCGCCCACCAACCCGTCGGCCGGGGTCTTCTCGATCAGGTCATCGACGCTGCGACGCCGACGCTGCGCGGCGATCACGAGCGACCCGTACTCGACGAACGAGCCGGGATCGATGAGGTCGGCGATGTTCTCGCGCGCCGTCCTCTGGGACGTGCGCCGGCGCCGGGCCACCGAGTCCGGGCGGGCGTCGTCGAGGGTGCGGGCCTGCCGGCCGAGTACCGCCGCGAGGTCCGGGCGAACGGCCGTGGGATCGACAAACGCATCGGCGACAACCGTCGAGACACCAAGGACCTGCGGCGATACCACGACCAGGAGCTGACCCTCCTCGACCGTGTCGCCGACGGACACGAGTACCTCGGCGACGATCCCGTCGAACGGGGCGTCGATCGGGTGCTCCATCTTCATGGCGTCGAGCACGACCAGCGTGACCCCGGACCGGACAACCTCCCCAACGCCCAACTCGATCGCCACGACCGTCCCCAGCATCGGTGCTCGCAACCCCGTGGACCCCAGCACATCACCCGACATGGCCTGCACGGTATTCCGAGACGCTCGACTCCGGCACATTCGCCGCTATCGGTAGGGTAGATGCGTGGCACGACGATTTCCGATCTACGTCCCGAAGCGCCGAGCTGAGGACGACCCCTGGTTCCGGGTCGGGACGGTCGACGTCACCACGACCGTGTTCGTGATCGCCTTGAATGTGTTGGTCATGTTCATCTATGCGGTGAGCAACGCGTTCTTCTTCCGGCTGATCCTGTTCCGTCCGCTGGTCACCGACGGGGAGGTCTGGCGGCTGATCACCTGGCCGTTCGCCACCCGGCCCGACATCGGGGCCGCCTTCACCCTGGCGTTCTTCTGGTTCACCGGCCGCGAGGTGGAGCGGCTCTTCGGTCGGATCCGCTACACGAAGTTCCTCGTCACCATCGGCGTTGTGACCACCGCGATCGCGCTCATCGTGAATGTCCCCGTGGGCGGACTGCGGTTCGTTGTGCTGGCCGTCTTCTGCGCCTTTGCCGCCGAGAACCCGCGGATGCCGTTCTTCTTCGGCATACCGGTGTGGGTCATCGCGCTCGTCTACGTCGGCCTCGACGTCCTCCAGTACCTCGGTGACCGGGAGTCCGAACTCCTCCTGGTGATGATCGGCGCCATAGCAACCGCGCTCTTCCTGCTCAGAGGCTATGGATGGGGTTCGGAAGTCCCGTGGGTTCCCCGCTTGGCGATTCCACCGATCCTCGGTGGGCCGAGCAACCGGACGAAGCGGCCGGCATCCACGGGGAAACGGGCGCAGGGTCCGAAAGCGAGCCGTAGCCGCAAGGGCCGCGACGGCGGCGGTTCCGTCGTCACCGGACCCTGGGGCGAGAAGGGCACCGGCACGGCGACGAACGAGGCCGACTCCGGGCCCCGACTCCCGCGTACCGGCCCGCTCTCCCAGGCCGATGTCGACCGGGTACTCGACAAGGTTGCTGCGACCGGTCTCAGCAGTCTCACCGAAGACGAACGTGCGGTCCTCGAGCAGGCCAGCCGTACGCTGCGCGACCGCAGTTCCGAGTGACCCGCCCCTCGCGTCGGCAGACCGGGCCGTCCGAGGGGTCCCCGCAGCCGCCGGTTCGGACGTGACGGGCGAACCCCGTGACACGAGCGGCGAGCGTCGGTCGATGCCCGTCGTGGCCGTCGTGCTGGCCTCCGTATCCGCCGCCGCTCTCGGCATCGCACGAACGCTCGTCGACAACGGGACGGGCTACCTCACCGTCGGCGGCCGTGTCCTCGACGCCCAGGAGTCGGTGGGCCTGCTCGGGCTGCCGGGTACGGTCATCCCCGTTCTCGCGGCCGTGATCCTTCTCTTCACCGACGTCACCCCTCCCCGACGCGCACTCTCGGCGATCGCGGCCGGTGCGCTGATCGTCGGACAGTTCCTCCCCTCCGCGACCGGAGCGCGCTCCAGCGGGGCGACCCGTTGGACGGATTTCCCCAGCCGCCGACTCCCCCTCGACGTCAGTCTGGCATCGACCCTGTTCGGGCTTCTCCTGGTGATCGTGCTGGCGGCAGCCTCGGTTCGACGCGAGCGCGATCTGATCCTCGCCATCGTCGCCACGTTGATCAGCGCGCTGACCATTACGGTCGGTTTCCGTAGCGCAGGTACCGCGTTCCGATGGCGCGATGGTCCGGACATGAGCGTCAAGGTCGGACTGTGGCTCTCGCTCGGCGTCGCCCTCACCGTTGCCGGCATCGCGGCGGTGTCAGCGCCTCAGCGGCGAACCATTCCGCCACCGGTGTTCGCGGTCCTCGCCACGCTGTTGGGCATCGGGGCCCTTCTCCTCGCCGGGTAGGGCAGCTCGACTCACGGCCCCAGCTTCCAGTCGATGGGTTCTCGCCCCGCTTCGCGGAGCGCGTCGTTGATCCGGCTGAACGGCCGACTGCCGAGGAAACCGTTGTGGGCCGACAACGGCGACGGATGGGCCGACTCGATGACCGCGTGGCCCAGTTCGCCGCCCCCACCGGCGCTCGTGATCAGCGACTTCTTCTTCCGGGCCGATGACCCCCAGAGGACGAAGACGACCCGCTCGGACTTCGCCGCGACCGCACCGATCACCGCGTCGGTGAAGGTCTCCCATCCCCGGCCCTGGTGCGAGTTCGCCTGGTGGGCACGAACGGTGAGGGTCGTGTTCAGCAGCAGCACCCCCTGACGGGCCCAGGCCGTCAGATCCCCGTGCGATGGTCGGGGCACGCCGAGATCGGTGGCGAGCTCCTTGAACACGTTGACCAGCGACGGAGGCGGCGGCGTCGGCGGCCGCACCGAGAAGCACAGCCCGTGGGCCTGGCCGGGTCCGTGGTACGGATCCTGTCCGAGGATCACGACCTTCACGTCGGCGAACGGCGTGAGGTGCAGGGCGGCGAACACCTCGTCCTTGGCTGGGAACACCGGTCCGGCAGCACGCTCGGCGGCGACGAAGTTCTGCAGGTCTGCCCAGTAGGGCTTGTCCATCTCGGCGGCAAGCACCGGATTCCAGTCGGTCCTCGCCATCAACTCACTCCGCGTCGACGCAGCCCATGAGACGTCAGAGCAGGGGCGAGCCGTCGTTGCCTTCGACCCGCTTCTTGATCAGCTCGATCCGGGCGACCGAGTGATTCGCGTCGTCACCTTGCTCACCCAGCAGCAGGCGCCGGTCGGCTTCGGCCTCGGCCGCGGCACCCGAGTCGGCACGGGCGAGCGCGGCATCGACTCCGTCGGTGGCGACGAGCTGCGCCCATTCAACGAGCGCGCTCACCATCTGCGACTCGGGCACGACCTTGACCACCTTGCCTTTGACGAAAAGGTGACCACGCTTGCGTCCGGCAGCGATTCCCACGTCGGCCGAGGCCGCCTCACCGGGGCCGTTCACGACGCACCCCATGACGGCGACCTGGATCGGCACGTTGAGTGCCCGGAGCGCCTCCTGGGCCTCATTGGCCACACCGATCACATCGATCTCGGCGCGTCCGCACGATGGGCATGCGATCAGGTCGAGCGACTGCCGTTCGCGCAAGCCCAGCGACTCGAGCAGCTGACGGCCCGCACGCGCCTCTTCGACCGGGTCGGCGGTCAGCGAGTAGCGGATCGTGTCGCCGATGCCTTCGGCGAGAAGGGTGGCAATGCCGGCCGTGGCCTTCACCAGTCCTCCGGGGAGCGGACCAGCCTCGGTGACCCCGAGGTGCAACGGGAAGTTCACCGTATCGGCGAGCAGCCGATACGACTCGATCATCAACGCCGGGTTCGACGCCTTCACACTGATCTTCACGTCCTCGAAACCGACCTCCTCGAAATAGCCGAGTTCGCGCTTGGCCGACTCGACGAGAGCTTTCGGCGTCTGGCCGTACTTCGCCTCGATGTCCGGATCGAGTGATCCGCCGTTGACGCCGATGCGGATCGGCACGCCACGGTCACGCGCTTCGGACGCCACGATCTTCACGTGGTCGGCCTTGCGGATGTTCCCCGGATTGAGTCGGAGGCAGTGCACGCCGGCATCGAGCGCGGCGAGCGCAAGCTTGTACTGGAAATGGATGTCGGCCACGATCGGGATCGGCGATCGGGGGACGATCTGGGCGAGCCCCTCGGCGGCTTCGGTCTCGTTGCACGTGCATCGCACGATGTCGCAGCCGTTCGCTGCGAGGGAATAGATCTGCGCCAGCGTGGCCTCCACATCGGCGGTTTTCGTGGTGGTCATCGACTGCACGCTGATCGGCGCGTCGCCGCCCACGGCGACCTTGCCGACCATGATCTGACGGGTTACGCGACGGGGGTAGGTAGACAGCACCCCTCCATCTTGTCGGCCCCCGGCGGTTCCGCGCGCCGCCGGAGTCGAGGGTTCGTCAGAACAGGCTGAGCGGCTTGGTGATGTCGAGATACAGCGACGTGAAACCGATCACGCTCATCACCAGCAGGACGACGTAGGTCGCCGGGAGGAGCTTGCGGAAATCGACGTGGTACATCCGTCCGCGGCGGGAGCGGAGCCGCTCGTAGGTGGCGACAAGCACGTGGCCCCCGTCGAGCGGCATCAGTGGAAGCATGTTGAACATCCCGACGAAGATGTTCACGATCGCGAACAACTCGATCGCCGTGCGCACATCGTCACGCCCGGCGTCGCGCATCATCCGAGAGATCCCCACGGCCGACGACATACGTCCTTCGGACTCGGCCCGGGTGAGCGGCTGATTGGTCGCCGCCTTGCCCAAGGTGGAGCCATACGACTTCAAACTGGACGGTGCAAAGAACCGGAACAGGCCGCCCCAGGTCTCGGGGATGAGTCGGACCATCGATGTGACCGATTCCTTCGCCCCGGTCACGAGACCCATCCGCTTCGTGGTGGTGCCGAAAGCGTTCTCGTCCCACTGCACACCGATGCGCATCACGCCGTCGAGGTCGCGCACCGGGGTGAGCGGGACCGTCTTGCGCACCCCCTGCCGGTCGAGGGTGACCGTGAGGGGCCGCGTGGCCGTCTTGTCGATGGCCATCCGGACGTCGGACCCGATGGCGATCGGAGTGCCACTGATCTCGACGATCCGGTCACCGGCCTTGATGCCGGCGATCGCCGCAGGTGAGGAGCCGACGTCCAGCGGGTTCACCGAGCCGACGACCGGAAGGCTGAACCCGGTCACCCGACCGAAACCGCTGTTGAGCGACAGGAACAGCACGAAGGCCAGAATGAAGTGGGCGATCGTTCCGGCAGACGCGAGCAGGACCTTGCGGGGGTAGGTCGCGGCCCGGTAGGTCATCGCTTCATCGGCCGGATCGGTCAGCTCTTCGAGGTTCGTCATGCCGATGACCTTCACGTAGCCGCCGAGCGGAAGCGCCTTCACGCCGAACTCGGTGCCGCCGCGACGGAAGGACCACAGGCGGGGCCCGAAACCGAGGAAGAACTCCGTGGCCTTCATCCCGGTGAGGCGCGCCGCCACGAAGTGGCCCGCCTCGTGGAAGAGGATCATGAAGGCAAGCGCCGCGACCACCGCCAGCATCAGGAGCTGGCCGATCGAGGCGCACCAGATGACCAGAGCGGCCAGCGCAAGAGGGCCGATCGCTGGATGCATCGGGCGCGGTTCGTCGACGACCGTCTCACGGGCGGCCGGAGCCACCCGTAGCAGAGGTGCCGGGTGCTTCGTGAGGTCAAGGACCGCGGGGGTCTCGAGGGTGGCCGTGGCCGAGCCGGCGGGCTCGTTCAGGCTGGTCGAGGGGGTAGCAACGTTCTGGTTCGGTGTCGGGTCTTGAGGTGTCGTGTCCGGTTGCATGCGGTGCTCGCTTGGTTCGTGTCGGGTAGTTCTGGCGTTGGTGTCGTTGGCAGATGACGGAACCGGAGCCGTGGCAGCCTGTCCGGCTCAGGGCCGAACGAGTCGAGCCACGATGGCTTCTGCCACTGCCCGCGCTGCTCGATCGGCATCAATTACGTCACCCACGGTGATAGGTATAGCAGAATCAACCACAGCAAGTGAACATTCGATCACTTCTGCAATCCGGCCCCATCGAAGCCGCCCGGCCAGGAATGCTGCCACCGCGACCTCGTTCGCGGCGTTCAGCCATGCCGGAGCGACCCCGCCCAATCGACCCGCGGCATAGGCGAGATCCAGACAGGGAAAGGCCTCCCGATCGGGCGGCAGGAACTCGAGGGTCCCCACCGTCGCCCAGTCGATGGCTCCGTAAGGCGTGGCGATCCGATCCGGAAACGCCAGCGCGTAGCCAACCGGCAGCCGCATGTCGGGCATCGACAGCTGGGCGATCGTGGACCCGTCGGAGAACTCGGCCATCGAGTGGACGACCGACTGGGGATGGACGACGACGTCGATGTCGTCGTAGCTGACATCGAACAACTCCTGCGCCTCGATCACCTCCAGACCCTTGTTCATCAGCGTCGAGGAGTCGATCGTGATCTTCGGACCCATCTTCCACGTCGGATGGTCCAACGCCTCGTCGACGCTCACCGACGCGAGCGACCGGCGGGCAGCCAGCCCTCCGCCCGCGGCAACTGCCCGTTGCCGGAACGGACCGCCACTCGCCGTCAGGACCAGCCGCCGCAACCGATCGGGACGACCGGCCTCGTGCGACTGCCGACGGAACGCCAGGCATTGGTGGATCGCTCCGTGCTCGGAATCGACCGGCACCAATTCGGCGCCCGGTGTCCGCCGCACCTGGCGCACGACCGGGCCCGCAGTGATGAGCGACTCCTTGTTGGCCAACGCCAGCCGTCGACCGGCGCGGAGCGCAGCGATCGTGACCGGCAGGCCGGCGAACCCGACAACTCCGTTGACACACACGTCGGCTTCGGTGGCCAGGTCGGCGAACGACTGCGGGCCGATCGTCAGTTCCACCCCCGGAGGGAGTCGATCACGGATGGACAACGCCGCTGCGTGGTCGCCTACCGCAACCATGCTGGGGCGGAACTCCTCGACCTGCGCGAGCAGCGCTTCGACGGACCGCATCGCCCCCAGTGCCACCACGCGGAACCGCTCGGGCTCCGCTCGGATCACGTCGAGCGTCTGCGTGCCCACCGATCCGGTGGACCCCGCCACCGACACCGTGACGGGCCCTGCGTTCTGCCCAGGCGACGAGTTCACCTTCCCAGCATCGCACCCACCACGGCGAACCGCGACGCCTCGCCCGGCGAGGCCCTCGGGAGGCGTGCGATCAGAGCCAGTTCTTCAGCCGAGCGATGAAGTAGACGCCCGGAAGGACGAACAGCATGGCGTCGACGCGGTCGAGGAAGCCGCCATGGCCGGGAAGCAGAGTGCCCATGTCCTTGATGCCCAGGTCGCGCTTGATCATCGACTCGCACAGATCACCCAGCGGGGCGAGTGCGCCGACCACGATGCCGAGGATGGCCCCGATCGCCCAACCGTTCCACGGGGCGACGCCGACGACGCCGAAGGCGATGGTCCCGATCAGCACGGAACCGAAGAACCCGCCGACGACGCCCTCGATCGTCTTGTTCGGGCTGACTTCCGGAGCCAGCGGGACCTTGCCCAGATTCGCGCCGACGAAGTAGGCGACCACGTCGGAGGCAACGGCACAGGCGATCCCGCCGAGGACGAGACCGACGCCGTTGGGGTGGGCCAACAGCAGGCCGGCCGTGCCACCGAGAACGCCGATGTAGCCGACACCGAGCAGGGTCACCGACATGTTGCCGACGGGCCGGTCGCGTACGACACGAAAGAGCGACCACAGCATCGTGACGAACACCGTCAGGATCAGCACCAGCATCATGCCAGTCGGTCCGGTGCCGAACGCGACGAGCGGCATGGCGAAACACGCGACGGCGCCCGGCACGATCGCCGGGGAGAAGCCACGGTGACGCAACGAGTTGAAGAACTCGAGCGCACACATCAACAGAACCGCGGCGACGAGCGCCGTCAGGCCCTTGCGGCCGGCGGCAAGGATCACGACGAAGAAAGCGGCGATCAACCCCGCTCCCGTGAGCACGCGAATGCCAAGGCCGGCAGGGACCACCGGCTCTGCGGAAGACACCGTCGGACGGGGACGAGCCGAGCTCGACACCGAGCGTGCGCCGGCGCGCCCTGAGACACCGTCTCCGGTCACCGGACGGCGCGGGGCAGTCGTGCCGCTGCGGTCGACGCCTGACTCGTCGCCGGTGTCAGCATCATCGTCGAGTTCGTGGAAGCGGTACAGCTCACTCTCATCGGCACGCTCCGGATCGAGGGTTCCAATCTTCGCTTCGCCGTCATCGAGGTCGACCAGCGACTCGTCCGACCAGTCGTCGGCACCGGAGCGCCAACGAGGGCCGCGGCCATCGTCATCACCAGCGGCGGCATTCGCGGCCGGCGCCCGGCCCGCGGCCATGGCGCCGGTCTCGTCATCTCCCCAGACACCGCTTTCATCGCCGGCGGCCCAGTCGCTGTCGTCGTCGTGGCGGTCATCGTCGGCTACCGCAACCTCGGCATGGACAGCGTCGCCGTCCCAGTCGTCACCCCATTCCTCGTCGTCTTCGTCATCCCAGGACGGGGTGGACGCCGCCCGGGGCGCGCTCCGCGGAGCCGCCGCGTCGGCGACAGGTCCGACCGATTGGGCGCCGAGAATCCGAACACCTTCGATTTCGTCACGATTGTTGGGGTTGTTGGGATCGTCCACGAGGGCTTCTTCCTGCGCTGGCGTTGTCCGGCTCAGACTTCGAGCAGTTCGTGTTCTTTGACCGAAAGGTGTTTGTCGATGCCGGCAATGTGACTCTCGGTCAGCTTGTCGAGGTCCTTCTCCGCCCGCTTCAGTTCATCGCTGGAAATCGTGCCCTCTTTCTCCGCACGTTCCAACTTCTGGCGCGTGTCCCGGCGGATGTTGCGGATCGCCACACGGCCGTCTTCCGCCTTGCTCTTGACCACCTTAACGAGGTCCTTGCGGCGATCCTGGGTAAGGGCCGGGAATGTCAGACGGATCAGCGCACCGTCGTTCGACGGCGCAACACCGAGGTCGGAGTTGGTGATCGCCTTCTCGATGGCCTTGATCGTGGACTTGTCGAACGGGGAGATCACGAGCACACGGGCCTCGGGGACGCTGAAGCCGGCGAGTTGCTGGAGCGGTGTGTCGGTTCCGTAGTAGTCGACCCGCAGCTTCTCGACCAGCGCAGGCGTGGCCCGACCGGTCCGAACGGCACCGAATTCCTCGGTTACCCGATGCGACGCCTTGTCCATCTTCTCGGCCGCTTCGAGGAGGGACTCGTCGATCATGAGACCAGCGTACCGACCCGAGGTGTCCCGAGGAGGACTTTGCGGATGTTGCCCGGTTCCATGAGGTTGAACACGACGATGGGAAGCGCGTTGTCCATGCAGAAGGAGATCGCGGTGGAGTCCATGACGCGCAGTCCCCGACGCAACACGTCGGCGTAGGAAACCTCATCGAACTTCGTCGCGGTCTTGTCGATCTTGGGGTCGGCGGTGTACACCCCGTCCACTTCGCCGTGCGTCGCCTTGAGCACAGCCTGGGCGTTCATCTCCGCCGCCCGCATGGCGGCCGGGGTGTCGGTGGTCAGGAAGGGCTGGCCGATACCCGCTGCGAAGATGACCGAACGCCCTTTCTCGAGATGACGGAGGGCACGCCGTCTGATGTAGGGCTCGGCGATCTCCGACATGTGGATGGCCGAGAGCACTCGCGACGGGTCTCCGGCCTTCTCCAACGCGTCCTGCAGGGCGAGCGCGTTCATCACCGTGGCCAGCATGCCCATGTAGTCGGCGGTCGCACGGTCGATACCGGAGTTGGCGCCTGTCGCACCCCGCCAGATGTTGCCGCCGCCGACGACGATCGCGATCTCGACCCCGAGCTCCTGCTTCGCCTCGGCGATCTCCCCGGCGATGCGTGCGACGACGACACCGTCGATCGCCTCCCCGTTCTCCCGATCGGCGAAGGCCTCACCGGAGAGCTTGAGAAGCACCCGGGACCACTTGGCGCCCGTCGGCTTCATCGGCTCACTCGTTGTCATCGTCGGTCAACTCCTTCGCATCGGGCGCGGAACGTGAACCACGGCCGCCGAAGGGTAGTCCCTGAACGACCCGACCACCGACGCGACACGACCCCGGCGCAAGCACCGGGGTCGTGTCCGTTGCTTCGGCCCGCAGGGCGGGCACCAGGGAGACCTGCGGCTCAGCCGATCTCGACCTGCGCGAAGCGGGTGATCGTGGCACCGTTGAGGACACCGGAGATCGTCTGCTTGTTGTCCTTGGCGAACTCCTGCTCGAGCAGGCAGATCTGCTTGAAGAACCCACTGAGCCGTCCTTCGACGATCTTCGGGAGGGCGGCTTCCGGCTTGCCTTCGTTGCGGGTGATCTGCTCGAGCGTGTCACGCTCGGCGGCCACGACCTCGGCCGGAACCTCGTCACGGGTGAGGAACTTCGGACGGGCGAAGGCGATGTGAAGCGCCAAGTCGTGGGCCAGTTCGGCGTTGCCACCGACGAGCTCGACCATGGTCGCGTTGACGCCACGTCCGGCCTGGACATGCAGGTAGGTGTCGACGATGGCCCCGGGAGCGGCCTCGAAGCGGACCATGCGACCGAGGTCGATGTTCTCCTTGAGGGAGATCTTGGTCTGGTCGAGCGCCGCCTGGTGATCAGCGACACCGACCTCGCCCTTGGCCGCGACCGAATCGGCGATGCCTTGCACGAGGGCAACGAAGCTCGCCGACTTGGCAACGAAGTCGGTCTCGCACTTGATCTGGGCGATCGCCGTGGCGTTTCCGCTCCGACCGATAGCGATCGCGCCCTGGCTGTTCTCGCGATCGGCGCGCTCGGAGGATTTGGCCAGACCCTGCTCGCGCAGGGTCTTGAGCGCGGCCTGCACGTCGCCCTGTGCAGCTTCGAGGGCACGCTTGGCCTCCATCATGCCGACGCCGGCAAGCTGACGCAGCGACTGGATGTCTTTGGGACTGATTTGTGACATGGCTGTTCCCTGAGATGTTCGGAGAGTGAATCGAAACCCGGCGATTACGCCGAGGCTTCGCCGTCGGCGACAGGCTCCGCGGCCGAGGCCACGGGCGCTTCGTCAGCCTTGGCTTTTGCGGCGAGGAGCTTGGCCTCGCGAGCCTGTTGCGCGATCGCCGCCTGTCGGCGAGCCTCGTTCTGCGCCTCGGAACGACGCGCTTCCGCCTCGGGGTCGAACACTTCGAGCACGGGGACCGTCGAACGGCCGCCGTTGCGACGGGCGTTGATGAAACGCCCCTCCTCGACCGCGTCGGCGATGATGCGGCACATCAGGTTCGACGCTCGGATCGCATCGTCGTTGCCCGGGATCACGAAGTCGATCACGTCGGGATCGCAGTTGGTGTCGACCACGGCGACAACCGGCATCTTCAGCTTGTTCGCTTCGGTGACAGCGATGTGCTCCTTCTTCGTGTCGAGCACGAAGATGGCGTCGGGCAGCTTGGCCATGCCACGGATACCGCCGAGGTTGCGCTGGAGCTTCTCGAGCTCGCGGCTCTTGATGAGCGCTTCCTTCTTCGGCATGTTCGCAAAGTCACCCGCAGCTTGCTGGCGCTCGTAGTCCTGCATTTTCTTCACGCGAGTGCTGATGGTGGAGAAGTTCGTGAGCATGCCGCCGAGCCAACGCTCGTTGATGTACGGCATTCCGCAGCGGGCGGCGTACGTCGCAATCGGATCCTGTGCCTGCTTCTTGGTGCCGACGAAGAGGACCGAGCCACCGCCGGCGACCAGGTCGCGGATGTAGGTGTAGGCCGACTCGACCCTGGTGAGGGTCTGGTTGAGATCGATGATGTAGATGTCGTTGCGCGCCGAGTGGATGAATCGCTTCATCTTCGGGTTCCAACGACGGGTTTGGTGACCGAAATGGACGCCAGCTTCGAGAAGCTGGCGCATGGTCACGACCGGGGTCGCGTTGCTCATGATGTTCTCCTCCTCCGGTTCTGTTGGGTTCGTTCTCGCCGGCACAGCGCCTTGCGGCGACCGGAGGACCAGCGAGAAGGCGCTCGACACCCGTCAAGCGCAGGGGTCAAGCATAGTGCGGTCAACCGGATGACCCGTTCGACTTCCGCTCCCACCGTTCGCCTGCCGGAATCAGCCGGACATGGGGCGGTCCCCCGCTGAACAGCGGGGTCGGGTCGAGGTAGTCGTTGCCGACGCGTGCACCGATGTGCACCGAGGTGCCGGCCCGCCCGATCGTCTGGCCGCGCCGGACCGTCTGGCCAGAGCGTACCGTGACCGAGGCCAGGAATCCGATCGTGATCCGTATGCCGTCCGGACTCTCGACGACGACGAACCGGGAGTCTCCGACGGTCCCGGCGAACGTGACCAGCCCGTCGGCCGGAGACACGACCGCGGCTCCCGGAACCGTTCCGATGTCGATGCCCCGATTCCCGGGCCCGTAGGGCGACGAGGGCGGACGCCACGGGTCGACGATCGGACCGTGCACCGGCGCGGTGCGCTTCACGGTGACCGGCGGATAGGTCGGCCCGGGCATCGTCGTCGGGGCAACGGTCGCCGCGATGGGTACGGACGTGCTGCTCACGCTGGTATTCGGGGCACCGGTCGGCCGCGGAGCGGTTGACGTGGAGGTCGGCGGCGACGGAACAGACCGCGGCGACGGCACACGACGAGAAGCCCCCTCGACCGGCCCGACGGCCACGAACAGACAGGCGAGCAGCACCACCACGACCACGAAACGGCCTGCGCGGGGCCCAAGGCGCGCGATCAGATGCTGTTGACGCCCATCTTCGAGCGGAGCTGGAGCACCGCCCGGGTGTGGATCTGGCAGACCCGGCTCTCGGTGACCCCGAGGACCTCGCCGATCTCGGCCAGGGTCATGTTCTCGTAGTAGTACAACGTGAGCACGACCTTCTCGCGCTCGGGCATCCGATTGATGGCCGACGCCAGCGACTGACGGAGCTCCTCCACCTCGTACAGTCCGCTCGGTCCCTCGCCCTTGTCGGCGATGGTCTCCGCGAGGGTGGTGGTCTCGCCCCGCTCGCCGCCACGGTTGTACACGTCGTCGAGCGCGACCAGGCCGACGAACGACACCTGGGTGAAGATCTGCTGGAGCTCGTGCTCCGACATCTCGAGCGCTTTTGCCATCTCCGCGTCGGACGGGGCTCGACCGAGGTCGGCTTCGAGCGTGCCGAACGCGTTCTCGATAGCGCGGGCCTTGGACCGAATCGAGCGCGGAACCCAGTCGATCGAACGGAGTTCGTCGATGATCGCCCCACGGATCCGCCGGATTGCGTAGGTCTCGAACTTGATCCCACGATCGATCTCGAACTTCTCGATCGCGTCGATCAAGCCGAAGAAGCCGTAGGAGACGAGATCTGCCTGTTCGACGTTCGAGGGGAGACCGACCGCAACGCGGTTCGCCACGTACTTCACCAGGGCGGCGTAGTGGACGATCAGCCCGTCGCGCAACGCTTGGGTGCCCAATGACTTGAAGTCGCGCCAAAGAGCTTCGACCGAGCGCTGTTCCTCGCTCTTTTCTTGCTCGTCGCTCACTTCGCTCCCCAGAACACCTTGACCGCAGGAGGCTAGCGGCCGTTACCTGTGCGAATCGGGATCCGCTCCAACCAGTTTCGCAGATGTCGGCGACACCACCGCCCCGGCGCGGGGGTGTGTCGCCTGGTGCACCGTCCGGAGCCGGTCCTTGCTCACATGGGTGTAGCGCTGGGTCGTCGCGAGATCGGCATGGCCGAGGAGCTCCTGGACCACGCGGAGATCCGCCCCACCGTCGAGGAGATGGGTGGCGAACGTGTGTCGGAGGGCATGGGGATGCGTCGGGCGCGAGGCACGTCGATCGACAATCCTCCGGACGTCGCGCGGTCCGAGGGGATGCAGACGTCGATTCACAAACGTGGTCGGCGTCGCGTCGATGAGCCCTGGGCGCACCGTGTCGACCCAGTTCAACAGTGCTGCAGCGGCCGGCTCGCCGATCGGGACGACCCGCTCCTTGTTCCCCTTGCCGCGAATGGTGACCACCTGGCGACGGCGATCCCATGCCCCATCGGTGAGGCCGCACAGCTCCGCAACGCGCAGTCCGGAGCTGTAGAGCAACTCCAGAATCGCTTGGTCCTGGCAAGCCCACGGGTCGCGGGCGTCGGACCGGTCGAGCAGGTCGGTGACCTCGCCCTGGGTCAACACACGCGGGAGCCGTGACGCTTTCGCCGGCGCCCTCACCTGTTCGGTCGGGTCGTGGTCGATCGAGCCCGCCGAACGGAGGTAGCCGAAGTAACGACGGACCCCCGCCAGGCGCCGAGCCATGCTCGAGGCAGTCAACCCGCTGCGGGCCAGATCGGCCATCCATGCTCGGACGACGGGGCGCTGAATCGCCTGAGGAGCAACCAAACCCAGCTCGAGACACCAGTCCCGAAACCGAATCGTGTCGTCGCGGTAGGCGAGGGCCGTCGCTTCGGACAGATTGGCCAACGATCGCACGAAACGGTCGATCCCCCAATCGTCCCCCGCACGCGAACAGGACGGACCGGGCGCCGCCGTGGCTCCATCGAGATCGTCGGGGAAGCCCATGGTGAGCAAACGTTACCGAGCACACACCGATGGGCCGGGCCACCGACCGAACCTCCCTGGTCGGAGCGACTGGCATCGCATTCATCGCGGCCGCCGATGCCACCGACCGGAGCGATGGACGATCCAGCCCTCGTCTTCGAGTGATGCGAGGACCCGGGCCATCTCTCCGAGAGGCATGGCGACTGCTGCAGCCAACCAAGAGGTGGTCCGCGCGTCCCACCCGAGTGCATCGAGGACCGATCGTGACCGTCGGTCCGGTTCCATCCGTGGGTCGTCGTCGGACGCGTGAACAATCGTTTGAACGTCGAGCACCGCGAGGACGTCGGCTGGGTCGTGGCACGGCATCGCAACTGGAGGGGCGCCCTCGAGAGGGCGCAGGAGACCGTTCGACCCGGCCGCCGAGCGCAGAAGCGGATTGTTCGGAACCGCAAGGATCGGCCGCCCCCGCATCGTGGCCTCGTGGACCGTGAGGAGCGACCCACCGCTCGCACCCGACTCCACGACAACAACCACCTGTGCCACCTGGGCAACAATCCGGTTTCGCAACGGGAAGGCTTCCGGACGAGGACCTCGCTGCGGCTCGTACTCGGTGAGCACGAGTCCGCTGGCGGCGACGCTGGCCTGCAGGTCGCGGTGCTCGCTCGGATAGGCGACACCGAGACCGGTTCCGAGCACGCCGACTGCGGGGCCTTCACCATCGGAGCCGAGGGCTCCCCGATGGGCGGCGCCGTCGATCCCCCGGGCGAGCCCCGACACGACGGCCACTCCCGCAGTCGACACCGCCGCGCCGAGTTCCCGGGCGAACGCAAGGCCCGCAGCAGAAGCCGAACGGGTGCCGACAATCGCGACCCGGGGGCGAAGCAGCGCATCGAGTGACCCGGCATAGGCCAACGCAGCAGGCGGGTCATCGTCGGCGCCGAACACCGCCGACCAACCGGGGTCACCGGCGAGCCACCAGCGACACCCGGCCTCGCCGACGCCGCTCCGACACACGTCGTGGAACCGAGCCGCGAGCTGGCCCCATCCCTCACCGCGACGCCGGGGCGAGGGAAAGGGAGACGCGTCGCCGATGGACAGACACTCGAGGGTCTCTCCCAGACTGAGCTCGGAATGCCGCTGCACGGACCGAAGCCGAGACGCTCCGAGCCCCGACGACGAAACGAAGGCTTCGACGAGCGCCTCGTGGCGCTGGTGGTCGGCATGCGGGGCCGAGTCGTGACAGGACGCCATCATGCTGCAGCGCCGTTGGCCGCGTCAGGTAGGACCGGCCGACGGAGCTCGAGGGCCAAAGCGATGACATCGGCGTCGAGGACGGACTCGATGGCGTCGCCGCGGAGATCGGCGAGGGTGCGAGCGACCCGGCGAACCCGGTCGAGTCCGCGTGCCGTGAGAGCACCGCTTCGCAACCGGGCCTCGACGAGCTTTCTCGCCGCGGTCGTGATCGGCACCCACCGACGAAGGTCGTTTCCTCGCAGGGCGGCGTTGACGACGACGCCGCGTTGTCGGGCGAGTGTGCGAGCAGCGAACACGCGTGCCGCCACGACTGAAGAGGCCTCGCCGGGTGCGTTCGAGAGCAGGTCGTCGGGATCGGGCGGCGTGACGAGAACCCGGATGTCGAAACGATCGAGGAGAGGTCCGGCGAGCCGCCGGACGTAGCGAGCCCGTGACGCGTCGGAGCAACGACACGAAGGCGAACCGGCGACCTCCCCTGTTGGCACGCCCCACCATCCGCACGGGCACGGATTGGTCGCCGCCACCACGAGGGGCAGGGCGGGAAGCGTGACCGACAGCGCGGCGCGCGAGATGCGGATCGAGCCGTCTTCCAGCGGCTGACGGAGGGCGTCGAGCACGAACGGCGTGAACTCTCCCAACTCGTCGAGGAACAACACGCCTCGATGGGCACACGAGATCTCACCCGGCCGGATGGCGGTTGAGCCCCCGCCCAGAAGCGCAACCGCCGAGGCCGTGTGATGAGGCGAGCGGAAGGGCGGCCGCGTCGGAAGGCGGACACCGTGGACGGCAAGACCTGCGGCGGAGTGGACGCGGAGCACTTCGACGGATTCCTCGTGGGAGAGGTCGGGAAGAACCGAAACGAGGCGGGACGCGAGCATGCTCTTCCCCGAACCGGGCGGGCCGGCGAGCAACAGATGGTGCCCTCCGGCGGCGGCAACCTCGAGGCCGAGACGGGCGAGCGGCTGGCCGCGCACCTCGGCGAGATCGCCGGAAGAGACATCGGCGGCGCGATCGTCGGAAACGTCGGGTGGTTCGGGCCACGGATCGATCCCTTGTAGGCAGCCGATCAGGCCACCAAGGCTCGAGGCAGACCGAAGGTTCCCTCGACCGAGGAGAAGTGCTTCGCGAACCGTCGACGCCGGGACGACGAGTTCGACGTTGGGATCGTCGTGCAGAAGATCATCGACCAGCGAGACGATCCCGGGAATTCGCCGAACCGTACCGTCGAGCCCGAGTTCGCCGACGAATGCCCGCCCCCGGACGCGATCGGGCGGGAGTTGCCCGTCAGCCACCAAGACGGCGACAGCGATCGCAAGGTCGAGGCCGGCTCCGACTTTTCGCATGGTGGCCGGCGCAAGGTTTACCGTAAGGCGCCGTTGCGGCCAGGCAAACCCGCTCATGAGGAGTGCGGCCCGGACGCGATCACGGGCTTCCCGACACGCCCCGTCGGGCTGCCCGACGATGGTGAAGGACGGGACGCCATCACTGGCATGGACCTCGACGACGACGGCGAGCCCGCTGATGCCGATGAGCTGTGCCGACAGCACGCTGGCGAGGCGCCCACCGGCGGAGACGACGGGAGTTGAGGTCGGGACGGAGGGTTGGTGGCCGCCGTCTTCGCCGCCGTCTTCGCCGTCGTCGGCTCCGTCGAACTCGATTGGTTCGTCGCTCATCGTTCACCCCTCCCCGCGCTCGCGGCGGGACACCATGTGGGAGAAGAGCACTGCGACGCCGGCTCTGAAGCTGGAAGCAACCTAGTGAGGCGCGTGTGACAGCAAGTTCAGAAACCGCGTCGGACCGCCACAGAACCCTGACGACGCGACGAGACTGGAATGCATGGGCTTCAATCCGCACCGCAAGTTTCGGCCGCGGCCGCTCGATGTCGCCCTCGTCATCATCACCCTGACGGCCACGGCGGGGCTCCTCCTCTGGGCCTTGCTCGGCTGACCGTCGTGGGAAAGCGACGGGCTCGAGAGCCGCTCGGTTGGTCACCTCCGTCGTGGATGCAACTCGCCGAGGACGACCCGGAACGGGAAACCGCCTACCTCATACCGGGTATCGGTTCGTGGGCCGACGCCGATCTCGACGTGCGGGTGCTCCAACCGTTCCAGGCGACCAAGGCCTACCAGTGCCCGTCGTGCAACCAGACGATCACCAAGGGCACCGCGAACATCGTCGTGGTGCCGCGCCCGAACCCCGAGGTTCGCCGCCACTTCCACGCTCCCTGCTGGGAGCAGGTGCAGCGACGGCGCGCGGGTCGGAACTGAGACCGAACACGCAGCGACGGCGCGCGGTCAGGGTCGGATGTCGTGCACGACGTCCCACGTGCCGTCGACCCACGACGCCACGTCGACGCGCAGGGTCAGGTGGTGGAGCCCGTGCGCATGGAGGAACGACCGTCCGAGACGGAAGAGCCGTCCAAGCTTCGCCGGTGTGATCGCATCGAGCCCGGTGCCGAAGCGGGCGGAGGAGCGGGCCTTCACTTCGACTACGACGACCACGTCGGCGGACCGAACGACAACGTCAAGCTCACCTTCCCGGGTCCGCCAGTTCCGGGCGAGGAGCTCGTAGCCCTGCGCTCCGTACCAGGCGGCGATGGCCGACTCCGCCTGGGTGCCGAGGTCGGCCGCTCGCGGAGTCTTCGCCATCAGTCTTCAGACGGCGACAGGGTCTCGATGTTCACATCGCGAAAAGTAAGTACGCGCACCTTCGCGACGAAGCGGGCCGGACCCGGCCGATAGATGTCCCACACCCACGCATCCGTCAGTTCGAGCTCGAACCAGCTCCGACCGGACCCGTCCGTACGGGGCTCGACCTTGACACCGTTCGCCAGGTAGAAGCGGCGCTCGGTCTCCACGATGTTCGTGTAGGTCTTGACGACGTCCTTGTACTCCCGGAACAACTGGAGTTCGAGTTCCGACTCGTACCGCTCGAGATCCTCAGCGCTCATGCGACACCATGACGTTACGGATGGCCGAAACGGCTCGGCGGCCACACGCGCAGCACCGCCGGGCCGACGATCGCCGACCGTTTGATGAAGTGCGTCGTGTCGAAGTAGCGGCTGTCCTTCGAATCGTCGCGGTTGTCGCCCATCACCCAAAAGGAGTTCTTCGGCACCGTGAGCCTTTGGCCCTCGGGCCATTCGGTCGTCACGCCCTTGGGGAGCCACGGCTCAGCGAGACGTTTGTCGTTGATCCAGACAGACCCGTCCTTGATCTCGACGGTCTCGCCGGGAAGCCCGATGACGCGCTTGATGAAGTGCCGATCCTTGCGCTGACGAGCGCCGACGAGTTCGAACACCGATTGGAGCGGACGGGCGAGCGCACTGGTCTTCGGACCGCTGTAGTCGGGGTTGTCGAACACGACGATGTCGCTGCGCCGCGGGTCACGCAGGCGGTAGGTCACCCGCGAGACGAGCACCCGATCGTTGATCTTCAACGTCGGTACCATCGATGGCGACGGGATGTAGAACGCCAGACCCACGAACGCCCGGATCAGCGACGCCAGGATGATCGCGACGAGCGCGAGGATCGCATACTCACGAACGTCGCGGGCCGTCGGGACGAATCGCCGCGCCGCCGACTCCGCTGGTGCGACAAGTGGAACTTCGGCCGGAGCCGGCGGGGCCGGTGGTTCGCCGGCGACCGGCGGCTGCGACTCGTCCAGCGAACTCAGCGGCTGACCCGCTTCTCCTTGATCTTCGCGGCCTTGCCCTGCAGGTCACGGAGGTAGTACAGCTTGGCTCGGCGGACATCGCCCTTGGTCACGACCTCGATCATGGCGATCGTGGGTGCGTGGATGGGGAAGGTGCGCTCGACGCCGACGCCGTAGCTGACCTTGCGGACCTTGAAGGTCTCCCGGATCCCGTCGCCCGAGCGGCCGATGACGTGGCCCTGAAAGACCTGGACGCGCTCTTTGTTGCCTTCGACGACGCGCACATGCACCTTGACGAGGTCACCGGCCTGGAAGTCCGGAACGTCGGCCTTGAGGCCGGCCTTGTCGATGAAGTCGGTCAGTTGCATGTCGATACTCCGGGGCTTACCGGGCTTCGCTGGCGGACGGCGTCCGCACGATACCGGTGTCGAATTCTTGAGGCCGAGCAAGGTTACTCGGTCGGCGGAGGCTCCGGAGCCGTGAGGTCGAACTCGCGACACCACTTCTGCTCGACGGATGTCAGACCGCCCCGGGCGGCGTAGAGGTCGGGGCGATCACGGGCGGTCCGAAGGAGGGCCTGCACGTGGCGCCAGCGATCCACCTTGGCGTGGTCGCCCGATCGGAGCACCTCGGGCACCTCCCATCCACGGAACTCCGCCGGCCGGGTGTACTGGGGGTGCTCCAGCAGACCGTCGGAGAAGCTCTCGACGACGCTGGAGTTAGCGTTCCCCATGACACCCGGCACCAGCCGCCCGACAGCTTCCGCGACCGCCATGGCCGCCACCTCACCTCCACCGAGCACCACGTCGCCGACGGAGAGCTCACCGTCGGCCAGGTGCTCGTGAATGCGCTGGTCGAATCCTTCGTAGCGGCCGCACACGAGCGAGAAGCCACCTCCCTCCACCAGGAGCCCGGCGAGCTCCCGGGCCACTGACTGGGTCAAGCGGCGGCCCCCGGGGCCCAGCAGCAGGACCGGACGGGCGGCGGTGCCCTCGGCGATCGCCGTCTCGACTGCCTCGAACACGGGACCCGGAGCAAGCACCATGCCTGCGCCACCGCCGAACGGCGCGTCGTCGACGGCTTGGTGTACCCCGACCCCGAATCGACGGAGATCATGGGCCCGCACCTCGAGCACCCCGGCCGCCCGCGCCCGGCCGAGCAGGCTCGTCGTGGCGTGCGCCTCGATGAGCTCGGGAAACAGGGTGAAGACGGAGATTCGTGGTGTTGGCGCGGGCTGGTCCGCCACCGGTTCCGTCACTCGCCCGGGTGCACGACGATCTTGCCGACCGTTCCCCGGTCCCCGAGCCGGGCAAGCGCGTCGGCGGCATCAGCGAGACCGACCCGTTCGCTCACCAGCGGGTCGATCTTCCCGGTGGCGTGCAACGCCATCAGGTCGTTATGGATCACGTCGTTGATCTGCGGTTCGTGGCGGGTGTACGCACCCCAGTGGACGCCGACCACGGAGTAGTTCTTGATGAGGATGTGATTGGTCTTGGCATCGGCAATGCGACCGCTGGTGAAGCCGATGATGAGGATGCGGCCCTCCCAGGCGATCACTTTGGTGCTGCGGTCGTAGGTGTCACCACCGACCGGGTCGTAGATCACATCGGCGCCACGACCGTCGGTGAACTCCTTGACCGCATCGACGAAGTCATTCGCCCGGTAGTCGATGGCCAGGTCGGCTCCGAGCTGCCGACACACCTCGACCTTGTCCGGTCCGCCCGCGGTGGCGATGACTGTGCAGCCGTGGGCTTTGGCGAGTTGGATCGCTGCGCTCCCCACTCCGCCGGCGCCCGCGTGCACGAGCACGGTCTCGCCCCGCTGAAGGTTGGCCCGGCGATGGAGGGCGACGTGGCCCGTGTGATACGTGATGCGCAGGGCGGCAGCGGCGTCGAAGTCCATCGTGTCGACGAGCTTGGCGAGTCCGCGCTCGTGGGCAACGGTCTGCTCGGTCAACCCACCATTGACGAAGTTCGGGCTCCCGAGCACCCGGTCACCGACGGCGAACCTGGTCACGCCTTCGCCGATCGCCGACACCACGCCCGACATCTCCACTCCTGGGGTGAACGGCAGCGGCGGCTTCTCCTGGTACTGCCCACGACACAGCAGAACGTCAGGGAAGTTCAGTGCCGCAGCGGCAACATCGACCCGCACCTCACCGGGTCCGGGGACCGGGGTGGGCAGTTCCTCGATCCGGAGGACATCGACGGGTTCACCGAGTTGATGGAGACGGAGCGCACGCATGACCCGAGACGCTACCGGGCCTCCGGACCGCTACCCCAAGCCAACTCGTTGTCTCAGAGGGCGTCGACGACGGTGAGGAGCCGATCGAGTTCGTCGTCGGTGTTGTAGACGTGTGGTGCCACGCGGGCCACGTCGGACACCCCGCGCGCGTCGAGGTCGAGCCGAGCCCAGGGAGCAGATGACGCGTTCATGTTGATGCCCGCCTTGGCCGCAGCAGTCACAACCTCGGCCGGAGCGACCCCGTCGACGAGGAATGTGACGATGCCGGAGCACGGGCCCGACGTCTCCTGCACAGTGACCCGTTCATGACGGCCGAGTTCGGAGCGAAGCCGGTGGGCGAGGTACTGCACGCGTTCACCGATCGCGTCGAGACCTAGTGCGAGGGTCTCGTCGATGGCGACGCCGAGTGCGTCGGCGCCATGGTCATCGACACAAGGCCGACCCGGTCGTCGAGCATTGCTGCAACACCATCGATGTCGACCCGGCCAGACGAGTCGGTGGGGGCGACGGCGATCTCGATCCCGAACTGCTTCTCGGCCTGGAGCAGTGAGAGATAGTGCGAGTTGTAGAAGATCCGGTCGATCACGACCCGTCGCCGGTCGGTGAAACCGCCACCGAACGCAAAGCCCCAGAACACCTTGGACCAGCCCGCTGTATCGCTCGTCGGGATGGCGATCTCATCCGGCGAGGCATTCATCAGGCGAGCCGCGCTCGTCCTCACGGCGGCGAGGGCTTGCGCCGAAGCGTCCTTCGCTTCGTATCCGCCGATCGCCGCCTCGAGACGGAGGTGGCCGATCTGCGCTTCGAGCGTTTGCGTGGACGGAAACGCCGCACCAGCGTTGTTCAAGTGGACGACACGAGAGGCCCCGGGTGTGTCGCGTCGGAGTCGGGAAACGGTGTCGGCTTCGATGCGCATCGGCCGTTGGGTCTAGCAGCTACGTCTTCTCGGCGGGACCGGGTTTCGTCAGCCCGATCGAGCATCCGAAGCGGACCGCTGAACCTCGCCGAGCAGCCGCACCATCCGGGTCGAGTCATCGAGCGTCCAGGCCGACGACCCGGTCAATCCTGCGGCGATGGAGCGGCCGCATTCCTCAGCCTCGTAGTGGTACCCGTGACCGGGCGACAGATCAACGAACGGGTCGGTCGGCGACGTCTGTTCAGCGACGCGATTGCGCACCCGCCGGGATGGACCGCTTTCCCACACGCGCAGCAGTTTCGCGGGGAGGCGATCGGTCGGTCCGAGCATGGGCGACCCCGGCTGGTCGAGGTCGGCGAGCGATCGGGTCCACGACGATGTCCGGGTTCCACCGCCGTGATGGGAAACCGTGACGCGCCTCGGCGCGTAAAGGGGAGCGGTGACGGTCATCCGCCCGTCCGTTCCGTCGACGACGACGCGTGAGGGTGTGCGACATCGCTGTGAGACGTGTAGCAACGATGTCGCTCCACTCTCGTGCGTGAGTCGAATGCCTGTCGCTTCGTCCACACCGTTCGGAGCGAACGAGGATTCTGCCTCGACGGATTGCGGCCACCCCAGAAGGCCGACTGCCCACGTCAACGGGTAGACGCCGAGGTCGAGAAGCGCTCCGCCGGCCAGCTCCGGGTTCCAAAGACGGTGAGCGGGGTCATAGGGGACCGGGTTGCCGAAGTCGGCCCGAAGCTCGGTGACGGAACCGATGTGTCCACCGTTGATCAGCTCGCGTACGGTGCTGAACAACGGGAAGAAGCGGGTCCACATCGCCTCCATGACGAAACGACCGCTCGCCTTCGCTGCATCTGCCACGCTCTCCGCTTCGTCCCCGGTGACCGTGAACGGCTTCTCGACAAGGACGTGCTTGCCCGCCGCCAGGCACAACAACGCGTCTTCGGCGTGTCGATTGTGCGGCGTGGCGATGTAGACAATGTCCACCACCGGATCGGCGACCAAGGCCTCGTACGATCCGTGCGCATACGGAATGGCCCGCCGGGCGGCAAACGCAACGGCACGCTCACGATGGCGCGAGCCCACCGCAACCAGTTGAGCGCCGGGGACGAGTGCGAGGTCATCGGCGAACGACTCAGCGATCGCGCCCGGTCCAAGGATCCCCCATCGCAGCGTGGGCGGTGAAGGATGATTCATCGCGCCCACTCCATCGGAGTCGGTGGCACGAAAGTCGTTGTCATCTCATAGGGCATCGAGGTCGACGCAGCCTCGGAGATGGCGAGCACGAGTTCGTTGTTGTGCAACGAGAAATCGGTGGCCAAACGTGACTGCCGATTCTCCCTGACGGCCGAGGCCAACTCCGCGACCCCACGCGCGAAGTCCATCTGCTGCGCACCGCGGTAGTCGAATTTCTCCACCGGACGAACCAGTGGAACCTTACGGACGAGCTTGCCCTCGAGACGCTTCCGCAAGATGTTGACCGACTTCCGGATGGCGACCGGTGAACCGTAGAACCACGAATCCGGAACTTCGAGCGTCCCCTCGTCACCGAAGATCCGCAGCGAATGATCATGCGCACCGACGATGCCGCAGGTGAGCCGGGCGACGACACCGGAGGCAAAGGTGATGCACGCGACAGAGAAGTCCGGACTGACCACGTCGACAGGCACTCCCTTGTCCGGGATCAGCGGTGCAGCGAAGGCCGTGACCGACAACGCGGGACCGAAGAACGTGGTCAGCCACGTCGTGTAGTAACCGGCGTGTTCGAGCGTGCAGCCAACTTCGAACTCATCTTTGAACGGCCACGGCGTGCCGGTCATGGAGAGCCACTTCGTGTAGGGCATCTTGTGCACGAGCCCATCGTCCATCTCCGCGTACACGAGTCTCACCCGGCCGACCTTCTGCTCACGCAGGGCCTTCCACACCGTCTGCGCCGTCTCGCCGAGGACGCTGCACGGCGCGCTCGCCAGCTGCAGACCGCGTTGGTCGGCAAGATCGGCAAGATCGCGGGCTTGGCCGAGTTCCATCGCCAGCGGTTTCTCCGAGTACACGTGCTTGTCGGCCCTCAACGCCGCCAGAGACACTTCGAAATGATCCTTCGGGTTCGTCAGATTGACCACGAGATCGACCTCCGGATCCGCACAGACCTCGGCCACATCCCTGTACGTCCGCCCGACGGGATAGCTTGCCGCCAGGTTCGCCATCCTGCTCGGCTCACGGTCGCAGATCCCGGCAACAACCAGTTCGGGATGAAGCGGAAGGGTGCGAAGGTAGTAGTCGGCGACGTAGCCGCAACCGATGATGGCGAGACGCATGGTGCCTCCATCATCGGACACCGGGAGAGGCTTCCTGAGGCACCCGCTTGTTTGCGAGCGGCAACGGACAGCACTAGGCCGTTTGTCTCATTGTTGAACGGCCACGGCCCGGGTAGGTTCGATCTGATGAACGGACTGCGTCACGCGCGCCGAGGGAGACTCTGGTCATGATCGAAAACACGGCGAACCTATCCGGAGAAGGGCGTCCGCGGCGAACCGAGTTCCTGCCGTTCAACCCGCCACAGGTCGGTGAGGAGGAGATCGAGGCCGTCGGCGCCGCGCTGCGTTCCGGATGGATCACCGCAGGCCCGAAGACGCAGGAGTTCGCCGAGCGGATCCGGGCGTTCGTCGACGCTCCGGCCTGTCTGGCCGTGAACTCGTGCACCGCTGCTCTCCACATCGCCCTGGCGGCATGGGGAGTCGGGCCGGGCGACGCGGTGTTCACGACGCCGATGACGTTCACCTCAACCGTGCACGTCATCGAGCATGTCGGGGCGACGCCGGTGCTCGTCGACATCGACGACGAGACGATGAACATCGATCCCGATCTGCTGGTTGCGGCGATCGAACAATGCATCGCTTCGGGCCGAGCGAAGCCGAAGGTGATCCTTCCGGTCCATTTCGCCGGGCAGCCCGCCGAGATGGATCGGATCCTCGACGTCGCCCGGCGATTCGGCCTGTCCGTGCTCGAAGACGCCGCCCATGCGCTGCCCGCGGAGTACCACGGCAGCATGGTCGGTCACATCGGTGACGGAGACGGCGTGGAGCGAGCCGTCGCGTTCAGCTTCTACGCGACGAAGAACCTCACCACGGGAGAAGGCGGGGCGCTCGTGGGCTCACCGGCGTTCATCGACGAGGCGCGGCTGTGGAGCCTTCATGGCATGGAGCGCGACGCGTGGAAGCGCTATGACGCCGGTGCATCGTGGCACTACGAAGTCACCCGGCCCGGCTTCAAGTACAACATGACCGACCTCCAGGCGGCGATCGGCAGCGTCCAACTGGACCGCCTGGCGAAGTTCGACGAATCACGACGAGAGATCGTCGCGGCCTACAGCCGGGCGTTTGGCTCGCGTCCCGGCCTGAGGGTTCCGAAGGAGGTCCGGAACACCAAGCACGCTTGGCACTTGTTCCCGCTCCGCCTCGACCTGCGTGAGCTGACCATCGACCGGAACGCCTTCATCGAAGGACTCACGGCCCGCAACATCGGCACGAGCGTGCACTTCATCCCCATCCACCGGCACGCGTTCTACCGGAACAAGTACGGGTTCACGGACAGCTCGCTGCCAGTGGCAACGAAGATGTTCTCCGAGGAGATCTCGCTACCGATCTACCCGAGCATGACGGAGGGCGATGTCGCAGATGTCGTGAACGCCGTCTGCGAGATACACGACCTCCACCGCGCCGGATCGTAGTTCCGGCGCCGCCGGGCGCCATCCGGAGCCGACGGCCCGGCGGGTTCAGCTCAGTTGGCCGGGCTCAGTTGGCCGGGCCGGAGCCGTAGGCCGGCTGTGACCCCGTGGGAATGACCGGAGCAACCGCGCCCACCGTTCTTGCCCTCGCCGGTCGGCCCGAACCGGGTCGCATGCCGAAACGACCCGCAGCGCCCTCGGAGAGCTCGCCCGGCACGGCGAGAAGCGGAGAGGCCTCACACAGAAGGGCGAGATCGCTGATCAGCGACGTCCGCTCGGATTCGGTGCTCAACGCGGCGGCGGATACCGGCGCGAGCGGCGGCACGTAGGCCTGGGTGATCAGCGAATGCGATGGCCGAAGATCTGTTTCTTCCGGCCCGAGCAGATCCTCATGGAGCTTCTCCCCGGGCCGCAGACCCGTGTAGATGATGTCCAGCTGGCGACCGCTGCGCCGGATAAGGGTGTGCGCCACATCGGCAATGCGCACCGGCTCCCCCATGTCGAGCACGAGCACCTCGCCCGGCTGACCGATCGCTCCAGCCTGGATGACGAGTTGCACGGCCTCTTCGATGAGCATGAAGAACCGCGTGACGTTGGGGTCGGTGACGGTGAGCGCAACTCCGTCGGCCACCTGCTTGCGGAACGTCGACAGCACGCTTCCGCGACTCCCGAGCACGTTGCCGAACCGTACGCTGACATAGGTTCCGACGGGCGCTGTCTGGGCGGCGTGGGCGGTCAGGCGCTCCGCGATCCGCTTCGTGTACCCGAGAACGCAACCGGGGCTCGCGGCCTTGTCGGTGCTGATGTTGACGAACGTCTCGACGCCGACTGACTGGGCGGCATCGAGGACCGTCTGGGTGCCCCAGACATTGCTCTTGACCGCTTCGGACGGAGTCGCCTCGAGCAGCGTGAGGTGTTTCAGCGCAGCGGCGTGGAAGACGACCTGCGGACGAACGTCAGCGAACACATCCTGGATGCGGTTCGCATCGCGGATGTCGGCCAAGACGAGATCCGGTGTGTCGAGGAGGGCCCGGCCCTCGATGGACAGCTGAACGGAGTGGAGGGCGGACTCGTCTCGGTCGAGCATGATGAGCCGCTCGGGCTTGAAGTGGTGGAGCTGTCGGCAGAGTTCGCTGCCGATGCTTCCGCCGGCTCCCGTCACCAGTACCCGCTTGCCCTTGATGTAGCCGGCGATACCGCTCAGGTCGGTGTCGAGCTTGCGTCGTCCGAGGAGATCCTCCTCGGATAGGTCTTTGATGTCACTCGTCTGGAGTTTCTCGCCGAACAGCGAGCTCAACGGAGCGAGCACCTTGACCTTCAACGGCGGATCGCACTGCTCGGCCTGTTCGAGGAGACGATGCATCAACTTCGGGGACACGTCGGTGACCGCCACGAGCAGCGCCGACGCATCGTGATCCCTCGCGACGAGGGAGATGTCACCGAGCACGCCGAGAACCGGAACACCGCGAACTTTGAAGCGGCGTTTGCCCGGGTCGTCATCGATCAGGCCCACTGGAACGTAGGGCGTGCCCTTCGCGTCGAGGAGTTCGTCGACGATTCCGCATCCGCGGTCACCTGCACCAAAGATAAGCAGACGTACGGCCGCATCGGGTTCGGGCCGTCGACGGAGCGCAGCGACGGAGCGCCAGATGTAGCGAATGCCCATCATGAGGACGACGGCGAAGAGCGCACCCACCACGAGAGCCGAGACAGGAGTGCGCGGCGCAAAGGTGCGGTCCAAGCCCGCTCCGATGATTCCGGCACCGATCGTCACGCGAAGGAGCAACGCGACTTCGTCGAAGCTCCCGTAGCGCCGACGATTCCGGTAGAGCCCACTGACCAGGCCGAGCGCGAGCTGGGCGACGCTGCAAAACAGCACAGCCCGGGCGGTCACCCAGAACTCGAAACCGGACCGGATCATCGAGTAACGGATCTGCGCGGCGACCGGAATCGCAAGGAACCAGACGACCACATCGAGCGCGATCCGGGCGGGTGCCAATGCCGGAAGGAGGGCCGGGGGAATCGGCCGCCTCAGGACTCTTCGGAGCATCGTTTTCGATCCGCTCGTAACCATTTGAACTACCTTCCGTCGAAGAAGAACCGTTCAGGACTGAATGCTCAAGTCTTTCAGCCACGGAAAGTGGTTGCAAGCCCAAAACGATTCCCTAACGATTCCCTCACAGGATCGCCACGCTACGTGAAGATCTCGGAGGACCTGCCGAGCCGTCCGCCGACAACCGAACACTCGCTTTACACCGCTTCGGCGTCCTCCAACAGGCCCCTCGGCGGATCGATCGTCACCACGAAACCATCGGCAGCGGACCCCAGCTTCTTGATCACGAAGACCAACGGGATCATCCGCCCGTCGTCGAGCACGAGAAGGTCGCTGGCACCGGCGCTCTCGACCGACGCGACACGACCCACCAGCGAACCGTCGGGCATCCGGACGGAGGCACCGATCAACTCGTGGATCCACAGTGCGTCCGGATCGTCGATGGGCTCGGCGAAGAGCTCGGCCCCGTGGAGAGACTCCGCCGCCGTACGATCGGGGACATCGGCGAAACGGACCCGCCAGCGATCGTTGTGCGGGGCGCTGGACGAGACCGTCAGCGGACGTCCCGAGGCGAGCCAGAGAACAGACCCGACCACCACTCTCTCGACCCGATTGGTGGAGAGGGCAACGATCAACTCGCCCTTGAGTCCGTGAGGCTTGGCGATGCGCCCGACCGACAAGAGCCCGGTGGGGGCCATGGTCAAGACGACGGGATCAGTCGACGATGTCGACGCGGACGTCGACGCCGTCTCGCGCACCCGCGGCCCGGGTAACCGTGCGAATGGCCTGCGCGGTCCGGCCGCGCCGGCCGATCACTTTGCCCATGTCGTTCGGCGCCACGCTCAGCTCGAGCGTGAGCCCGCCTCGCCCACGAGACGACGAGATCTCCACGCCGCTCGGATCATCGGTGAACGACTCCGCAAGGTACTGGAGCACTCGTTGGGCCGCAGCCCCGGATTCACCACTCATCGGCGAAGGCCTACTTCGACGCCTTCGAAGCGGCGAACTGCTCGGCCGCTCCCGACACTTTGATCAGCTTGGCGACGGTTTCCGTCGGCTGGGCGCCGTTCCGCAGCCACTGAACGATCTTGTCGTTGTCGAACAGGATGCGCGACGGTTCCTGGCGAGGCTCGTACGTCCCGAGGATCTCGATGAACCGGCCATCTCGGGCGTTGCGCGAATCGGCAGCCACCAGACGGTACGTCGGCTGCTTCTTCTTTCCCATGCGCATTAGGCGGAGCTTGACGGCCACGATGTTTCTCCTCGAAGTGAATCGGTGCCCGCCACAGCGAGCCGGACAACACTAGCCGCGCCGGAACTCGACGCGATCCACGCGCCGAACGCAAGGTCAGCGCTTCTTTTTCTTCTTCTTGTTCGACGGCCCGCTCTGGGTTCCCGGCGCGGTGGCCCGGCCTCCCCCGGCCCCCGAACGACCCGGCCCGCTCAGACCGGGGAGCGACGGCGGCTTGGGTCTGGCGCCTGGCAGGGCGCCCGGCAACCCACCCCGCTGAAGCGCCTGGAGCTGCTCGGGATCGATCTCACCGGCCTTCACCGCTTTGTGCATCGCCCGCGCCTGCTTGAACTTCCCGCCGCCGCCCTTCATGACCTGTGTCATCCCGGGGCCGAGGGACTTCATCATCTTCTGCATCTCGCCAAACTGCTTCAGGAGGGCGTTCACCTCCGCGATCGGACGACCGGACCCCGCCGCAACCCGTTGGCGGCGCGACGCGTTCAAGACATCGGGGTTGGTGCGTTCGGCTTTCGTCATGGACATGACGATTGCTTCGACCCGGTCGAGTTCCCGTTCGTCGATGTCGACGTCTTTCAGCTCCTTGTTCATGCCGGGCATCATCCCGAGGAGGTTCTTCACGGGCCCCATCTTGCGAACCGCCCGGAGTTGCTCAACGAAGTCCATCAGCGTGAACGTGCCCGCCATGAGCTGCTCGGCGGCCTTCTCGGCCTGATCCTGGTCGAAGGCGGCCTCGGCCTGCTCGATCAGGGTCATCATGTCGCCCATCCCGAGGATGCGAGATGCGAGGCGGTCTGGGTGGAACTGATCGAAATCCGCCAGCTTCTCGCCGGTTGAGGCAAACGCGATCGGCTTGCCGACGACGTGCTTGACCGAAAGGGCCGCACCGCCACGGGCGTCACCATCGAGTTTCGTCACGATCACGCCGTCGAGCTCGAGCGTCTCGTTGAACGCCTTCGCGGTTGCAACTGCGTCCTGGCCGGTCATGGCGTCGATCACCAGGAAGGTGTAGTGCGGTTGCACGGCGTCGCTGATGCGCCGGACCTCATCCATCAGCGCCACATCGATGCTGAGACGACCGGCGGTGTCCACGATGACGACGTCGCGTCCGGTGCGTTCGGCTTCGGCCAGTGCGTTGCGGGCGACACTGACGGGATCGGACGGTTCCGAGTACATCGGGACGCCGACCTGCCCGGCGAGGATGCCGAGCTGCTGCACGGCCGCCGGACGCTGCAGGTCGGCGCCCACCACCAGCGGATTGCGCCCCTGGCTCTTGAGCCAGCGGGCGAGCTTGCCGACCGTCGTCGTCTTGCCGGCACCCTGTAGGCCGGCCATGAGGATGACCGTCGGCGGTTTGGATGCGAACTGCAACTGGAACGTGTCGCCGCCGAGTGTTGCGACGAGCTCGTCGTGAACGATGCGGATGACCTGTTGGGCAGGGTTCAGGGCTTTGCTCAGCTCGGCCCCGACGCATGCTTGGCGGATGCGGTCGATGAACCCCCGGACGACGGTGAGGTTGACGTCGGCCTCGAGAAGGGCCACGCGGATTTCTCGGAGCACTTCGTCGACGTCGGCCTCCCCCAGACGGCCGCGGCCCGTGAGCTTGGTGAAGATCGTGTCGAATCGGTCGGAAAGGCTGGAAAACATCGCAACAAGACTCTACGGGTCGGGCGCAGGCCGGTCCTGCGGCGGAGAAGCCGGCCCCTACGCTCGGATCCAATGTTTCGCCGACCGAGTCCGATCTTCCTCGTCCTGCTCGCCGCCACCGCAGCGGCGGGAGCGACTGCGTGGAAGGCGGACTTCGCCGGCGCCGGGACCCGCGTGTTCGCCTTCGTCCTTCTCGGATGGGTGGTGTCGCTGTGCCTCCACGAATACGCCCACGCCGTCACTGCCTACCGTTTCGGCGACCGGACCGTGGCCGACAAGGGATACCTCAGCCTCGATCCACGCAAATACCTCCACCCGGTGCTCTCGATCCTCATGCCGATCGCCTTTCTGGTGATGGGCGGGATCGGGCTTCCCGGCGGAGCCGTCTGGATTCAGATGGGCTCGATCCGAGACCGCGCACACCGCAGCCTCGTGTCGGCGGCCGGTCCGCTCACCAACTTGACCATCGGCGTCGCGCTGTCCCTGCCGTTCCGGCTCTTCCCTTCCATCCCGAGCAGGTCGCCGGCCTTCGCCGGCGCACTGGCGTTCCTCGCCCTCCTGCAGTTCATCGCCGCGATCCTCAACGCGCTGCCGCTGCCGGGCCTCGACGGCTTCGGGGTGCTGGAGCCGTACCTGCCCCGGAGTTTCCTCGAAGCGCTGGCGCCGTACCGGCAGTACTCGATCGTGGTGCTGTTCATTCTCGCCTGGCAGGCGCCGTGGTTCGGCGACCTCGTCTTCGGGAACGCCCGCACGCTCCTCGAGCTCGTGGGCAACGACACTGCACTGTCGAGCATCTCCAGGTTCGGGGCTGAGCTTTTCCGATTCTGGGAGTACTAGGCCGCAAGTCTCAAACCCGGCGAAATCATGGCCGCAGCCACGAAGCTCGACCACAATGGATGACTTATGGCTCGGGTCGTCGTCACCGGTGGTGCAGGTTTTCTCGGCTCGCACCTGTGCGACGCCCTCCTCGAGCGAGGCGACGAGGTCCTTGCCCTCGACAGCCTCATCACCGGATCGCTCGACAACATCGCCCACCTCGAGGGAACCGGCTCGTTCGAGTTCCGCCGACACGATGTGTGCCAGCCGTTCTCGGTCGACGGCGACGTCGATGCCGTGATGCATCTCGCGTCGCCGGCTTCGCCCGTGGACTACCTCGACCATCCGATCGAGACGCTCGATGTCGGCAGTCTCGGAACCCGCAACGGTCTCGAGCTCGCCAAGGAGAAAGGTGCGAAGTTCTTCCTTGCTTCGACGAGCGAGGTCTACGGGGATCCGTCCGTGCACCCGCAACCGGAGACCTATTGGGGAAACGTGAACCCGATCGGACCACGCAGTGTCTACGACGAGGCCAAGCGATTCGCCGAGGCGATGACGTTCGCGTTTCACCGCACCCATGCCGTCGACGTGCGTGTTGTCCGGATCTTCAACACGTACGGACCCCGCATGCGTCCGAACGACGGCCGGGTGGTGTCCAACTTCCTGGTCCAGGCCCTGCGCGGTGATCCCATCACGATCTACGGAAGCGGACGACAGACACGGTCGTTCTGCTACGCGTCCGATCTCATCCGGGGCTTCCTGGCGCTGCTCGATTCCGATAAGGCCGGTCCGATCAACATCGGCAATCCCAACGAGTTCACGATCGCCGAGCTCGCCGAGGTCGTCCTTGCGACGACTGGTTCGAACTCACCGATCGTGTACGAACCGTTGCCTCAGGACGACCCTACCCAGAGACAGCCGGACATCACTCTCGCCACGACGCACCTCGGGTGGGCGCCCACGATCGAACTTCGCGAAGGTCTCGTCGACACCGCCACGTACTTCGCCTCCGTGCTCGGCCTCCAGCCCGCAAACTCGCGAGAGGTCGCATGAAGGTAGTCATCGTCGGTTCGGGATACGTCGGGCTGGTCACCGGGGCGTGCCTCAGTGACACGGGCGCAAACGTCGTATGCGTCGACCTCGACGCATCGAAGATCGAAGGCCTACGGCGCGGTGCGATGCCGATCTATGAACCCGGGCTCGAGGCGCTGGTCCGCCGGAACTTGAAAAAGGGGCGCCTCGCATTCAGCACGGATCTCGGCGACGCGCTCGTGGGCGCCGACGTGGCGTTCATCGCTGTCGGAACGCCGCCGGGCCACGACGGGTCGGCAGACCTGAGCCAGGTTCTCGGTGTCGCCTCATCCATCGGTCGGGTGCTGGCCACGAGACCTACGGACTACCTGGTCGTCGTCACCAAGTCGACGGTGCCGGTCGGCACCGCCGCGAAGGTCTCCGCTCGTCTCCGATCGAGCATCGAGGAGGCGCACCAGGTCGAGGTCGAACCGACGGAGTTCGACGTGGCCTCCAACCCGGAGTTCCTCAAGGAGGGGGCGGCCATCGACGATTTCGCCCGCCCGGACCGCATCGTGATCGGCGTCGAGACTGAACGGGCCCAAGCGGTCCTCGAACGGCTCTACCGTCCATTCCTCCTCAACGCCCGTCCGGTCATGTTCATGGACCTTGCATCGGCCGAGATCACGAAGTACGCGGCGAACGCCATGTTGGCCACCCGGATCAGCTTCATGAACACGATCGCCGCGCTCTGCGACGCGGTTGGCGCCGACGTGTCGCTCGTCCGACGAGGTATCGGCAGTGACCCCCGGATCGGCAATGCGTTCCTCTACGCCGGACCTGGATACGGCGGCTCATGCTTTCCGAAGGACGTCCGCGCGTTGCGGGCGACCGCCGAGGGGCTCGGCGTCGATTTCGGAATCCTCCGCGAGGTCGAAACGGCGAACGAACGGCAGAAGAGCGTTCCTGTGGCCAAGCTCCGCGCGCTGATCGATCAGGTCGACGGCTCGCTCGACGGGGTCACCGTCGCGCTGTGGGGTCTCGCGTTCAAACCGAACACCGACGACATCCGCGACGCACCAGCCCTCACGGTGATTGCCGAACTCCTCGACGCCGGTGCCGATGTTCGGCTCTACGACCCCGTAGCGGTGCTGCCGGCCGGGGTGTTCGACGCCGTGACCGTCTGCAGCGAACCCTATGCGGCCACCGCCGGCGCCGATGTGCTGATGCTGCTCACCGAGTGGGCCGAATTCCGCAACCTCGATCCTGCGCTGCTCGGCCTGCGCCGACCTCTGATCGTCGATGCCCGCAACGTGCTCGACGCCGAGACGCTTGCCGAACACGGCTTCACGGTTGCCTCGATCGGGCGCCCGCTCAGCAGCCCCGTCTGAGCGCGGGCGGCGCGTTGTGCCGACCCTGGATCAGCCGCGTAGTGTGCTGTCGCACCGTCGAAGCGCGCGCAGAAGAGAGCCAGAGATGCCCATCACCAAGGGATTCAAGCAACTGCTGGCGGACGCGAACGCCCGGATCACGACGCGAACCGTGGACGAGACCCGGGGTTTGCTCGCCAACGAGAACATCGTTCTCGTCGACATCCGCGATCCACGCGAACTCGAACGGGACGGAAAGGTTCCTGGCGCATTCCACGCGCCCAGGGGGATGCTCGAATTCTGGGTTGACCCGGAAAGCCCCTATTTCAAGCCCATCTTCGCCGACGAGTCGAAGCACTTCGTCCTGTTCTGCGGAGGCGGTTGGCGTTCCGCACTCTCGGCGGCAGCGCTCCAGGACATGGGCATGACGAACGTCAGCCATGTCGAGGGTGGCTTCGCCGCTTGGAAGGAATCCGGCGGACCGATTGCCTGACGACCGCATTTCCGTACGCCCCCTGTCGCGGGACGACCCGATGCCACACGAAGGGCTTTGCGCCAGATGAGCGACACGGACTCCGTCCCCAGGCGATTGATCGAACATCTCGTGAGCTGGTTGGGCGACTGGCCCGCGTCGGCGACACCCAACCGGCGCCGGGGAGTGATGATCGTCGGCCACGAGTCCCGGCTTCACCCGGGATGGGACGGACACGTGCACGAAGTCATCGGCGTCGCCACCCCGAACTTCGCGGTGCTCTCGGTTCCGCCCCATGCAGCACGCGAGCTCGGCGATGCGGTCGGTACCGGATCACTCGCCGGTGACCTCGACGCCCTCCGGTCGGCGGTGCCCAACGCGCTCGGACGCCCAGGGTCGGTCGGCCTCGGGCTGTTCCGCTGGAGCGACTCGCCGGCGCCGACCCCCGACGTCGGCGAATGGGTGCCCAACGGCGACCCGCGGGTGCCCGAGTGGCTTCGTCCGTTCAACGGGGATCTGCTCATCTCCTGGGATGACGAGGGTGCCTACGGTGCCGGTGTCGGGCGCAAGCAGCACGACGAATTCGGACATGAGCTCAGCGTGGGGACGGAACCGTCGCTGCGGGGCCGAGGGGTCGGTCGCCATCTCGTCGCCACTGCCGCCCGGCGAGTCCTCGCGGAGGGGGCGATCCCTACCTACCTCCACGCTCCGGACAACCACGCCAGCGCGAAGGTGGCCGACGCCGCCGGATTCCCAGACCTCGGATGGCGGATCATCGGATTCTGGGGCCGCTGAAGCCAGGGGGTTCGACCGTCGGGCCGCCTCGGCCCCCAAGTCATGTGCCGGTGAACGCCCGTCGATCGGCAACGGCGAGCCAGCCCGGCCCATCGCCGGTCGCCGCGACCACCACGTTCGCGCCGCCGACCCCCACGTGGAGCTGGGAGCGACGACCCGTCGGGGCTCCCGGAAGGACCACCTGCCGCCATGTCTCCCCGGCCCGGCGACTTACGAGCACCAACCGATCGTCGACCTTCGCGCCGACGATCGCCACGAGGTCGTCGAGGGCAACGTCGGTCACTCCGGAAAGAGGGTCGGCGGCGGATTTCACTGGAAGCACGGAACGGCGCCACTTCCCATCCCCGCGCTCCCAGGCGATCAGGCGGGTCCGCTCCGCACTGTCGGTCCCCCCGATCAGGGCGCGGGCGCCGGACACCGCGACGCGCTGGAATCGCTGTTCGCCGTCACCACCATCGCGCAGGCGGAGGTCAGCGTTCGCGGTCCACGTCCGGCCGTCGACAGACGTCCAGACAATCGCGTCGGTCGACGCCACTCCCTTGCGCACCGCCCACTGCTCGCCGACTGCCAGCAGGCCCGATCCATCGGCAGCGACGTCGAGACCCTGCTGTTGTTCTCCGACGACCGCAGACAGCATCGGATCGTCGTCGAAGATCGCGAACTCGGAGCCATCTGGCGACCACCAGGAAGTCGCACCGAGGAGACCGTTCCGATTCACCCGGCTGCCGAAGATCACGAACCCACCCGACGGTGCCGCCACGACACGTCGGACGCCGATCTGGCGGGGACCGTTGTAGAGCTCGAAATTGGCTCGGACCTCGTCCATGGCCGGTGCCGACCCATCCCTGGCCGACAGCACCCAGCTCGCGGTCCGAGGGTTCCCGTGCGCCCCGCCGGTGTGCATCCCAAGGGCGACGGCCCCGACGCGGGAAGCGGCCACGGCGTAGATCTCCGAGATCTCACCGTACGGCGTGACCGGGCGCATCATCACCGGGTTCAGGGTCACCAAGTCGGCCGACGTCCACACGGCCGGGCGCTGAATATCCGATACGTCTCGGGTGGAGCCGGAGAACCACCACGTCGTGCCGTCGAAGTACATCCCCACCACTCGGGCCCCGGCGCCGGGAACGTTTACGGTGCGCCACCGTGGCCGGACCGGGGACCTCGCTGCTGATGAGCCCGGCGCCACGGCGACGGCCAGCATCACCATGAGAAGGACGGCACCGACGGGCACCATCCCAGGTGCTCTGCGACAGCGATGGAGGAGCACCAACGAAGGGTAGCCAGGAACGAATGCACACGCCCCGGTGAGATGATCGACGAGCGATGTCACGACAACCCGTTTCCAGCCTCGGCCCGCGGCCGTGGAACACCGTCCCGGCTCGGGCGTTCGCCGCCGCCACGTTCGACCGACTCGGCGCGCTTGCGCCCGAGGCCATCGATGCGCACCTCCACGCGCTCGTCGAACGGCAGGAGCGCCATGTCAACGAGCAATGCCTGAACCTCTACGCAGGTACCAACATCGCCAACCCTCGCATGGCGCGACTTCTCGGGTCCTCGATCGGCGGACGGCCGAACCTCGGGTCCCCCGGCGACACCTACAACCGGGGCATGGACGCCGGGAGCGAGATCAGTCTGCTCACCGATGCTCTGGTCGGGTCGCTGTTCGGGGCTGAGTTCGTGGAGACTCGAGTTGCGTCCGGTTCCATCGCCAATCAGTACGCGTACCTCGCCACCTGCAAGCCGGGAGATGCGATCGTGGCCTTCTCCGATGCCGCCGCCGGCCATGTGACCCACCACGTCGCAGGGGCAGCGGGCTGGCTCGGGCTGGTGACCCACGATGCTCCGTGGAACGTGGAGTCGATGGACGTCGACCTCGACGCGTTCGCCATGCAGGTCCAACGCGTGAGACCCCGACTCGTCATCGTGGCGGGGAGCATGTGCCTGTTCCCCTACGCGCTGCGCGAAGTCCGAGCGCTCGCCGATACTGTCGGCGCGTTCGTGCTCTTCGACGCTGCCCATATGGGAGGCATGATCGCCGGTGGGCGGTTCCAGGATCCCTTGCGAGAAGGGGCCCACCTCATGACCGGCTCGACCTACAAGAGCTTCGGTGGGCCACCGTCGGGAATGATCCTCACCAACGACGCAGCACTGGCCGAACGACTCGACGCCATCGCCTACCCCGGGTTCACCGCCAATTTCGATCTGGCCAGATCCGCCGCCCTGGGTCTTGCCGCTCTTGATATGCACACCTACGGTGCTGCCTACGCGGACCAGTGCATCGCCAATGCTCAAGCTCTGGCCGGATACCTGGCCGCCGAAGGCCTCGACGTGTTCGACGTGCCCCGAAGAGCAGGGCATGCCGACCTCCGCGGCGGCCACCCCTTCACCGTGAGCCAACACGTCGCGCTGTGCGCCGCCCACTACGGAGGCGGCGACCGAGCGGCGAGGAAGCTCGAGCAGGCCAACATCCTCTGCTCGTCGATCGGGCTCCCCCGGCCGCCGGTCCCGGACGAGGCCAACGGCATCCGGCTCGGAACGCAGGAACTGACCCGTTGGGGCCTGCGCGAGTCCGACATGGAGAGGGTCGCCCGGCTATTCGCCGACGCACTGCTCGCCCGGCGAACCTGCGAATCCGTGGCCGTCGATGTCGCGGCGATACGCCGAGACTTCTCCACCGTCCACTTCGTCACCCAGTAGCAACGAGATCCAGTGAACGCCATCGACCTTGACGCCTTCCGAGCCGAAGCAGCAGAACTCGACGCGAGTGACCCGGCACCCATGGCCGACCGGTTCGAGTTTCCTCCGTCACGCGCCGCAGGTTCACCATTTGCCACGCGCGCCTACTTTGCCGGGAACTCTCTCGGTCTCATGCCGAAAGCCACCAGGTCAACTCTCGATCACGTCCTTGGTAGCTGGAGCACGAACGCTGTCGAAGGGCACTTCACCGGTGACCATCCCTGGACCACGCAGGCCGAGGTCCTTGTCGGGCCCCTGGGCCGAATCGTCGGCGCCCACGGACGCGAAGTGATTGCGGCAAATACGCTGACCGTCAACGTGCACCTGCTCCTGCTCGCCTTCTACCGCCCGAGCGGCACACGGACGGTCCTGCTCACCGAAGAGGGTCCCTTCCCGTCAGACGGTTATGCCGCGGCAAGCCACGCCCGGATGCACGGGCTCGACCCGGTCACCGCGGTCGTGAAACTCACCCCTGACGCCGTGGGGATCTTCTCGACCGACGACACGATCGCCACGATCGAGCGGATCGGCGACTCGCTCGCCTGCATCCTTCTCCCGGGCATCGCATTCCGCACGGGGCAATTCCTCGACATCCCCCGGATCACGAGAGCCGCGCACGCCGTCGGAGCGAATGTGGTGTGGGATCTCGCCCACGCAGCCGGCAACGTCCCTCTCTCGTTGCACGACTGGGATGTCGACGGCGCGGCGTGGTGCACCTACAAGTACATGAACTCCGGTCCGGGGGCCGTCGGTGCGATGTTCGTCCACGAACGTCACGTCGACCGAAGCGACCTCGTTCGCTGGGACGGCTGGTGGGGGAACGCACCCGATACCCGTTTCGCGATGACGGCCGACATCGACCGTGGCGCCGGTGCACTCGGTTGGCAGATCTCCAACCCTCCGATCCTGGCCCTGGCTCCGATCGAGTCGTCTCTCGCGATCTTCGACGCGGCCGGCGGCATGGCGGTGCTCCGGGAAAGGTCACTGCGACTGACCGGGTACCTCGAGCGGTTGTTCGTGGCCGTCGGGACAACGCACCACATGTCGATCCTCACGCCGACGGATCCCGCTCAGCGTGGCGCGCAGCTCTCGATCCTGGTGCACGACGCGAAGTCGGTCACGGAGCAGCTGATCGAGCTGCACGACGTGCTCCCCGACGAACGCCCTCCGAACATCATCCGCTTCGCCCCGACCCCGCTCTACTCGTCGTACGAGGAGTGCTGGCGAGCTGGCACTGCGCTCGCGGCGGTCCTTGCGCTCCGCTGAGCGCTGTCCCGCGGCGACTCAGTGACCGCCGAGGTACGCCTCCCGAACTGACGGGTCGTTGAGGAGGTCGGAGCCCTTGCCGCTCTTGACGATCTTGCCGGTCTCGAGCACGTAGGCCCGGTGCGCGATCGACAGCGCTTTCGACGCATTCTGTTCGACGAGCAGCACGGTGGTGCCCTGCTCGTTGATCTCCTTGATGATCCGGAAGATCTGATTGATCAGCATCGGGGCAAGACCCATCGACGGTTCGTCGAGCAGGAGAAGACGCGGACGGCCCATGAGCGCTCGTGCGATGGCGAGCATCTGCTGCTCGCCGCCTGACATCGACCCACCCGCCTGGTCGATGCGTTCGCGGAGGCGGGGGAACAAGGTAAGTACACGTTCCAAGTCGGCAGTTGCTGCAGGAGACTTGCGATCCGACCGCAAGTACATGCCCATGTCGAGGTTCTCGCGGACGGACATTCCCGGGAAGATGCCGCGACCTTCCGGCGACTGGCCGATGCCCATGGCAACACGCTTGTGTGATGGCGCCTTCGTCACATCGGCACCATCGAACTTGATCGATCCGACAGCTACCGGTCGAACGCCCGACATGGTCTTCATCGTCGTCGTCTTGCCGGCGCCGTTGGCCCCGATCAGGGTGACGATTTCACCTTCGTTGACCTCGAAAGAGATCCCCTTGATGGCCTGAATCCGACCGTAGAACACTTCGAGGTCGCGGACTTCGAGCAGTGCAGCCATGTCAGACACCTGCCTCTTCGTCGACCAACGACGACTCGGCGTCGTCGGGAGCGCCGAGGTACGCCTCGACGACGCGGGGATCGTTCTGGATTTCCGCCGGCGAGCCTTCAGCGATCTTCTTGCCGAACTCGAGCACCACGATGCGGTCGGTCACGCCCATCACGAGGCGCATGTCGTGCTCGATCAACAGCACGGTGTACCCCTGGTCGCGGATCTGGCGGATGAGACCCATCAGGTCTTCCTTCTCGGCCGGGTTGAAGCCCGCCGCAGGCTCATCGAGGCAGAGCAACTCCGGCTTCGTTGCGAGCGCCCGGGAGATCTCGAGGCGTCGTTGATACCCGTAGGGCAGATTGCGGGCGAGCTCGTGAGCACGGTCGGCGATCCCCATGAACTCGAGGAGTTCCATCGAGCGCTCGCGTCCCTCCTTCTCCTCCTGCTTGTGGATCGGGAGATGCAGTAACGCCGCGACAACGCTCGTCTTGTGATGGGTGTCGGCGCCGACCATCACATTTTCCAGCGCCGTCATCTCCGGGAACAACCGGATGTTCTGGAATGTGCGGGCAATGCCGAGTCGGGTGATCTCGAAACGCTTGCGTTCGCCGAGCGGCTCGCCCTTGAACCGAACCTGGCCGCTGGTGGCCCGGTAGACCCCGGTCATCACGTTGAAGCACGTTGTCTTCCCGGCACCGTTGGGGCCGATGAGGCCAAGGATCTCGCCCCGGTTGATGTTGAAGTCAACGTCGACGAGCGCCGTGACGCCGCCGAAGCGCATCGTGACGTTGTCCACTTCGAGAATCGGCGTGCTCATTTGGCATCTCCGGTCGAACCGAGGGGAAGGTTCTTCTCCAGGCCCTTCAATCGACGACGACCAGCCGCCGGATCTCCGCCGCTCCGGCGGGGAAGCAGTCCTTGGGGACGGAAGATCATCATGACGATGAGCACCACACCGAACAGCACGAAGCGTTTGTCGTCGATGAAGCGGAACCGTTCAGGCAGGTAGGCCACGGCGACACCGCCGAGCAGCGCGCCCCATTTGTTTCCGAGGCCGCCGAGAACGACGGCGGCAAGGAACAGGATCGACTTGTTGATGTCAAAGCCGTTCGGATAGATCGTGGTGAGCTGACCGGCGTACCAGGCCCCGGCCAGGCCGCCGACAGCTGCGCCGATGGCGAACGCCCAGAGTTTGAAGGTGAAGCTCGGTACGCCCATCAGTTCGGCGGCGTCTTCGTCCTCTCGTATCGCCGTCCACGCTCGGCCGACCCGACTCTTTTCCAAGCGGGTCAGGAAGAACATGACAACCAAGATGAGGGTGAGGCCGATGACCCAATACCACTTGTTCTGTCCGGCCGAGTACGCATCAAAGCCGATGCTCGGCGGGCGCTTGATGGCCGAGATTCCCTCCGCCGCACCCAGCCATCCGAAGTTCTGCGCCGAGAGGCGAATGATCTCGCCGAAGCCAAGGGTGACGATGGCGAGATAGTCACCGCGCAGACGAAGCGTTGGCGCGCCGAGCAGCACGCCGAACAGCATGGTCACCGCGACGGCGATCGGCACGCTGACCAACCAGGGCAGGCTGGCATGCTTCGAGGTGAGGATGCCCACGGTGTAGGCGCCCACGGCGTAGAAGCCGACATAGCCAAGGTCCAGCAGACCGGCCATCCCGACAACGATGTTGAGGCCGAGAGCAATGATGACGAAGGGCACCACGGTCTGGCACAGCAGAGCGACCACGTCCACCCGGTCCGAGCCGACCAACGGAAGGCCGTCCCACATGGGGAGGAGATACGCGCACGCGATCGCAAACACGATCATCGGGATGCGAACAGCAGCTGGAGTCCGTCCGCGAAGCTCGTTGAACGGGCCGGAGATCACTGGACCGCCCCGACTCCAGGCCTGGCGGAGGAGCACCATCACACCGCCGGCGATACCGACTCCCGCTGCGAAGCGAAGAAAGTGGTAGACGAGCTTCCAGGCCGACGACACCTGTGAACCGGTAACCGCCAGAAGCGTGTTCATGCCCGAGCCCTCCCAAGCTTCTCGCCGAGCAGGCCACTCGGACGAACCATCAGCACCAACACGAGAACCGCGAAGGCGATCACGTCTTTCCATTTGCCGCCGAACAGCGCGGCGCCGTAGTTCTCGACCAATCCGAGGATCAGACCGCCAAGGAGCGCTCCGGCGATGTTGCCGATACCGCCGAGCACCGCTGCGGTAAACGACTTCACGCCGAGGAGAAAGCCCACCGTGTAGCGGGTCGACTCGTAATACAGGAAGTACAGGAAGGCCGCGCCACCGGCCATCACCCCGCCGATGACGAAGGTGAGCAAGATCACCTGGTTCACGTTGACGCCAAGAATGCGAGCGGTTTCGGCATCCTGGGCGACGGCTCGCATGCCGCGCCCGAGGCGGGTGCGGTTCACGAACATCGCGAGGCCGATCATCATGAGCAGGGCTCCGAGAACCGTGACCAGATTGCGCAGCTGCACATCACCGGCGCCGATGCTGAAGAGCGTTTCACGGGTGTCCCACACCCGAGGGAATGCGTAGGTGTCGCGCTTCTTCGGGCCGAATGCGCCGACCGCTTCGGAGATTGCCAGCGACGCACCGATGGCGGTGATCAAGAAGACGAGCCGGGGGGCATTGCGTTTGCGAAGAGGCCGATACGCAACGAACTCGAGGCCGACTGCAGTGAGGACCGAGAAGAGAACCGAAAAGGCGAGCATCAGGACGAGCAGGCCGATCAAGCCTGCGCCGCTGTGGATGTCTTCGGTGCGGATGCCCATGAGCCAGAGGGCTGCGGAGGCCCCGAACGTCCCCACCATGAACACCTCGGAGTTGGCGAAGTTGATGAGGCGCAGCACGCCATAGACCAGCGTGTAGCCGAGGGCGATGAGTGCATAGATGGCGCCGAGCGAGAGACCGTCGATCGTGTTTGGCCAGAACGTGTCGACGAAGTTCTTGAAGTTCATACGCTCTTCGAGTTCGGGCCGGCGTGCGACGCATGCCGACGGGGTGGTCATGGTGGTGCGGGTCGTGCTGATGGAAACAACGGCGGCGAGCCCAGCAACCGGGCCAAAGAAGGACCGTAGATCACGAAGCCCCGTGGACCACCCCGGAAACGAGCAGGAGTC
>JANPFX010000277.1:0-2894 GCA_031423635.1 Acidimicrobiia bacterium | reverse complement strand
CGCCAGAGTCGAGGGCGGAATCGGCCGGACGATCGCGCCGTGCTGCATCATCGTCGAACGCACCGCTGCCGGGTTCATCCCTTCATGGAGGCCCGCACCCCACACCGCACCCACACCGCGCACCTCGGCCAGCTTGCCGGCGCGATGCAGCGCATGCAGCCCGGCGGAGAGGCGTTCGCCGATCGGACCAGCCCGGTCGACGAGCCCTTCGCTGCGGATGATGTCGAGGTTGGCAAGTCCCGCCGCGCAGGCACTCGCGTGGCCGGAGTAGGTGTAGCCGTGACGGAGGACGAACGTGGCGTCGGCTTCGAGCGGCGCGCGCACCGCGGGGCCTACCAGCACTCCGCCCAGCGGGACGTACCCCGAGGACACGCCCTTGGCGAAGGTGATGAGGTCCGGCGTCACTCCGTAATGCTGCGCCCCCCACCACGATCCGAGGCGCCCGAACCCACAGATCACCTCGTCGAAAATCAGGTAGGCACCGTGCTGGTCGGCGAGCGCGCGTAGGCCCTGGAGATAGCCGTCCTTCGACGGATGCACGCCACCTGCGCCCTGCACGGGTTCGCTGATGATGGCCGCAATACGACCGGCGTGCTGAGCGCAGGCGGCACCCATGGCATCGAGGTCGTGCTGGGGCACCTGCACCACGTCGGTCAGCAGCTCGCCGAACCCGGCCCGGTTCAGCGGGAGTCCAGTGGCCGAGAGACCGCCGTAGTTCACCCCGTGGTAGCTCTGTATCCGGCTGATGATCACGGTCCGTTCCGGGTGCCCGGCCTGGGTCTGCGCCTGGCGGGCCAGCTTCATCGCGGTGTCGACCGACTCCGATCCACCGCTCGTGAGGAACACCCGGACGTCGGGCATCGGCGCCAATGCGGCGAGCTCGGCGCACAGCCGCTCCGCCGGTTCGTTGGTGAAGATGTCGAACGTGCTGTACGTCTCGAGGCGACGCATCTGGTCGTGAACGGCATCAGCGATTGCGAGGCGTCCGTGCCCGACGTTGCAATACCAGAGACTCGCCAGGCCATCGACGTAGCGCGTGCCGTCGCGGTCGAAGAGGGCCGCACCTTCGCCACGAACCAGGGTGACGAACTCACCGGGCTGGGCCGCGGGCCGGGCGAACGGATGCAGGAACGGGGACGGGGATGCCATGGCTCCCCGACGTTACGCGCTCTCGACCGGCCGGAACCCGGAGTTCGTGTCACGACGACGGGACGCCGTGCGGGTGTCACGACGACGGCACGCCCCAGGTGTAGGACTCTTTGTAGAGCCTCAGGTACATGAACGTCTCCGTCTCCCGGATGCCGGGGTACGTGCGGATCGTGGTGTTCAGCACATCGATGAGGTGATCGTCGTCCTCACATACGACCTCAGCCAGAAGGTCGTAGCTTCCTCCGGCGAGCACGACGTAGCTGACTTCAGGCATCTTGCTCAGCGCTTCGGCGACGAGGGTGGCATCCCCCGACACACGCATCGCCACCATGGCGACTCGCTGGAAGCCGAGCTTCATCGGGTCGGTGACGGCGACGATCTGCATCACGCCGTCCTCGGCCAACTTCTGCACGCGCTGTCGCACCGCGGCTTCGGACAGGCCGACACGCTCGGCGATCGCGGTGTAGCTCCGGCGGCCGTCGATCTGCAGTTCGGTGATGATCGAACGATTGATGTCGTCCAGCGGGTCGGCCGCCTTGGACTTGAGGCCGGCCTTCTTTTTCGCAGGCTTGGACCCGCTCGCAGCCAACGGCTTCGCGGCCGTGATGTTCTTGTCTGGGTTGGGCACTACAGCTCCCCGTGAAGTCGACGGGTCAGTCTCGCACTGCGCCAGTGACCGCACGGTGACCAGCCGGTGATCGGTAGCGAAGCTCGGCGTGAACAACCAACGCACGCACACAACCAACGCACGCACCCATGGCGATGACCTGGCGGGGATGGCGTCCGGGGAACGGTGCCCCGGAGATAGTCAGGGCGATGACATGGCGGGGTGGCGCCGATGGGGCCCCGCCCGAGGAACGGAGACCCGGCGACGAAGGAGCAACAGGCGAGTACCGCAGCGGATGGGGAGGATCGGTGACAGGACCCCGCAAGGTCATCGCCCGGGGCCGCGCGGAGCCCCCCGGAAGATGATCGCCGAGGGCGGACCGACGTGGTTTGGAAGCGGGCGTATCGTTGCGCATGGCACTGAAGACCGCTCCGGTCGTCGAGACGATCACCGAAGACGACGTCGAACTCGATCCGGGGAAGCATGCCCACATCGTCGTGACCAAGCCCGGTGAGACGGCGACCGCAGTTGTCCTCGAGGCCCGCATCATGGGCACGCCGGTCGAGGCCCTGTGCGGTCACGTGTTCGTCCCGCAGCGCGATCCGCTGCAGCTCCCGATCTGTCCGAAGTGCAAAGAGATCTACGACCTGATGCGCATGATGAACGAGCACCTCCACGAGACACCGGGAAGCTGAGCGCTGCTGCGAGCGCAGCCCCTACGCCCGGATCAGGCGATGGTGACCTCGTTGCAGAGGTACACATCCTGGATCGCATTGAGCAGGGCGGCGCCTTCGGCCATCGGCCGCTGGAACGCCTTGCGCCCCGAGATCAGGCCGGCACCACCGGCCCGCTTGTTGACCACCGCCGTGGCGACGGCGTCGTGGAGATCGTTGGCGCCCGACGCACCGCCGGAGTTGATGAGCGGAACCCGGCCCATGTAGCAATTGGCGATCTGGTAGCGGGTCATGTCGATCGGGTGCGCCGTCATGAGCTCGGAGTACATCCGGGGGTCCGACTTGCCGAACTTCAGGTCGTCGAAGCCCGGGGCCGGAGTCTCCGGAGCCTTCTGCTTGATGATGTCGGCCTGAAGAGTGACGCCGAGATGGTTGGCCTGACCGGTGAGGTCGGTGGCGACGTG
>JANPFX010000276.1:0-2329 GCA_031423635.1 Acidimicrobiia bacterium | reverse complement strand
TGACGGGTGCTTCTGTCGAATCGGGTGGATTTGGTAACGCTCCGACCACGATCGTGTTCACGGACGTCGAGGGTTCCACCGAGCTGCGGGGTCGTCTGGGTGACGATGCTGCCCATCAGGTGCTTCGCTCCCACGATGCCTTGGTCAGGGCCGCGGTGGCCGAGTATGGCGGGAGGGAGGTCAAGGCGCTCGGGGATGGGTTCATGCTGGCCTTCGTGTCGCCGCGGGACGCGTTGCGGTGTGCGCAGGCGATACAACGCGCGTTCTCGGTTGCGGCCCGCGCCGAGCCGACTCGGGCTGTTCGTGTCCGTATCGGGGTGAACACCGGAGAACTCGTTGAGGAAGACGGGGATTTTTTCGGACAGCCTGTCCATGCGGCAGCGCGTATCGCTGCGAAGGCGCGGGGTGGTGAGATCTTCGTTTCCGAGGTGACCCGGGCACTGTGCGCGGACCGTCCGGAGTTCGCTTACGTGGATCGGGGTCGTTTCCGTCTGAAGGGATTCGATACTCGTTGGCGGATCTTCGACCTTGTGTGGGTGTTGCCCGACGTGGCGGAGCTTTCGGGCGGCTCATCGGTGGGGGTGGGCGCGCGAATATCGGTGCTTGCTGGTGGCGATCGCACGCCGTTTGTTGGCCGATCGGCCGAGTGCGCCTTGTTGTCGGACGCCGTGACTCGAGCGTTGGTCGGCAACGGCGGTGTCGTTCTGATCGGCGGCGAACCTGGTATCGGCAAGACCCGTCTCGCCGAGGAGGTCGCTGCTGGGGCGGCTGATCGCGGGATGGCGGTTCTCATCGGGCACAGTTACGAGCGGACTGGGGCGTCGCCGTACGTGGCGTTGATCGAGTTCCTCGAGTCAGCGCTCGCCGCTGCGCCTAGTCCTGAGGACTTCCGCCGCGTTCTGGGTGATGCCGCTCCTGAGGTGGCGCGGGTCGTGCCGCGGCTGCGGCGTGTGTTTCCCGATCTTCCCGCTCCACTCGACATGCCAGCCGACCAGGAACGGCTGTACTTGTTCAGCTGCCTGGCGGAGGTGTTCGCGAGGCTCTCCGGTGAGAAGCCGCTGCTCTTGGTGCTCGACGATCTTCAATGGGCGGACGAACCGACGCTTCTGTTCCTCGACTACTTGGCGCCGCAGCTCGCCAAGCTCCGACTTCTCCTTGTCGCGACATATCGCGACGCTGAGGTCGGCGCTGCGCTCGGGCGCACGTTCGCTGATCTTCACCGTCACCGCTTGGCGCAACGGGTCAAGCTCGACGGGATGGGCGAAGCCGACAGTGCCTCACTGCTTCAAGCCCTCGCAGGTCAGAACCTGCCTCCCTCGGTCCCGCGCGTGTTGCATGGCGAGACGGAGGGGAACCCCTTCTTCTTGCAGGAGGTTTTCCGTGACCTCGTCGAGCAGGGCCGGTTCTTCGATGCCGACGGCCACTGGCGCGACGACGTTGACGTTGCCAACCTCGACGTACCCGAAGGGGTGCGCCTCGTCATCGGTCGACGACTTGAACGCCTGTCGGACGATGGTCAGCGGCTCCTCACAGCAGCTGCGGTCGCCGGACGTGCGTTCTCCTACCGGCTGGTCCAAGCGCTCGGCGATCTGAGCCCCGACGCGGTTCTCGACGTTCTCGACGAGGCCGAACGGGCGGGGCTGATCCGCGCTGCTGACCGCGACGACGAGTTCGTGTTCGCTCATGAACTCATTCGCCAAACGTTGCGGGCTGCGCTGTCGGGTCCCCGACGTCGTCGGCTGCATCTGCGTGCTGGCGACGCCATGATCAAGCTTTGGGCTGGACACCTTGAGGAACGAGCAGCGGAGATCGCCGAACACCTACTCGAGGCAGGCGACGAGGCCGACCCGAAGCAACTATTCAAATTCCTTCAGCTGGCAGGTCGACGCGCCCTGGACACCGCAGCGTTCGAAGAAGCGCTCTTGCACTTCGAACGGGCCTCGGCCCGCGATGAGGCGGCCGACGCGCGGCAGCGCGCCGAACTGGCATTCGACCTCGGAGCGGTGCTTCGTAGGCTCGGCCAATGGGAGCCCGCGCTGGAGGCCTGGCAACAATCGCTCGCCCTGTTCGAATCGATTGAAGCTGATGAGGATGTTGGACGCGTGTGCCTGGAGGTTGGCTTCACGTTGGCATGGGCCAACCGGTTCGTCGAGGGCGTCGCGATGTACCAGCGCGGTCTCGTTGCGCTCGGCGAACGAATCACACCGGACCGTGCTCGGCTCCTGGCCCGCCTGGGCATGACCCTGAGTTATGCCGGCGATGTGGTGGCGGGTGACGCCCTCTACGAGCAAGCCCATCGCGTAGTAGATCTCCTCGACGACGACGCCGC
>JANPFX010000275.1:0-6587 GCA_031423635.1 Acidimicrobiia bacterium | reverse complement strand
CCCCTACCGTCGGCGCGATGGCACCCGTCTCGGTGACGAACCGATGCACCGATGGTTCGCGGCCAACGGCTAACGACGCCGATCCGCGAAGCGCCCGCGCCCTCGTCGAATGCCGAGCAACCTATCGGCGCGGCGACTGGGATGTGCGGGTCGAAACCGACGTGGAGATGACCTGTGACGCCGAAGCATTCCACTTCACGGCGCGGCTCACGGCCCACGACCAAGGCGAGCTCTTCGCCGACCGCCGATTCACCCGGTCCATCCCGCGTCATCTCATCTGAGGGCCCTACGTCGGATAGTGATGCGTGATGCGTGATGCGTGATGCTTGATGCTTGATGCGCCGATAGCATGGAGATCATGCGGACAACCCTCGACCTCGACGATGACGTACTCACAGCAGCGAAAGCCATTGCCCGCCGCGAGCACCGAACCGCAGGACAGGTCGTCTCCGATCTCGCCCGTCGATCGCTCACGGCCCAGCGGTCGACGCCCCAAGACGAGTTCCTGGGGTTTCGACCCCTCCCGGTCGACGGCACGGTGGTGACCGACGACGAGGTCAACCACCTCCGTGACGAGCTCGGCGTGTGAGATGCGCTCTCTTCTCGACGTGAACGTTCTCATCGCTCTGTTTGACGCCGCGCACGTTCACCACGAGGCGGCCCGCAACTGGCTGACCCAGAACCAAGAACTCGGCTGGGCCTCGTGTCCGCTCACCCAGAACGGAGCGGTGCGGATCCTCTCGTCACCGTCGTACGCGAACGCCGTGTCCACCGCCGAAGCGACCGGGATGATGGCCGGCGCGTGCGCAACCGAGCATCACGAGTTCTGGTCCGACCAGGTCAGCATCGTGGACGACAAGCGCATTCGGAGAGACCGGCTGCACGGGCCCCGGCAGATCACCGATGTGTACCTGCTCGCGCTTGCTGTGGCGAACGATGGCCGCCTTGTCACCCTCGATACCGCAGTCCCGATTTCCCCCGTTGTCGGGGCGACCAAGCGCCATCTCGTAGTCATTCGCTAAGGGTCCTCCGCAGCGTTCTTGCTCGTGAGCGAGGACGTCAGCGTGAGACCGAACGGTCGTCTCCGCCGAAGACGGCGCGGTTGACCAATCCTGCTGCAGCAAAGGTGACGATGCCGGCGAGGATCACCATGGCACCCACAGCATGAATGGACGGCGTGACTCGCCGTTGCACGGCCGAAAAGATGTAGATCGGCACGGTGGTATCTGTCGGACCTCGCAGCGCCAGCGACAACGCCACGTCGTCGAACGAAAAGGCCAGCGCCAGCAACGCCGAAGACACAATCGCCGGCATGAGGTCGGGAACAACGATGTCGCGCAACACCTGCCAACGCTGCGCCCCGAGATCAAGCGCTGCCTCCTCGTGTGATCGCAGCGAACCGGCGGCGCGAGCCCCCACCAGAAGCACTACAAACCCCGAGAGATACGCGACGTGAGCGGCCAGCATCGGACGGAACCCGAAGGAGATCCCGACCGCCGAAATGCCGACCTTGAGGCCCGTCGCCAAGATGATCTCAGGGGCACCGATCCGGGCCACCGAAAACGCGGAGGACACACGACCGAGCCAGCGCGACCGACGCACCGCGATCGCCGCGAGCGTGCCGATCAAGGTTGCCAGAATCGCCGTGGATAAGGCGAGCCGAAGACTGACACCGACCGCGAGTCGCAACGCCGGATCATCGAACGCCTCGCGGTACCACCGCGCGCTGAAGCCCTTCCGCGCCGTCGACGCAGGGTTTGCGTTGACGCTGGCGATGATCAGAAAAGCGAGAGGTGCGTAGAGCAGCGCAAGCACCCCAGCGAGCACGAGGCGAGAAGGCAAGCCTTCGGTGCGCTTACGGAACATGGTGAGCCGTTCGACGGCGAACAACCATCGTCAGCAGAGCGGTCATGGCGAAGATCACCAACATGGTCGTCGTGATCGCTCCGCCCAACGGCTGATCGCGGCCCGCGCCGCGCTCGGCGAGAACACTGCCGAGGAGCAAGACCTTGCCTCCGCCGAGTAGTGCGGGTACGACGAACTCACCGACGGAGAGCACGCCGACGGCAACGGCACCTGTGACGATTCCCGGCGCGGCAAGCGGGAGCGTGATGTTGAACAGTTGTTGGTGGCGGGATGCGCCGAGGTCCGCAGCCGCATCCAAGAGCGCTCGTGGAACGCGGGAGAGCGCGACGTAGGCAGGAAGGATGAACAGCGGCACGTACGCCGTGATCATGCCGATCAGCACGGCGGGCGGGCGATACAGGAGCTGGAGACCGGTGGCCGACTCGACCGGGCCGCCGGTGGCCAGCACACCTTGCCACGCGAAGATCCGCACCGTGAAGCTGACGAACGATGAAAGCATCACCGCCACCAGAAGACGCGTTCGAGCGCGGCCACCCAGTCGGCTCAAGGACAAGGCCGCCGGTGTGCCGATCGCCAGACAGAGCGCGATGGTCAGAACGGACAGCGTGAGCGAACGCACCAACACGGGGCGATAGAGATCACCGAACAGCGATCGGTAGGACTGCGTCGAACCGGTCAGCTCCACGTCGAGCGTGACCGGATCGGCCTCGCCGAACGACCGGGCCACCATGAAGCCGAGCGGGACCAGGCATACCACCACGACCAGAAGCCAGTCGGGCACAACGAGTGGCCCGAGTCGCATTCGGGCGGCGTCATGGGGCGCCGCTGCCGTCGCAGGCCTCGTCAAGTCAGCGCATCCCGACACGACGCTGGTGCTCGAACTCCAACGTCAGCTGGCACCACCGGACGGCTCGATCACTTGGCCTTGAACGTGTCCCACACCTTGTCCCACGTGGCCTGATCGGCCCCGAGATACTTGTGGTAGCTGAGCCTCGCGACGACGGCGGCCGGTGGGTTGATCACCGGGGAAGTCTTCAGTACCGCATCAATGCCGGGGTTATCCGGTTGCACGTAGGGCGAGGCGACCTTGTTGATGAACGCTGCGTAGTTCTCCTCTTCGAGGAAGAAGTTGACGAACGCCCGGGCGAGGTCGTTGCGCGGACCGTCGAGCACCGCTAGCCCCTCGAGGTAGCCAACCTGACCCTCGCTCGGGTCCACCCACACCACGTTCTGATTCGTGGTCAGCGCTAGCTGCGCGTCGTAGGCATCGCACATCGCCATGACCGCGTCCCCTGCCGCGACGGCCTTGCCAACTTCGGTGGAAATGGCCAGGAGCTGTGGCTTTACGTCGGCGAGCACCTTCGAAACGGCGTCGATGTCGGCTTGCTCGAGCGAACCCGACGGCTTGCCGAGCATCTTCAAGATGTTGGTTGCAGACGCTCTGCTGATAGTCGAGCATCGCCACTTTGCCGGAGTACGAAGGAGCGAGGGCGAAGAACTCCTTCCACGACGTCGGCGTCTCTTTGATCAAGTCCTTGCGGTAGCAGAATCCAGTTCGGCCATGGTCGGTGGCGGCAAAGCTCTCGTTCTTCGGATCCCACTCGGTGTTCTTGTACCGATCGGCGACAAGTGACATGTTGGCGATTTCGCCGAGCTTGGCGAGAACGCCGAGCGCAGTGAGTCGAGGGAGGGTGGTTCCGTCGACGAGGAGTAGGTCGATGTCGCCAGCGCGGTCCTTCGCCTTCGAGACCGCGTCGTCGGCCGACGCCCACGCGATCTCGTTCACCTTTGCACCCGGGAACGCCTTCGCGAAGTCGTCGTAGGTCGTTGGACCGGCCCAGCCCGTGAAGTTCAAGAAGTTGAGAGTTCCGGTCACCTCGCCCGCCGGCGCCGCAGCCGCCTCGGAAGCCATCGCTTCGGTCTCGGCGGCCATTGCCACGGTGGTTTCTGCAGCCATTGCCTCGGTCCCGGCTTCCGCAACCGGGGCCCCGGTGACGGATGCATCGGTTGACGACGAATCGGAGCTGCAGGCCGAAACCACAGCGACCGGGGCAACTGCGGCAACGGTCAGGAAGGTGCGACGAGAAAACTTCTTGCTCACGGGACTCCTCGGTTGCCGCAGGGTCCATCGCCATCGGTGCAGCACTCGCTGTACGAGGAGCGGTACGCCGCTCATTCGCGCAACCTGAGAAACCGCTAAGCGCCCGACGTCGGCGAAGCTAGACCTTCTCGGGGTTCGCCGACGGGTCGGTGTTCAGTTCGTTCTGCGTCCGTTCGAATCCAACGGCGACGATCCGCTCGACGGCATCGGCGGCCACCTGCACCGCGATGTCGAGTTCCGCCTGCTCGGCCTTGCCGGGGCGCTTCAGCACATAGTCGCCACCCTTCGGGGTTCCCGACGGACGACCGATGCCGATCCGGATCCGTCCGAAGTCACCGCCGCCAAGGTGTTCCTTGATCGACTTGATGCCGTTGTGCCCGGCCGCGCCGCCGCCCATCTTCAGCTTCACCCGACCGAGCGGTAGGTCGAGTTCGTCGTACACCACGACAAGTTTCGCCGGGTCGTCGATCCCATGGCGCTTCACCAGGAGCCGGACTGATGCACCGGAAAGATTCATGTACGTCTGCGGGAACGCCAACGCGACGAGCTTCTCGTCGATGCGGACCTCGGCGGAAAGCGCCCGCTCTTTCCCGCTCTTGAGGCGACCCCCGGAACGCTCGGCGAGCAGCGCCACGACGGCAGCGCCGACGTTGTGGCGCGTGCCGGCATATTCGGTGCCGGGGTTGCCAAGGCCGACCACGAGAAGGTCGGCCGGCGTGCCGGTGCGTTCACCGGCGTGCGCGAACAACTTCATCAGCTCACGGCTCCGATCGGGTCAAGCATGGTCGCCACCCGGAAGACGGCGGAGTGAGGCGCGGTCGCAGGATGGGGCGACCCGGCACAAGCCTCAGATGCGAAGGAAATCGATGTGCAGCGCGGTGTTGCGGGTCTTGTGGCGCTGGATGTCCTGAAACTTGACCTTGATCGGCTGGCCGTCGAGCACCAGCGTGAGCTGGGCCTCACGGCTCGCCCGGGTCGGGAACGACACCGAAACGTCGTGGTGATCGAGCTCGATGGAAATCGTCTCGGAACCCTTGCCGTAGATCACGCCCGGAATCTTGCCGGTGTGACGGAGACGGCCAACCGCGCCGGAACCCGTCGCGGTGCGACGATCGGCGGTCAACGTGATTTCAGACATGGCGAACTCCGTGCAAGGTTGCTCTTCGGGTGAATACGTGCAGGCCGCCTGACCCGCCAGACGCAGGTCAACCGACAAAACAGGACCGCCAATACTACTCCGCCTGCGCTGGGTGAGCTACCGAGGTCCGGATCGGCCCACGGCCTCGGGTCCGGCGGCCGCCCAACGACGGACCGATGCGAGCGCCAGCGTGGCGAGCTAGAGGGCCACGATGCGGCTGACGTTGGCCTTCTCGGGCCGCACGGCATCACCGAGGCGGTCGGCCGACGTGATGATCGCGCACCGACCCGGGGCGCCGGATGAGTCGGCGGCACCGGAGGTCACGAAGGCAAGCGCGGCCTCCACCTTCGGAGCCACGCTCCCGGCACCGAGCCCGGTCTGCTGGATGCAACGCAGGTGGCTCAGAACGCCATCGGAACGACCCAACGATCCGAATGACCTAGCCAGAAGGCTCGGCGAACGTCCGATGATGGCTCGATGTTCGTTCTTCCTACGGGGGCCCGCCGCCCGATCGGTCGCATTGCCAGCTTCGCCGCGGCTGCGTTGATGCTCGCTGGCACTTCGGTGCTCACCCTTTCATCAGAGACGGCGAAGGCCGGCGTCGGCAACCGCGTGCAGCTCTGCCACCGGACCCACAGCACGACGAATCCGTATCGACGCATCACCGTTTCGAAGAACTCAAGTCACGACAACCATACCGGTGGCGTGTTCGGAGTCACCTCGCCGTGGGGTGACATCATCCCGTCGGGCTTTCCCCCGATGAACTCTCTGAACTATACGAACAACGCTGCGGGACAGGCGATCTACAACGGCACGACCACCTGCAAGGGCATGAGCCCGCTGGGCTTCATCACCTCGGAGATCGCCGCTGGCGAGTCCCTCGCCACGATCTTGTCTGATCTCGACGATCAGGGCGCCGTCGAGGACGCGGCGACGCTCGCCGCACTCGGCTCCTCGAGTTTCACGACGGCCTTCCAGGGGCAGACGCTCTCGCAGATCCAGGCCTCGCTCGGCGCGGCAACCCCGATCGCCGTGACCAGCGCGGCGACGGGCGTCAACGTCTCGAGTGCAACGGTCAACGGCACGGGTACGACGCAAAGTGCGAGTGTCACCGTCGCCATCACGTTTCGCTACGGGACCGATGCGGCGTTGGTCGGTGCCACGACGGTCGCGGCCTCTCCGGGAACGGCGTCGGGCACGACCATCGTGAGCAGCAGCGCCACGCTGACCGGACTCAACGCGGCGACGACGTACTACTTCCAGATCGTCCTCACCTACACCGATTCGGGTTCAGGGGCGACGGTGGACTACCCGGGCGCCATCATGACCTTCGCCACGCCTGCGGCCACGTCGACCACGACGGCACCCCCCACATCGACGACCACGCCACCCACCACCACCACCGCCCGCACCGCAACAACAACCACCACGGCCGCGCCGGCAACCACCGCCACCACCACCGCCGCCGCCCGCGCCGGGACC
>JANPFX010000274.1:0-6543 GCA_031423635.1 Acidimicrobiia bacterium | reverse complement strand
CGGGGCCGACCTGGCCTTCGAATCGCTGCTGTCGTGCTCCGTCGTTGCCGCGCCGTATCTGGTCGATGGGCAACAGGTCGGCACGATCGGTGTTCTCGGGCCCACCCGTATGGACTACGCGCGGGCCAGGGCGGCCGTGTCGGAAGTCAGCGCTCGGTTGAGCGCTCGACTCACCGAACACTGACCGACAGGTCCGTTCGAGCAGTACCGGGGACAGGTGCACCGGTTCATCACGGATTGCCGCGAGAATGGTCTGCCCGTTCCACAACGTTGCCCGCTTCCTGACGACTGAGCACTCCCGCCCATGGCCACGACCAACACCGACTTCTACGAACTGCTGGGCGTGTCCCGGACGGCGTCCGATGACGAGATCAAGAAGGCATACCGCTCGCGCGCTCGTGAGTTGCATCCCGACGCCAATCCGGATGACCCGGCCGCGGAGGAGCAGTTCAAGCAACTCGCGTTGGCCTACGAGGTCCTGAAGGACCCGGAGAAGCGAGCCCGTTACGACCAGTTCGGCATCGACGGTCTGCGTTCCGGCGGTGGCGGGGGAGCGGGGGACCCGTTCGGCTTCGGATCGGGCGGACTCAACGACCTCTTCGAGGCGTTCTTCGGCGGCTCCGGGAATCCGTTCGGCGGCGGGGGACGACGTGGGCCGTCGGGTCCGCCCCGTGGCGGCGACGCCGAAACCGCGGCGTCGCTCACCTTCGAAGAAGCCGTGTTCGGTGTCACCACCGAGGTGACCCTGCGGCTTCCGGTGGCCTGCGACACCTGCGCGTCGAGCGGCGCGGCCCCCGGGACCTCCTCGTCGAAGTGCACCCAGTGCGACGGGACCGGTGAAGTCCGCCGGGTGAGGCAGTCACTCATCGGTCAGATGGTCACCACCAGCGCCTGTGGTCGATGTGGCGGCACGGGTCAGACGATCGAGACGCCCTGTCCGACGTGTCGCGGCGAGGGACGGCGCACCGAGCAGCGCACCTTCCCGGTCGGGGTTCCGGCAGGCGTCGATGACGGCACCACCTTGCGGCTCTCGGGCCGTGGACCGGCCGGTCCGCGGGGCGGTCCGAACGGCGATCTCTTCGTCCATCTCCGGGTCGAGCCCCATCCCCGCTTCAGCCGAAACGGTGTCGATCTCGTCGAGCAGCTCGAAGTGCCCGTCACCCAGGCGGCCCTGGGCGTCCATCTGGCCTACGAAACCCTTGACGGGGTCGAAGACCTCGTCATCGCCGCCGGCACCCAGACCGGTCGGGTCTACCGACTGCGCGAGCGTGGGGTTCCGGTGGTCAACGGGCGGGGGCGTGGAGACTTGTTGGTGCAGGTGATCGTGACCACCCCCACGCAGCTCACCAAGGAGCAGGACGAATTGCTTCGGGCCCTGGCCGTGATGCGGGACGAGCCGGTGGCCCCGCCTGATCGGAGCCTGCTGGGCAAGATCCGGTCCAAGTTCCGGTAATGCCCGGAGCTGCGGACTCGAGTTCTCCGGGAGGACCGGCCGAGGCTGACGCCCGAGCCCACCTCGTCGTTGATCGCACCTTGCTCGCGGGTCCCGGCGTCGCCCGCTTGACGCTCGCCAAGGAAGCGCACCACCATTGCGCCCGGGTGCTCCGTCTGCGAGCCGGGGACGCGGTCACTCTCACGGACGGGTGGGGCCGTTGGGCGGAAGCGGTCCTGGCCGCCTCGTTCGGAGACACCGGCGATGTGACACTCTCCCGAGCCGTACGGGAGGAGGCGGCACCGCCCGACGTCGGTATCGCCTTCTCGCTGACCAAGGGCGAAAAGCCCGAGATGGTCGTGCAGAAGCTGACCGAGCTCGGCGTCCGACGGATCATCCCGGTCCGGTCGGTCCGATCGATCGTCAAGTGGGACGACGGCAAGGCCGACCGCAACGCCGCCCGACTCGCCCTGATCGCCCGCTCGGCGTTGGAGCAGAGCCGAGGCGTATGGCTGCCGATCGTCGAGTCGGCGATCACGGTCGAGTCGTTGGCCCACCGCCAAGGGGTCGTCCGGGCCGACCGCGGGGGGCGTGAACTCCGCTCGGACGATGCCATCGTGGCGATCGGGCCCGAAGGCGGATGGGACGAGTCCGAGCGGGATCTGCTGTCCGAAGCGATCGGGCTGCCGGGGTCGGTGTTGCGTGCCGAGACCGCAGCGATCGTCGCGGGAGCGCTTCTTGTCGGTCTCCACGCCCGTGGCCGCACGACGGCGTGACTGAGGCAAACGACCCAGCCGGGAAAGAAATACGCTGGTGCCGGGCAGTCAATCCCCCATGGCATGCGTCACTTGCGCTACCCTTCCAATTGCACGCAGCGCGCGTAAGCGATGGCCGACTCATCGATGAGGCCGGATGTTTCCCACGCAGCGTGTGTTTTCGGGGTGCATCCGTTCGATGTACAACGAAAAGCTACGAGAGTTTCCGACCGCCCGAACGGTCATGACACAAGGACACCGATGGACGACGAATCAGGCGTTGATGCCAACTACACGCGCCAAGTCGGGCTTCGCCTTCGTGGCGTCCGGCGATCGCAGCGGCTGTCGCTCCACGACGTGGAGGTGTCCTCGGACAAGGAGTTCAAGGCGTCGGTGTTGGGTGCCTATGAGCGCGGAGAGCGGGCAATCTCCGTGCCCCGTCTCCAGCGCCTCGCCCGCTTCTATGGCGTCCCGGTCGATCATCTCCTGCCCGTCATCGATCTCACCGCCGCTGACGGTTCCGCCGGCGGGGCAGACGAGCGACGTGCTCCAACGCGTGGCATCACCATCGACCTGATCCAGCTCGAGGCAATGTCGGGTCAGGAAGCCGCACTCCTGGCGCGCTATGTCACCATGATCCGGGCCCAGCGCTCCGATCCCGCCGGGTCGGCCATGACGATCCGCCGGGAGGATCTGAACCCGCTTGCGGCACTTCTCGAGACCGATCTCGAGACCGTGAAGTCGCGCATGTCGGCGCTCGGCGCCGAACTCGTCCACTGATCGATCCGCTCCGCCCAAATTCGTTCGGCGACGCGCCACTCGGCGCGTATGTGCACATACCTTTTTGTGCACACCACTGCGATTACTGCTCCTTCTCGGTCTTCACCGACCGACACCACCTCCACCGTGACTATGTCGACGCGCTCCTGCGAGAGATCGGTTCCGCTGCCGAGAAGGGCGCGTCCTTCCGGAGCGTGTTCATCGGTGGCGGGACACCCTCGCTGGTCGACGCATCCCTCCTTGCCGAGGTGCTCCGGGTGCTGCCGACGGTCGCCGGTGCCGAGGTGACGGTCGAGTCCAACCCCGACGATGTCACTGAAGCGTGGGTTTCCGCTCTGCGCGAGGCCGGAATGACCCGTCTGTCGTTGGGAGTGCAGTCGACCGTCGATCACGTGCTGGCGTCGCTCAACCGTCGCCACGACCGGGCCAACGTGGCGACCGCGGTCGCCGCTGTCCAGCAAGTCGGCGTGCCGTCGTTGAACGTCGACTTGATCTACGGCGCAGTCGGGGAGTCGTTGGACGATTGGCGCCAGTCGGTGGACGAGGTGATCTCCTGGGGCACCACGCACGTCTCGGCGTACGCATTGACGGTGGAGGGTGGCACCGCGTTGGCGACCGACCCAGCACGCGCCCCGGATGAGGACGATCAGGCCGACAAGTACGAGCTCGCTTCCGAACTTCTCGGCGCCGCCGGTTTCGAGAACTACGAGGTGTCGAACTGGGCGCGGCCCGGGTTCGAATGCACGCACAACTGGATGTACTGGAGGCAGGGTTCCTATCTCGGCTTCGGTTGCGCCGCCCATTCCCACGTCGACGGAGTCCGGTGGTGGAACGTGCGGACACCGGACCGCTACATCGACAAGGTCAGTTCCGGTGATTCGCCGGTCTCGGCGTCAGAGCGACTCGACCCCGGGGCTCGTGCGCTGGAAGCGCTGCAGCTCTCGCTCCGCACTCGCGAGGGCGTGCCTGCCGGCTCGTTCTCCGATGCCGACCTCGCCGATCTCCTGAGCGGTGGTCTCCTCGATGTACAGGATTCGACGGCACGGCTTTCCGTGCGCGGACGGCTCGTGGCCAACGCCGTCACCCATCTGCTGCGCGTCCCCGGATCCGCCGACGAAGGCTGAACCCGTCACCCTATCGACGAGCTCGGTCCTAACATATGTGTACTTAGCAGAGCACGGTTGACCTTGCCCGAAGACGTCCGGGGGAGTGGTCCGTCAAGGATGACGAGCGCTCGGGGCGCGCAGTATCCGGCGAGCGAGTCGCGTACGACGGAGCGCACCTCGTCGAGGGACGGCGGCGTCGTGCCGGCTGCGACGAACAGTGTGACCCGCTGACCCCACTCGGGGTCGGGCTGCCCGGCGACCGCGGCGTCGAATTCGGCGAACGCCGAGCGGAGCACCCGCTCCACCGCGTCGGGCCATACCTTCTCCCCGCCCGTGACGATCACGTCGCCGCGACGCCCGAGCACCTCGAGTCGTCCATCGGCCCGGAAACGTCCGGCGTCGTTCGTCGGGAAACGTCCAGCGCCATCCTTCGGGTCGAGACCCTCCGGCGTGGCGGCGCCATCAGCGGCGCGGTACGCACGCAACAGCATCGGCGCATCGATGAGGATCTCGCCGTCCTCCCCGAGGGTGATGCCGACACCTTCCAAGGCGAAGCCGTCATAGACGACCCCGGAGCCGGTCTCGGTCATACCGTAGGTGCGCACACAATTGTCCGGGAGGGACTCGGGCATGGCCGAGCCCCCCACGAGGATCGTCCGCCAACCCTCCGTGGCCACCCTCTGCAACGCCGTGACGACCAGCGAGGTGCGGGTGTGACCGGTGAAGCGGGCGGCGTTCACGATCTCGGGATCGAACCGATCGACGATCGTGATCGGGGTGCTGTTCGCCAGTGCCCGCGTGACGACCGAGAGCCCGCCGATGTGGGCGACCGGGAGGGTGGCGAGCCATCGGTCCGTCGCCGGGTCGACGCCCAGCCGGGCATTCGTCGCCTTGGCTGATGCCGCGACGGCATCGTGGGTGAGGACCACGCCCTTCGGCTCTCCGGTCGTGCCCGACGTGGCGACGACGAGCGCGTCACCGTCGAGCACCGGCACACCGTCATCTCGATTGGAGCGACCGGACGGGTCGACGATCGCCTCGGGGCGGAGCACGTCGAGCAACGCCGCCTTCGCCGGAGGGGCAAGGCGCGGGTCGATCGGAAGCACGGCGTCGCCGTCGTCCCAGCACTTCCGTAACTCCTCCACGAACGCAGTCCCTGGCGGAAGGTCGAGGGCGACGAGTCGTCGGGTCATCGTGTGGCCTTCACTGGGCGCTCAACCGATCGCGCTGACGAGGGCGAGCGCGGCGAGGGCGACGTTGCGGACGATGGTCTCGGAGCTGATGGGACGCTCGCCGAGCGAACCGAAGCATCGGCACACCGGCGCCTGCCCCTGACGAAGTGTCCGAGCCATCGCCACGGTGAACGCCCCGAGCAGGAGCAGTGCACCGATCCCGGCAACGCGGCGCACAACCGAGACCAGCAGACCAACGACGAGACCGACGGAGAGGGCGAGTTCGACGATGGGCAGCAGCCGGGCGATGAGTGGAGCGAGCGACGCCGGCACGCCGAGCGAACGAGCGGCGGCCGTTGTCCCGGCGACGTCGCGTGCCTTTGCCGCTCCGGACACGGCGAAGACCCCGGCGAGCGCGATCGAGGAGACGACGATGACCGCGAAACGCACGGCACCCAAGCTATTGCCCGGCGGCGCTCCTCCGTCATCGCAGCCAGCCGGTACGGTGGGAGGCGTGGCTGGACCGATCTCCACTCCCGTCGCGGCTCCGGGCCCGCCGTCGTCTCCGCCTGCACGCCCAACGGGAATGCAGGCGTGGCTGATCGGCGCGCGAATCCGGACGCTTCCCGCCGCAGTGGTGCCAGTCCTCGTCGGCACCGCCGTGGCGATCGCGCAACGTCCGGACGGTGCATCGTGGAGCGCACCCCGTGCTGCGCTTGCGCTCGTCGTTTCCCTCGCGCTCCAGGTTGGTGTCAACTACGCCAACGATTACTCCGACGGTGTCCGCGGCACGGATGACGCGCGGGTGGGGCCGGTGCGACTCGTCGGATCGGGCGTGAAATCGGCGGCGGCCGTGAAGCGGGCGGCGCTCGCCGCACTCGGAGCGGCGGCCATTGCCGGACTCGTCCTCGCTTCCCTCACCTCGTGGTGGCTGATCGCCGTTGGATTCGCCGCGATCTCGGCAGCGTGGGGCTACACCGGTGGCCCACGTCCCTACGGGTACGCCGGGCTCGGCGAGGTGTTCGTCTTCGTGTTCTTCGGCATTGTTGCCGTCGCCGGGTCGGCCTTCGTGCAGTACGAGGAGCTCACCGCCGCGGCGTTCGTCGCGGCATTCCCGGTCGGGCTGCTCGCCACGGCCCTGCTGGTCACGAACAACCTGCGCGACATCCCCGGTGACGGTGTCGTCGGCAAGGACACGCTCGCCGTGCGCCTGGGCGACGGCCGCACTCGGGTGTTCTTCGTCGTGCTCGTCGGGGGAGCGTTCGTGGCGGTATCCGAAACCATCGTCGGCACGCTGC
>JANPFX010000273.1:0-63266 GCA_031423635.1 Acidimicrobiia bacterium | reverse complement strand
GTGGTCTTGGCGATTCCTGAACGCGCCGCGACAGCCTCGATGGTGACGCCGCGAAACCCGTGTTCGGCGACCAATTCCTGGGCGGCCGTGAGTGCGGCGTGACGCGACCGCACGACGCGGGGGTCGGGCAGGGAAATGGAGGTCACGGCTCAGTGGGGGCCGGAGCCGGGTACGGCCATCTCGGTGCTCGGGTACCACCGGATGACCGCGGCGGCGACGAGGACCATCAAGACGGCGACCACCCGGAAGCCGATCTGCATTCCCCCGACGAACTCTCCCCGGGCCGTCGCCAGAAGTCCTTCGAGTTGTGGAAGCTGTGCTTTGAGCTCCGGCACGTTCGGCGCGGCATCGACCAGTCCGGAGATGGCACCGACCCCACGTCTGGCCGCTTGGGCAACCCGGGCCGCGTCGGGCGGAAGCTGAGAGATCGACGCTTGCATCCCGTTGCGGTAGTGCGAGCTCAGGATTGATCCGAGTACCGCGATGCCGATGGCCCCGCCAACTTCACGGGTGGTGTCGTTGACCGCGGACCCGACGCCGGCCTTGTCGAGTGGAAGCGACAGCACGATGCCGCTCGACAGCGTCGGGATGCACAGCGCCGGGCCGAGCGCCATCGCCACCATCGTCAGCGCGATGTACGGGTACGGCGTGGTCCGCGAGATCAGCGAGAGCATGACCAGGGCGATCGGGCCGATGGCGAAGCCGACGGACACGACCCGCTTGGTTCCGAATCTCGCGCCGAGATTGGGTCCTCTGGACGAGATCGACACCATGGTGAAGGCGAAGGGAAGCGTGGCGAATCCCGACCGGAGCGGGGAGTACCCGCGTACGGATTGCAGGTACTGCGACATGAGGAAGAACATGCCGAACATCGTGAGGAACACGAACGTGACGCCGAGGGCGCCGATGCCGAAGCGGGGGATGGAGAAGAACCTCATGTCGAGCATCGGTTCGGAAGAGCGGCGTTCCCAAAGGACGAAGAAGCTCAGCCCGATGACCGCGACGATGAAGGCGCCGACGGAGTGCACCGAGGTCCAACCCTTCTCTGGCCCTTCGATGATGCCGTAGAGCAGCGCACCGAAGCCGGTGACCGACGCCAGGGCGCCGACCGGGTCGAGCTTGCGTGCGACCTCCTCTTTCGACGACGGGCACATCACCGTCACGAGGACCAACGCAAGCAGGGCGATCGGGACGGACACGAAGAACACCGAACCCCACCAGAACGAGTTGAGGACGAGTCCGCCGGACAGCGTGCCGATGACGCCGCCGGCGCCGGCGAATCCCGACCACACGGCGATGGCCTTGCCCCGTTCGCGCGGGGGGAACACACTGGTGAGCAGCGAGAGCGTTGACGGCATGATGAACGCCGCGCCGACACCCATCACTCCCCGGCAGGCGAGGAGCTGCGTCGGGGAGCCCGCCTCGGCGGCGAGCACCGAGCCCGTGGCGAACACCGCCAGCCCGAACTGCAGCGCACCCCGTCGGCCGAACTTGTCCCCTAGTGCCCCGGCCGGAAGGAGGAGCCCGGCGAAGACGACAGCGTAGAGGTCGACGATCCACAACAGCTGGCTGTCCGAGGGCAGCAGCTGGGCCCGGATCGACGGGATGGCCGTGTTGACGGAGCTGACTGCGGCCACAACGAGTACGAGGCTCAGGACGAGCACGCCGAGGATCGCCCACCGCCGCTCATAGATCTTCGGATCGATCCCGCCCAACTCTGCAGCGGTCGGTGGTGCTTCGTGCAGCCTTTGTTCCACGGGTCTCCTGGGACGATCTGTCAGCGACTGGCGATCAGCGGGTCAACTTACGCTACGTCACCGTAGCGGAGTCCGAGGAGCGGTGGCTCGGCCCGGCGACGATTCGGAGGCGTGGTCGCTCTCCGAGCAACGGAAAAGGGCCGAAGGCATCGGCGTGACCGACGACTCGCAAAGCATCGTCGGAATCCATCGGACCCGGCTGTTTCGAATGAAAGACTTGAGCGTCGTGCCCCCCGTCCACCGTCGACAGTTGCTTGTTCTCCTGAGCGTGTCGTATGCCCTCCTGGCCTGCGGACTGTCGGTTACCGTCGCTCTCCCGGAGCTGCGGCGCAGCGTGCAGATGAGCGACACCGTCACGTCGCTGCACGGCTCGTTCTTCGGCTGGGCACTGCTGCTCCTCGGACTCTTCGGATCAAGAGTGATGGTGTCCTTCGGCAACCTGCGCGTGCTCCTGGCCGGCACGGCTTCGGTGGGCGTCGGCGCCGTGCTGTTCGGCTCGGCCCATGTCGTCGCCCAGAGCCTCGGGGGCGGTGCACTCATCGGGCTCGGCGGTGCCGCGGTGGTGACGGCCATCCCCGGCATGGTCGCCGACGCATTCGGCGATGAGCGAAACGCCATCTTCACGCGGTTGAATGTCGCGCCAGCGTTCGGCGGTCTCTCGTTTCCGCTCCTCATCTCGGTGGCCCCGTCCCTCGGATCGTCGTGGCGGGTGCCGACTGCGGTCCTGCCGGCCGTGCTCCTCTTGGCCGTGGTCGTGCTGTCCCTGCCGGAGCTCCGCCGCTCCCGCAAGCGTCCCGTGGTGGAGTGGACGACATCGTGGCGCGACGTTCTGACTCTGCTGAGGTTGGGCGGTGTACGACGGCGCTTCGCCCTTCAGGTGCTCGAGGTCGGCGTCGAGTTCTCCCTCGCGTCGTGGCTGGTCGTGTTTCTCCGAGAGCAGGGTGGATTCTCCAAGGCAGCAGCACCGATCGGCGGCGCTGCGTGGGCCGTGGGGATGATGACCTCGCGCGCACTCACCCCGCGACTGATTGCCTTGCTGAAGAACCGGCTCGAGGCGTCATGTCTTGTCGGCGGAATCGTCTGTGCGCTTTGCATACTGGCGATTCCGATTCCGTGGCTCCGCCTCGTCGCTGTAGCGCTCACATCGTTCAGCTTCGGGCCGATGTATACCCTCGGCGTCGAGCGGTTGTTCGTCAACGCGGAACAGGCCGGGGTCGTCGACACGGTCGCGGTGAGCTCGCTCGCGGCGGTTGCCTCCGGAATCGCCATCACCCTTGGGCCGTTTGTCGTCGGCGTGGTCGCTGACCGGATCGGACTCACCTCGGCGCTGCTGCTCGTCCCCGGACTCGGCGCGCTGGCCCTTGCGCTTTGTCTGGTCCGATGGGGGAACGAGGCCGGCCGGAGCGGTCAGCCGTTCCGGATCGTCGTCACCGCATAGGCCGGCCTGGTCAGGCGGCGATGCGGGTCCGCTCGGGTGATATTCACCCGGCGATGAGGTGGATCGCCCCGCCCACGACTGCGCACGCTCCGAGCACGCGCAGGACACTCCAGCGACGGTGGAACACGAGCACGAACCCAAGCGCGCCCACGGCCGCCGCGGCAGGGCTGAACGTGGACCACGTGGGAACACCGAAACGCAGGGGACCCGGTGATCGTTCGCGTACCTCGGCGAAGAGGGTGTGGACGGCGAAGTACACGGCGAGGTTGGCGATGACACCGACCACTGCGGCCGTGATCGCAGTGAGCGCGTCGGTGACCCGGCGATTGCCCCGGAGTCGCTCCACGTAGGGTGCGCCCACGAAGACGAAGAAGAAGCTCGGCACATAGGTCACCCACGTGGCGAGTGTGGCGGCGATGATCGCAGCGACCCATGGATTGAGCGATCCGGAATTGCGGTACGCGCCGAGGAACGCCACGAACTGCACGACCTGGATCAGCGGACCCGGTGTGGTCTCGGCCATGGCCAGCCCCTTGATCATCTCGCCGGGCAGGAGCCAGTGGTACGTGTTGACCGCCTTCTGTGCGACGTAGCTGAGCACGGCATACGCACCGCCGAACGTCACGAGTGCCGATCCGCCGAAGAAGCGCGCCTGGGTGACGAAGACCGACGACGAACCGAACATCGCGGCCAGGAGGAGCACAGGTGCCACCCACGCGACAGCGCAGATCGCGAACGTCCGCGCCGTGCGTGACGCGCTGGGCACTGCGTGGACCAGCGCGGTGTCGGCGATCAACGGAGAGTTGATGTTCTCCGACGCTCGTCCGGACTGCGGGGTCGCCTTTCGGATCCGTGGTGCGAACAGACCCGGCTGGATGCGTCCCCCGAGGAATCCGATGAGTGCTGCTCCGAACACCACGAACGGGAACGGGACCGCGAACATCGCGAGAGCGGCGAACGAACCGATCGCCATCGCGATGAGGAACGGATTCACGAGCGCTCGGCTGCTGATCCGCCGCACCGCCTGAGCCACGATGGCGAGCACGGCAGGCGCGACACCGGCGAATACTGCGTCGACGAAGGTGGTGTCACCGAAGCCGGCATACAGCAGCGACAGGGCCATGATGGCGATGTAACCGGGCAGCACGAAGAGCGCTCCGGCAACGATCCCGCCGGCCGTGCCGTTGAGGAGCCAACCGAGGTAGGTGGCCAACTGTTGTGCCTCGGGGCCCGGGAGCAGGGTGCAATACGAGAGGGCATGGAGGAATCGTTCCTCGCCGACCCAGCGCCGCTCCTCGACGATCTCGCGGTGCATCACGGCGATCTGGCCGGCCGGCCCGCCGAAGGTCTGCAGCGCCACGCTCCCCCACGCCCCCGCTGCTGTGCGGAGGATGATCCCGGACTCGTGGGTTCCGTCGGTGTTGCGTGCGCCGACCGTCGCGTCGGTCACGGCCGGTCGATCGTGAGTGCGACGATGCGATCGGCGAAGTGCTCGCTGATCCACAACGCGCCGTCGGGGCGGTGCAGGATCGTGTGCGGACCCTCGAACCCGGAGGCGATCACGTTGGTCTTGACCCGGCCGGTTCCGGCGTCCGTCAGCGGGAGTCGGTGGATCTCGCCGGTCACCAGCAAGGCGACGTAGGCGAAGGTTCCGTCGACGGCAATCCCCGTCGGGGTGGTGTTTCGATCGAAGGTGGCGATCGGGGTGACCACGCCGGTGCAGTTCTTCTCGCCGGGACACGTCGGCCAACCGGCGTCGACGGACGTACCCTGCGGCCCCGAATACGGCAGCACATTCACTTCCTCGACCGGAGCGGCGTCGATGTTGTCGCCGATCTCCGTCGTGAGGAGTCGTCCGTCGGGGAGGAACACCTGCGCATACGCGTTCTTCAGGCCGGTGGCGACCTTCGACGAGGTCTTGGTGAGCGGGTCGAACACCCAGAGCGCGCCGCTCCCTTCGACGACCTCGCCGTTCGAGATGGAGCCCGTGGTCTCGTAGAGGATGCGGTTGTCGGGGGTGGCGGTGAGGGTTCCCTCGCTTCGACCGTTGAACGGGAGGTCGTCGACCATCACCGTCAGCGGACTCGGCGTGGTGCCGGCTCCGCGCCACTCGCCGCGCACGAGACGCCGTCGTTCCATGATCCACACGAACCCGTTGAGCCACGCCACGCCGGTCGGTTTGTCGAGGTTCTCGTAGAGCACGACGCGCTTGTCCGTGACGGGATCGACGGCGAGGACCTGCCCGGTCTTCGCGTCTTCATCGCCCGCCAACTGCGCGACGAGCAGCCAGGTCCCCGGCCCGTCGGTGAACTGCGTCGGTCCACTGAGGCCATCGACGACAACGGTGCGTTCGGTGGCGGTCGGCGGTGCTTGCGTGGTGTTGCTCGACGATGAGGTGCAGCCGACGAGCACGAGGATACTGAGGGCAACGACGGCTGCGTGGTGCGATCGTCGTCGTGTTCGCCGCCACCGTCGCATGAGCAAACCCTATCGACGTGGCGCTCCAACGGGTGCCGGGTGGCGGGCCAGTCAAAAAGCTGGCATGGTCGGGCTTCGTCGCTCGTCGACCCGTTGTTCGCCGATCCTGGGGGTTCACCGATGACCAACACGTTCGCCCGCCAGTTCGGCGGCACCATCGGCCGTGACGAGCGCGACTCGACACCGCATTGGCCCCAGCCGCCGCGACCTCCCGAGGGGGCACCCAATGTCGTGGTGATCCTCTTCGACGATGTCGGGTTCTCCGACTTCGGGTGCTACGGCTCGGAGATCGCCACGCCGAACATCGACGCGCTCGCAGCCGGCGGTCTGCGGTATTCGAACTTCCACACCACGGCGCTCTGCTCACCCACCCGTGCGTGTCTGCTCACCGGTCGCAACCACCACTCGGTCGGCATGGGTGGCCTTGCCAACTGGGACCTCGGGTACCCGGGGCACCGCGGCCGCGTTGCCCACAGCGCGGCGACGCTTGGCGAGATGCTCCACCCGCACGGGTACAACACCTTCGCCGTGGGGAAGTGGCATCTCGCGCCCGTGAGCGAGATCTCGATGGCGGGGCCGTTCGACGAGTGGCCTCTGCAGCGCGGCTTCGACCGCTACTACGGCTTCCTCGAAGGTGAGACCAACCAATGGAAACCGGAGCTCACCGAGGACAACCATCACATCGAGGTACCCGATCGCGCCGGGTACCACTTGACGGAGGACCTCGTCGACCAGTCGATCCGATTCATCACCGATCAGCAGAGTGCGGCGCGCGGCAAGCCGTTCTTCCTCTACTTGGCGTTCGGGGCCTGTCATGCGCCGCATCACGTGCACCGAGAGTTCATCGACAAGTACGTGCCCGTCTTCGAAAAGGGATGGGACGTGACCCGCGACGAACGTCTCGAACGTCAGAAGGCGATGGGTCTCGTGCCGACCTCGACCGTGATGCCGCCGCGCAACGACGGGGTCAAGGCATGGAACGAACTGGGTGACGATGCACGTCGCTTCGCGGTGCGTCTGCAGTCGGCGTACGCCGGGATGCTCGAACACACGGACCGCGAGATCGGCCGGCTCATGGCGTTCCTGCAACACCGCGGTCTGGCCGACAACACACTGCTCATGGTCCTGGCGGACAACGGCGCGAGTCAGGAAGGCTCGCCCCTCGGGACGGTGAACGCCTCGAAGTACTTCAACCAGGTTCGCGATGACCTCGAGTCGTCGCTCCCGCATCTCGACGAGATCGGCCAGGAACATCTCAACAACAACTATCCATGGGGCTGGGCCATGGCCGGCAATACGCCGTTCAAACGCTACAAGCAGAACACCCACGGTGGCGGGGTCCGCGACCCGCTGGTCGTGCACTGGCCCTCGGGTATCGACGGGGCGGTGCGCGGCGGCGTCCGACCACAGTTCCACCACGTGAGTGATCTCGCCCCGACGATCCTCGAGATGATCGGCATCGAAGCTCCTGACGTCCTGCGGGGCGTCGAGCAGCAGCCGATCGAAGGAACGAGTCTCGCCTACACGTTCACCGGTCTGCCCGACGAGCCTACCCGTAAGCGCACACAGTACTTCGAGATGCTCGGCCATCGTGGCATCTGGCACGACGGGTGGAAGGCCGTCGCGTTCCACCGACCGGGGACACGTTTTGAGGAAGATCGATGGGAGCTCTACCACCTCGACGTCGACCCCAACGAGATGCACGACCTCGCGAACGACGAACCCGACCTGTTGCGATCGATGATCGACCTGTGGTGGGCCGAGGCCGGGACGCACCACGTCCTACCGCTCGACGGGCGGCCCAGTCGATTCGTCGGAGCCCACAACATCCACACCGCCGACCGACTGCGCTTCGAACTGTGGCCGGGCTCGGCCCACATTCCTACCGACGCCGGGCCAGAACTCGTCGGTCGATCGAGCACCGTCAACGCGTACGTCACGCTCGGTGAAGAACCCGCGAACGGTGTGCTGTTCGCCGCCGGTGATGCCAACTCCGGACTCTCGCTGTTCATGCGAGACGGGCATCTGATCCACGACTACAACTGCCTCGGGGAGCACTTCGAAGTGCGAACTCCTTCACCGGTCCCGGCCGGTGACCACGAATTCACGTATCGCTTCGAGCACACCAGTCGCGGCGGCCCCGCCACCGGCGTCCTTCTCGTCGACGGTGTCGAAGTTGCACGGTCGAACTATCCGAAGACGCTTCGGGGTCGCGTTTCGTTCGAGGGCATCGACGTCGGCTGCGATCGACTCGTCGCAACCGGTCCCTACACGGCGCCGTTCCCGTTCGACGCCTATCTCGATCGTGTGGTTATCGAACTCGATCCCGAGTCCGACCCCGACCCCGAAGCCCGGCTCGCGTCCGACCTTGCCCGTCAATGAACCTCCTCACGTGAACAACGGAGCCCCGATGCCCGCACCTTCAACCGACAGCCGACCGGCAACGCCGCCCGCCGCACCGATTGTGGCCCGTACCCGCCGGGAGTCGACGCCGGCGTGGCCCGACCCCGTGCTGCCCCCGCCCGGATCGCCGAACGTCGTGGTCATCCTTCTCGACGACCTCGGGTTCTCCCATCTCTCGTGCTTCGGGTCGGTGATCGACACACCGAACTTCGACCGCCTTGCTGCGCAGGGCCTGCGCTACACGAACTTCCACACGACGGCACTGTGCTCCCCGACTCGAGCCTGCCTGCTCACGGGCCGCAACCACCATTCCGTCGGAATGCGTGCGCTGTCGAACTTCGATGATGGCTTCGACAACATGCGAGGGCGCATCACGGCTGCCGCGGCGACCATCGCCGAGGTGCTCAACCTGGTCGGTTACTCGACGTTCGCCGTCGGCAAGTGGCACCTCGCTCCCATGCGTGAAGCATCCGCGGCCGGACCGTTCGGCGACTGGCCGCTCGGGCGCGGCTTCGATCGGTACTACGGATTCCATCAGGGTGAGATGGATCAATTCCACCCCGAGCTCTATCAGGACAACGCGTTGACGGATCCGCCCGCCGCTCCGGAGGAGGGTTACCACCTCACGGAGGACCTCGTCGACCGAGCGACGCAGATGATCCGCAACCAGCACTCGCTCGTGCCCGAGCGGCCGTTTTTCCTGTACCTCGCTCCTGGCGCGATGCACGCGCCCCATCAGGCGCCGGACGACTACCTGGAGCGCCAACGCGGTCGCTTCGACGAAGGCTGGGATGTCATCCGCCAGCGGGTCTATGAAAGCCAGCTTGCGGCCGGCATCATCCCGCCCGGCACGCAGCTGGCGCCGCGAAACACCGGCGTCGAAGCGTGGAGCGATCTGAGCCCCGACGCGCAGCGTCTTGCATGCCGTCTGCAAGAGGCGTTCGCGGCGATGCTCGAACACACCGACGCGCAGATCGGCCGGCTCTTGGCAGAACTCGATCGCCTTGGCATCGCCGACGACACCATCGTGTTCGCGATGAGCGACAACGGTGCATCGCAAGAGGGCGACACGATGGGCATATGCGACACGTTCCAGTACTTCAACGGTCTGAAGCCCACGGTCGAGCAGGGCATCGCCCGCCTGGGTCACATCGGGACCCGGCGGTCGAACAACAACTATCCCATCGGCTGGGCCCAGGTCGGCAACACGCCCTCGAAGCGCTACAAGCAGGACACCCACGGGGGCGGTGTCCGCGACCCCCTGATCGTGCGGTGGTCGAAGGGCATACCGGCCGAGTCCGTCGGCGGCATCCGGCGCCAGTTCCATCACGTGATCGACATCGCGCCGACGATCTACGAGCTCCTCGGTCTGACGGTGCCGACATCGTTGAAGGGAGTCGCCCAGAAGCCGGTCGAGGGCACGAGCCTCGCCTACTCCTTCTCCCCGGAAGCCGCCGACGAGGGCGCGGTGCCGACGATGAAAGCGTCGCAGTACTTCGAGATGCGCGGTCATCGGGCTATCTGGGCCGAAGGATGGAAGGCCGTTTCGTTCCATCGTCCCGGAACCACGATCGACGAAGACGTCTGGGAGCTCTATCACCTCGATGCAGACTTCTCCGAGTGCAACGACCTCGCTGAGGCCGAACCACAGCGGCTACGTCGTCTCGTCGACCTTTTCTGGACCGAGGCCGGACGGTACGGGGTGCTTCCCATCGAAGATGATCGCGGCAACCTGTTCGGCGGTCACTCCACTCCGGGGACCCCAGCTGCACGTCATACGTTCACGTACTATCCACCGATCGACCGCATCCCGCCCGACGGTGCTCCGGCGCTCGGTACCCGGTCGTGGACGGCGACGTTCGACCTCGTTCGCGAGTCGGGAGGCGAGGTCGGCGCGCCGCTGTCGTACGGGACGGTCAACAACGGCCTCGTTGTCTACCTCGATGCCGATGGTCACCTGGTGTACGACCACAACGCGTTCACCGCTCACACGGTCACACGGTCGTCGGAACCGGTGCCGGTCGGAACGTCCTCCGTTTCGGTCCGGCAACGCCGGGTGCGGGGTGGCCCCGCGCAGACCGAGCTGCTCTTCGGCGACGACGTCGTCGGCAACGGTGTCATCCCCTTCGTCCCGGCGATGATCTCGCCGGTCGGAATCGACCTCGGTCGCAACCTCTCGGGGGTGAGCGACGCCTATACGCGGCCCTACGAGTTCACTGGACGCATCGAACGCGTCACCATTGCGACGGTGCCGGCCATGCGTCGGGATGAGGAAGTCGCGATGCAGCTCGCCGCTGCCGTCGCGACGCAGTAGAACGTTCTGCCGCTCAGCGCGCGACGCGGAACCCGACGTTGCCGGAACTGCTGTCGACCGTGGAACCCATGCGAGCGCTGGCGCGATACCTGCGGCAGTACGACTCGTGGCAGAGGTACGACCCGCCCTTCATGGTGCGAGCGAGGTCGGTTCCTGCGGCGTCGTCGGCCGGCTTCGCCGCGAGCACGTCGGTGGTGAACACATCGGCCGTCCACTCCCAGACGTTGCCGAGCATGTTGTGGAGGCCCCACGGGTTGGGATCGAAGGTCGTGACCGGGCAGGTCGACGCGAACCCGTCGGCACCGGTGTTCGACGAGGGGAACGTGCCCTGGAAGACATTCATGCGATGGACACCGCCCGGCTCCAGGTCGTCGCCCCAGGGCCACTGCGTCGACGTGCCGGCCCGGGCTGCATATTCCCACTCGGGTTCCGTTGGCAGCCGATCACCGGTCCAGGATGCATACGCGACCGCGTCGTCCCAGGAGACGTGGACCACCGGGTGAACGCCGCGTCCGTTCAGATCGCTGTGCGGCCCTTCCGGACAACGCCATGACGCGCCAAACACTTGACGCCACCATGGTGCCGCGGCCGCCCCTCTCGTCTCCGGGAAGTCGTCGGGGAGCAGTCCGCCGAACACGAAGGACCATTCGAACCGCTCCGCCGCGGTCACCCACCCGGTGGCATCGATGAACGCCGCGAACTCGTCGTTGGTCACGGCGGTGGCGCTGAGCTCGAATGGTGCCACCGTGACCGGTCGGGCGATCTCTCCGTCTTCGAGATAGCCGAGCGATCCGCCGTCGCCCATCGTGAACGTTCCGCCCGGCAGGATGATGAACTCGGTCCGCCGGACGAGGCGATGCTGCGCAGAGGTGTCAGGGGCGATGGAAACGTGCGCGGTCGGCGACGATGCGGATTCCGCGGCCCGGCGGGGCGGCGAACAGCACGCGTGATGTTCCGAGGCACCCATGAGCGATACGAACTCTACGTCGACCGCTCGATGACCCGATAGGCGGAGCCCGAACCCGTGCACCCGGCTCTCGCCCGCCCCCGTGAGAGAAATCGATCAGCATCCAAGCGTTTTGACGGGCTCTCGCTGACGTCGTCCGTGAGAGAAAGAGTCTTGCGACTTGTATTGTACTTGTCTACAATCCGTTGCATGGGCATCCTCGGTCTGGACCATGTACAGCTGGCCATGCCGGCGGGACGCGAACCGGAGGCGCGTCGGTTCTACGCCGAGTTGCTGGGTCTTCCGGAAACACCCAAACCGGCACACTTGGCGGTGCGCGGGGGATGCTGGTTCGAGTCCGAGTTCGTCAAGATCCACCTCGGTGTCGAATCGGACTTCCGAGCCGCTCGCAAGGCACATCCGGCGCTGCTTGTCGACAACTTGGCGTCGCTCATCACCGCCCTGACGACGGGCGGGGTCGCCGTTCGCGACGACGAACCACTCGAGGGATACCACCGGGTCTACGTCGACGACCCGTTCGGGAACCGCATCGAGCTCATGGAGTTGGCTCCGTAGACGACACGACACGGCCGTGTTGTCGGGTCGACCCATTTGGTGCGCAGCGCTCGGTGTCGCGTTACGGCATCATGTGAAGTCGACGGGAGAGCGAGCGGTGCGATCGACGGTCAGGCGGAAGATGTCTGTGCGGTTGTAGTGGCCGGCGACATCGAGCACGCGGTGGTCTGCGGCTGCTCGACCAACATCGATGTCGGCGAAGAGGATGCCGTGATGCTCGTGGAGGGGGCCGGCGACGATGTGCCCTCCCGGAGCAACAACGACGGACTCACCCGGGTTGAGCCATTCGACGTCCTGGTCGAACACCTCTTCCCGACCGGGGAAATCTGGCGGCACGTCAGCCGTTCGTAAAGAGCATCCCGAGCCGATCACCCAACAACGTCCTTCTTTGGCGATGTGCTGCATGCTGGCAATCCAGGTGTCCCCGGAGTCCCACGTGGATGCGACGTAGATCTCGACGCCTTCTGCGTAAAGCGCGAAACGCGCCAGGGGCATGTAGTTCTCCCAGCAGATGAGCCCTCCGAGCCGACCGAAGGAAGTCTCGACGACACGAAGGCCGCTGCCGTCTCCTTGGCCCCAGACCATGCGCTCGGGATTCGTCGGCACGAGTTTTCGGTGGCGGTTGAGGATGCTTCCGTCTGCGCCGATCGTGACCAGGGTGTTGTACAGCGTCGCCCTGCTGAAGTGGCCATCGCGCTCGTGGATGCCGATGACGACCACGACACCTCTTTCAGCTGCGGCGTCGCGCATCGGCTGCAGGTCGTCGCCGGTGAGATCGACGCTGTTCTCCAGCAGGACCCGATGGATCTCGCTGGTGCGTGCATAGTCGGCGCCGGGCCGAAGAGACCAGATCCAAACCGGGTATCCGGGCACGTAGGTCTCGGGGAAGACGACCAACGCGGCTCCCGCGTCGGCGGCCTCGTGCAGGTGCCCGACCGCAGCCTTCATGGTCGCATCACGGTCGAGCAGAACCGGCGGGCGTTGGACAACCGCCACCTTCACTGATGGAGAGGAGGTCATTGTTTCCTTTCGGCTGTGGAACGCGGAGAGCGCGGACCCGATGGATCACGTTTGTCGCACGGCACGTTCAGATGCATCGAAGCACTTCTGGGACGGTGTGTCCACAGAGTCGGACTCATGCCGAACAGGCACCGGATGGTGTGACGACGACAGGTCATGCCCGAGGAAACGACGTCTCCCGGCGAAATGGCAGGGTCCTTCCGCATCGCCCGCGACAAGGATGACCTCATGCATCCCATTGACATCGACCGCGCGAGGGCGGACACGCCGGGCTGTGATCGGGTTGTCCACCTCAACAACGCCGGCGGTTCTCTCCCGCCACGCGTCGTCACCGACGCGGTGGTCGGCTACGTGCAGCGCGAGGCACTCACCGGTGCATACGAGCAGGCAGCAATGGATGCGGACGTGATCGATCGCTACCGTCCGGCGGCAGCATCGTTGCTCAACGCCGATGAGTCCGAGATCGCCTTCGCGTTCAACGACACCTTGGCGTTCAGCACAACGTTCTGGGGCCTTGCCGCCACGGGGGCCATCGCCCCGAACAGCTCCGTGCTCGTCGACCGCGGGGTCTATGTGTCGCACTACCTCGGGCTCCTTCAGGCCGAGAAGCAGCTCGGGATCAAGATCCGAGTCATCGAATCGACCGCCGACGGCTCGATCGATCTCGAATCACTTCGGAGCCTGCTGGAGGAGCAGGTGTCCCTCGTGCAGTTGACTCATATCGGTACGCATCGGGGCCTGGTGAATCCGGTCATCGAAGCGGGCGCGTTGATCCGCTCTGCGGGCCAGGCGATCTATGCCCTTGACGCCTGCCAATCCCTCGGCCACATCCCGGTCGACGTCCGCGCGATCGACTGCGATCTCCTCAGCGGAACGGGACGCAAGTTCCTCCGTGCGCCCAGAGGCACCGGCCTGATCTTTGTCTCGCGACGACTTCTCGACCGGATCGATCCTCCCGGCATCGATGGACACAGCGCGAACTGGATCGATCAGCACACGTACCAGTTGCTCCCCGACGCCCGCCGATTCGAACCCTTCGAGGTCAACATGGCGACCAAGGTCGGGCTCGGCGTGGCGATCGACTACGCGCTCTCCTGGGGCATCGACGCCATCGCCGAGCGTGTAACGACCCTCGCCGACCTCATGCGATCGCTGCTCACCACCAACGGCATCGAGGTACTCGACGGAGGGCAGAGAAGAAGTGGCATCGTCACGTTTCGTCTCGACCACGAATCACCAGCGTCGACTCAACACCGCCTCGCCGCCGAGGGGATCAACACCACCGTTGTGCGCCCAGGCTCGGCACGCCTCGACATGGAAACCCGCGGCGTGTCGGCGGCAGTCCGTGCTTCGGTCCACTACTACAACACGGTCGAGGAGATCGATCGGCTCATGGAGGTTCTCAGCGCACCGGCGCGGTAGATGGTCGAACGCTCAGGCCGGGGCGAGCGAAACGATAGGGCCCCGTGCGGCGGCGGTGCCATACAGTCGACTCGGCACTGCCATCATTTCGGTTGAAGCGCTGAGGGCTTGCGCCACACCGAAACGTGCGATGGTGAGTCGTCAACGAACGGGTTGCGGCGCCAGTCGGCCCAGCGTGACTCGAACCTCAACCCGGCGAGCTCCGCCATCAGATCAAGTTCCGACGGCCACACGTAGCGAAACGCCCCCGACACGGTTTGCACTCGATCGCCGTCGATGAAGTAGTGGTGTGAGAGGAGGATCTGGTTCGCGCGATCGACGAATTCATCGAAGCCGAGATGGTGCGGAGACACCTCGAACGCACGGATCGATTCTCCCGGTGCCAGTCCGTGAAGGTTCGGCACGATGTTCTCGATCACGAAGCAGCCACCGGGCGCGAGATGGGCGGCGGCATTCCGAAAGCACGCGACCTGCTGTTGCTGGGTGCGCAGGTTTCCGATGGTGTTGAAGACGAGGTAGACGATGGTCGCGTCGGAACAGACCCGGGTTTCCGTCATGTCGCCAAGCGTCACGAGAACCTGCTCGGCACCTTTCTTCTTCCGGAGCTCAGCGAGCATCGGCTCCGAGAAGTCGATCCCGTACACGAGCGTCCCGGTCGCAGCGAGGGGAAGAGCGATTCGCCCGGTCCCGACGGCGAACTCCACTGCTGGTCCATCGCCGGCCAATTCGGCGAGAACCTTCACGGCGGGGACAACGGCTTCCGCGTTGGATCGATCGGTCATGGCGTCGTAGTTGGCGGCGACCGACGCGTTGAGATGCTCGTCGGGCCAGGAGAGGAAGTCAGGGTTGGGCATGGCGTTCATCGTCGCACCCGTGCGGCTGACTGGGCCGAGGAATTCACGGTCACGGCGCCTGCCGCTCTGACCAAAGCCCAGGCATCAGCTTCACGCCCGGTCTACGTGGTCGCGCCTGCAGCCTCGAGAATCGCGATGATCGCCTTGTAGCCGCGTGAGCGAGCGTGGGCGAGTGGCGTGACGCCGTTGCCGTCGGGGATGCCGATGTCCGCACCGGCCTTCACGAGCGTCGATACCACCGCGCTGTGCCTCGGTCCGCCGTCACCGAGGATGATCGCTTCGAGCAGTGCGGTCCACTGAAGGTTGTTTACGTGGTCGAGGGGAGCACCGGCCGTGACCAGCACGCGCACTGCCTCGATGTTGCCGAGGTGTGACGCTGCGATGAGCGCAGTGCCGTCGTATCGGCTCGTGACGTTGGTGGCACGACCGCCGTATCGCAGCGCCACGCGGATCGTCGCGGGATCATTGGCGACCGCAGCGATCGTGATCACGTCGTAACGGTCACGTTCGAGACGGTTGGGGTCGGCCCCACTCTTCAGGAGCAGGGCCAGCGTCTGACGACGCTTGAAGTGCGCCGCGATATGCGCCGGAGTGCGTCCGTACGCGTCGGTTGCGTTGGGATTCGCACCGCCCCCGAGGAGGCCTCTGGTCGTTGGGAGATCACCTGCGGCCGCGGCGGCGAAGAGCCCTCGATAGGCCTTTACCTCGGTCGAGGAGGGGATCACTTGTCCATTTGCCGGGATCGAAGGACCGGTGATCCCGAGTGTGGCAACAACGGCCGCCCCAACGGCCGATTGGACGATGCGGCGTTGTGAGCGCATCCGACGACGCTACGGCTCTCCGGTTCACCTCGCCACAGGGAATCAGCTATGCCAGCCGAACACCCCACCTCACCCCGCAACGCCGACTCTCGGGATGACCTCGTGCTCTCCTCGTGGTGACAGAGTGGCGTCATGACAATCGACATGGTGATCAGTCCGGTTGCGCCCGCATGTGGTGCCGAGGTCCTCGGTGTCGACATGGCTAAGCTGTCCGATGAAACGCTGACGCGACTCCGCCATGCGCTTGCCGACCATGGTGTGCTCTTCATCCGCGACCAGCACCTCACCCCGGAACAGCAGCTCGACGTCACTCGTTGCTTCGGTCCCATCCTCCGCGTGCCGTACATCAAGCACCTCGATGCGTACCCCGACATCATCGCGGTGTTGAAAGAGGCCGACGAGAAGAAGATCTCGACCTTCGGCGGCGCGTGGCACTCGGACTTCTCGTTCCTCCCGGAGCCGCCGAGCCTCACGCTGCTCTATGCGATCGAGCTGCCTGACGTCGGTGGGGACACGCTGTGGGCGAGTCAGTATGCGGCCTACGATGCGCTGTCCGACGGGATGAAGCGGCTGATCGATCCGCTGCGGGCCATCCAAACCGCATGGCCACACGGCACGAAGGGGCCGGGCGCCAACGCCGCCACGAGCAAGTCGATCGGTATGGTGCGCAACGATCCGTCGGCCGATCGTGAGATCTCCCAGCCGGTGGTGCGGGTGCATCCGGTAACCGGCCGCAAGGCGTTGTTCGTCAACCCCGTCTACACGCAGCACTTCGAGTCGATGACCGAAGAGGAGTCACGGCCGTTGCTGCAGTTCCTGTTCACCCACGCCACGAAGGCGGAGTTCACCTGTCGCTTGCGGTGGCAGCCGGGAACGTTGGCGATCTGGGACAACCGGTGCCTGCTGCACCTGGCCATCAACGACTACGACGGGAGCCGCCGTCTGCTCCACCGCACCACTGTTGCCGGAGTGCAGCCGAAGGGCGCGTGAGGAACGTGCCCGGCCCGGTGCCGCCCCAGGCCGATCGGTTCTCCGGCTTCGCCGATCTCTACGACGCCAACCGGCCGTCGCCACCCGCCGAGCTCGGCGCAGTTCTCACGTCCTATGTGCGCGTATCACGTCCGACCGTCGTTGACCTGGGCAGCGGGACAGGGCTGTCCTCTCGGTGGGCAGGGGAGTGGGCGGCGTCGGTCACGGGCATCGAGCCGAGCGACGACATGCGCCGACGCGCCGCCGATCGAGGGGGCAGCAACATCTCGTACCTTGCCGGTACGTCGGACCGAACGGGCCTCGCCGATTGCTGTGCCGACATCGTGCTCGCCGTGCAGGCGATGCACTGGATGGAGCCAGCGTCCACCCTCCTCGAGGTTGCGCGCCTGCTTCGACCCGGTGGGGTGTTCGCTACTGTCGACGCCGACTGGCCGCCGGTGTCCGGAGTGGTCGAGGCCGAAGCGGCCTGGGCCGCGGTGCACAAGCGGATCCGGGTGTTCGAGGCTCGTCTTGTCGCGGGCAAGGGACGTGCGGAGCTGCGCCGTCCGATCGACGACGCCGACCCGGCTCTCGCGGACGAGGACCTTGCCGACCCCCATCGGAACCGGGCGATGCCCGGTGGCGTGCGCTCGTGGTCGAAGTCGGAGCATCTCAGCCGCATGCGGGCGAGCGGGTTGTTCTCGTTCACGAGGGAGTTGGTGTTCGACGCCCCTCTGCCCGGAGAGAGCTCCGCCGAGCGGTTTTCGGCGCTGCTCCGGAGCCAGGGGAGCTATCAGGCGCTGGCGAAAGCGGGCCTCGCCGACGAGGAGATCGGCGCAGACGTGTTCGAGCGAGACGTACTCCAGGGATTCGCTTCCTCGACCGCAGGCGGGCACCCACCCCGGATCTCGTTCAGCTGGCGCGTCCGCCTCGGTGTCGCCCACTGACCGGGCGAAGCCGAGTGCTGAGGAGGACGAGCGCGCCGGCGATGATCGCCCAGAACGCCGCGCCGATGCCGGCCAGGCTGACGCCCGACAGCGCGATGAGAAACGTGATCATCGCCGCTTCGCGCTGATCCGGGTCGCTCACCGCGGTGGTGACGCCGTTCGCCACGGTCGGGATCAACGCGAACCCGGCAACCGCGAGGATCAGGGCTCTCGGCAGAACTCCGAGCACGCTCGCCACCGACCCGCCGATCAGGCCGACGCCGACGTAGAGCGCGCCGGCGAACATCGCCGCCGGGTAGCGCCGATCGCGATCCGGATGGATGTCCGGGCCCATGACCATTGATGCGGTGATGGCCGCGAGGTTGATGCCGAAGGACCCGAAGGGGGCGAGCAGCAGACCGACTGTGCCGCTTGCCGTGATGGCCGGCGATGCGCGAACGTCGTATCCGTGCGCGCGCAGCGCCGCAACTCCAGGGACGTTCTGCGCCGCCATCGTCACGATGTAGAGCGGAACTCCGAGCCCCAGCAGAACTCCGAACGAGAACGACGGGCGGACGAACTGCGGATCGACCAGCCCGAGGTGCACCCCCTTGGTGCGAAGAGAGCCCTGGGCCAGAGCGACGGCGAGACCGACGCCGAGGACGATGAGCGCGCTGAACTTCGGGAGGAGGCGTCGGGAGAGCACGTACGCGGCGAACATCGAGACCACGAGTGCAGGCTCAGCCTTGGCCGAGGCGAATCCGTCGATGGCGAATCGCACCAGCACCCCGGCCAGTAAGGCCGATGCGAGTGGAAGCGGGATGTTGTCGATGACGCGATCGAACGCACCGGTGACACCGGTGATGAAGAGAAGCAGCGCCGAGAACACGAACGCGCCGATGGCTTCTCGCATGGTGACGCCGTCGAGCCCGGTTGCAAGAAGCGCGGCCGCGGGTGTCGACCAGGCGAGCAGGATCGGTGTCCGGTAACGGTGCGACAGATACAGCGAGCTGAGGCCCTTGCCGATGCAGAGGGCGCCGATCCATGAACCGGTCTGGGCCGGGGTCGCGCCCGCGGCCTTCGCCGCGGCGAAGACGATTGCCACCGAACTCGTGACACCGACGAGGACGGCGATGAGCGCTGCGGTGAACGCGGGGAAGAGGGCGGAGGGGTCGGTCGTCGCGTCGTTCATAGACGGGCGGTCACCGTAGCAACCGGGATCTCGTGGGCAACGGGTACTGCATGCGTGATGGCCGAACGTCTCGATCCGAACACGGCGACGAGCACGACGAGTGCCACTGCGATCAGGAGTGCATCAATGTCCTCGTGGAGGAACAGCCCGGCCCACGTGAGCGAAAGGATCGGCTGGAGCAGTTGGATCTGGCTCACCCGGGCCACGCCACCCATGGCGAGTCCGGCGTACCAGGCGAAGAATCCGAGGTACATCGACACCACGGACAGGTACGCGAATCCCAGCCATGCCGTGCGGGGGTCGGCCGTCGAAACCGGGCCGAGGCCGAGCAGGGTGAGCGGCACGGTGAGCGGAAGTGCGATCACGACGGCCCACGAGATGGTCTGCCAGCCGCCCAGTTCGCGGCTCACGACGGCGCCTTCGGCGTAGCCGAACGAGGCCGAAATGACCGCGCCGAGCAGGAGTAGATCGCCGACGGCGAGGTCCTTGGTGTTCGACTTCGCCGCCGCGAGGCTCGTCACCGCTGCAACACCGAGTGCAGCGAAGAACCAGTAGCGCCGCGAAGGACGATCACCGATCCGTAGCAGCGCCCACCCCGCGGTTGCGGCAGGAAGAAGCCCGATCACGACGGCTCCATGACCGGCCGGAGCATGGCGGAGGGCCAGGCCGGTGAACGCCGGGAAGCCGAGCACGACGCCGCCGACGGTGCCGAGGAGCGGCCTCCAATGATGGCGTTGCGGGAACTTCGTTCCGGTGATGAGTAGGACGACCGCAGCGAGCAGCCCGGCGACGACGGCACGTCCGAATGACACGAAGACCCAGCCGAGCTCGCGCACCGCGACCCGGGTCGCCGGGAGGGACACGCTGAAACACAGCACGCCGACGAACCCGAGCAGCAGCCCGCGTGTTTCTCGCTGCTCGCGCGTTGCGTTGCCGTCCACGGTCATCTCCTCACTCGCCGAACAGCCCGAGTCGGCTGATCGCGCTGAACACGAGCGTTGGCCCGCCGTCTTCGGCCGCACGTGCCAGATCGACGGTGCCGATCATGCGCCAGTCGCCGTCGCCTTCGGGGTCACTGAGACGCTGCGTCACGGTCCAGGTTCCGGGGATCGAGTCGTCGATGGCGAAGAACGCCGCCGAGCGCGCCTCCGTCGTGGTCTCGATCGACGCATGCTCGGACCAGTAGTCGCTGAGCATGTTCTCGACGTCCCACGGGGTGGGCGCGCCCTCGATTCGCTCGGAGAACGCAGGGTACGCCTTGCGGGCGAGGAGCTCGACCCAGCCGAACGCTGCGGTGCGGATGCTCGTACGCCAAGCCGGAGGCGGCCCCACGACGACAACAGGGGCGTGGCCGACGTGGTGCTCGGCGACCTCGCCTCCCGACAGCTTCGTCCACTCGTCGAGGAGGCTGGCGTCCGTTGCGCTCAGGAGAAGCCGAAGCCACTCGATCACGTCTTCGAGCGGGTCGGTGTAGGAGTCGTTGGCGAGGGACCGGTCGAGGGTGCGCCACGCATCGGTGAGGTAGCGAAGGAGCAGTCCCTCACTCCGTTCGAGCTTGTAGCGCTTGATGAACCCGTTGAACGTCTCGCCGGTCTCGAGCATCTCGCGCAGGATCGACTTCGGCTCCGGGTCTTCCCATACCCACGGATGCGTGCGGCGGTAGAGCTCGATGCACGAATCGAGGATCTCGGCGAGCGGCTTGGGCCAGGTGATCCCGTCGAGGTTCTCGATGCGCTCCTCATAGGGAACGCCGGCCGCCTTCATGCGGGCGATCTCCATCGCCCGAGCCGCCTTCTCCTGCGCGATCACGATGGCGCGCGGGTTCTCGATGATCGACTCGACGACACTCACGACATCGAGAACGTAGGACGGATCATCGCGATCGAACGTGGCGAGCACCTCGAGGGCGAACGGGCCGAGCGGAGAGGCGAACCGGACGTCGACACGATCGTTCGTGCCATCGTCGACGAGTGAGCCGACTCGTACCCCGGCGCAGGTGCCATCGTCAGCGCGCAGACGTTCGGCGACACCGGCCGCCTCGAGCGAGCGATACACGTGGATGGCCCGCTTCTTGTGCGCCCGCTTCTGCGTGGGCGTGTCGTGATTCGTGAGGAGAAGCGACTTGAGCACGTCCGGTCCGTCGGGTCGGGCCAGCACGCTCGACACGAGGTTCGCGGTGACACGAAAGCGCGACACCAGCGGCTCGGGTGACGCAGCGAGTAGACGATTGAACGTGTTCTCATCGAAGTGCACGAACCCCTTCGGCGGTGGGGCACGCTTGACCTTGCGCTGCGCCTTCGGGTCGTCGCCGGCGCGTGCCAGCGCCCGGTTCGTCTCGATCACGTGCTCCGGCGCCTGGGCCCACACGTGACCGTCGGGGTCGAATCCCGGCCGCCCTGCCCGTCCGGCCAGCTGATGGAACTCGCGGGCACGGAGCACCCGGACCTTCTGCCCGTCGAACTTCGTAAGTGCACTGAACAACACGGTGCGGATCGGTATGTTGATCCCGACGCCGAGGGTGTCGGTCCCGCAGATCACCGCGAGCAGGCCTTCACCCGCGAGACGCTCGACGAGACGACGGTAGCGGGGGAGCATTCCGGCGTGATGCACGCCGACGCCGTTGCGGAGGTACCGGGCGAGGGTCTGCCCGAATCCGGTGGTCAACCGTTCGCCCTTCACTGCCGCGGCGATGGCCTCACGCTGCTCGCGGGTCGTGAGCGGGAGCGACACCAGCGACTGCGCCTGCTCGACGGCGGCCGCCTGTGTGGAGTGGACCAGATAGACCGGGTAGAGCCCGCGCTCCACGGCATCGACGATGCTCTCCGCCAGCGGCGTGCTGCGCCACTCCGGGTAGAGCGGGATCGGGCGGTTGACACCCGTGATGTTCTCGACGGGGGTCGAGGTTCTGGCTTCGAGATCGGCGATGATCGGCGAGACGTCGCCGAGGGTCGCGGACGCGAGGAGGTACTGGGTGTCGTGGGGAAGCAGCAGCGGCACCTGCCACGCCCAGCCCCGATCGGTGTCGCCGTAGTAGTGGAACTCGTCGAGGCACGCGAACCCGGGAGCGGCGTCGTGCAAGAAGGCGTCGCCCAGGGCGAGGTTGGCGAACACCTCCGCCGTGCACACCAGCACCGGGGCGTCGCGGTTGATCGATGCGTCGCCAATGGCGAGGCCGACCTCGCTTGCGCCCAGGAGATCGACGAGCTCGAAGAACTTCTCCGCGACGAGGGCCTTGATCGGTGCCGTCCACACCGACCGGCGGCCGGCGTTGCGGGCCAGGACGATCCCGGCGATCGCCGCCATGGATTTCCCGGACCCGGTCGGCGTGGCGAGAACGACATGTGAGCCCGACGCCAGTGCCAGCGCGGCGTCTTCCTGATGCGGGTACAGCGGCCGACCCGTCTCGGCCGCCCACGCCGAATACCCGTCGATCACGTCAGTCGGATCCGAGCCGACCGGTGGAAGGCGATCGAGCAGGCGGGGCGGAGGACTCATGACACCGATGATCCTGGCAGGGTCCCGATCGACCGGGCGAAGGTTTCTGGCGTGCGCGGCCGGTTCACGAGCAGAGCGCCGCTTTCGACGCGCACCTGACCCGAATGCGGCCGAGAACCGGCGATCTACGGTCGAGGTGCGCGTGGAACGGTCTGAGCTGCGCCTCAGATGGGTCACCCGATGTGCGTTCGGGGTGGCGGAGTCGCCTCCGGTACGGTCGCGACCATGACCTCACCGAACGCGCCGGACTCGGATGACGGACCTGAGACCGATACCGAGTTGGCGGCGAGGGTCGCGTGGCTGGCCGGTCGGCTGCTGCGGACGATTCGTCGGACCGAGGGGGCATTCGACGACCCGGCTGCTCTCGGTGATCGGGCCGACCGGGAGGCGAACGAGCTCATCCTGGCCGAACTGACCGCGGCGCGGCCGGGTGACTCGGTGCTGTCGGAAGAATCCGCCGACGACCTGGCCCGACTCGACGCGAACCGCGTCTGGATCGTCGACCCGCTCGACGGCACCCGCCAATACCGGACCGAGGGCCGCACCGACTGGGCGGTGCACATCGCGCTGTGGGAGCGCGGCGAGCACGGTGGCGGCATCACCGGTGCCGCGGTCGCCATGCCCGAGCTCGGTTCGGTGTTCACGACCGACGTTGCCCTCGATGGTGAGGCGTTCGATCCGGAAGGTCTGGTTCGGCTTCAGCCCATCGTGCTGGTGAGCGACTCGCGCGCCTCCGATGTGACCGAGATCGTCGCGTCTATTGACGGCGTGGTCGCCCACATGGGCTCGGCCGGGGCGAAGATCCTCGCGATCGTGCGGGGCGATGCCGATGCCTACATCCATTCGGGTGGGCAGTACGAATGGGACTCCGCGGCGCCGGTCGCGGTTGCTCTCGCGCACGGATTCCACGCCTCGCGGCTCGACGGTTCCCCGTTGATCTACAACCAGCGTGACACGTTGCTCCCCGATCTTGTCGTGTGCCGTCCCGATCTGGCCGAACCTTTGCTGCGTGCACTCTCCGTGCCACTCCGAATCGAGGATTACCATGCCTGAACTCCAGCTCGACGCCGCCGGGGTGTCGGCCTACCTGGCCTCGGTGTGGCCGCAAGCCGCAGAACGCTACGGACCAAAGGGTCTCATCCACCTCGACTCGACCTCGGCCCGCATGCGTATGGTCGCTGCCGACTCCGAACTTCGCCCCGGGGGAACGGTCTCCGGCCCGACGATGATGCAGCTCGCCGACTCGGTGAGCTACGCCCTGGTGCTCGGCTTGCTCGGCGACGCCGCGCTCGCCGTGACGACGCACCTTTCCATCGACTTCGTCCGACGGCCGGTCCCGGGCGAGCTCATCGCCGATGCCCATCTGAAGAAGCTGGGGCGGTCGCTCGTCGTCATGAGCGTCGAGATCTTCTCCGTCCCTGCCGGCCAGGAACCCGACCCTGCGAGGCCGGTCGCGGTGGCCAGCGTGACCTACTCGCGTTCACTGGTCTCGGATTGACCGTCGTTCTGGGCGGCACGAACCGGGGAAACTGGTCGGCACGAACCCGGGAACTCGTTGGGAGATATCGGTAACTGAACGCTGTCGCGACCGATCGGGGCCCTCCCCCGTCTAAGATCGCGCATTCGTTCTCAAGGAGTCGCTGACCGATGCTCAATCGTCGTTCCCTGCGTCGTGGCGCGTTCGCGCTCACGGCCATTGTTGCTGCCGCCGGTTTCACGCACCTGCCTTCGGCCCAGGCCCAGTCCAACCCGAAAATCTCCATCGCCGTTCCGGCATATTTCAAAGATGGCGCCGAGTGGGATCGTGTGCTCGACACGGCGGCGGTCGGCTGGGTCGTCGGACACCCCGACACCCCGGCTGACGGGAACTACAAGACCGACAAGGAACTCGCCGACCGCCTCGCGTCGGCCAAAGCCAAGGGTAAGAAAACCCTTGTCTACGTGACTGCCGGCTACGACAAGGTCTCGGCCCCGGTGGTCGCCGACCGGGTGGATTCGGCGCTCGCCGCCTATCCTGGCGTTGACGGCGTATTCCTCGACGAGATCCTTTACAACGAGTGCGACAAGTACAAGGCCCTTGCCAACGGCAGCGGGTCGCTCAAGGGCATCAAAGCCCGCAACCCCGGCAAGCTCGTCGTGTTGAACCCCGGCGCCCCGATGCTCGCCTGCTACAAGGGCCTGGCTGACGGGTACCTGAACCTCGAGCGGGCCGACGCCAACGTGAAGGAGTGGCTCGACAACGTCAAGCTGCCGGGGAACTACTCCGAGTACAACTGGATGTTCGGCTCCGACATCCGCCCCCAGATGTGGCAGATGGTCCACTCGGTGCCGGCCGATCGAATGGCTGCTGCCGCAGATGACGCGGTGTCGCGCAACGCCACCGTGCTCTACCTCACTCCGGAACTCCTTCCGAATCCCTACGACAACCTTCCGTCGGCGAGCGCCTGGACGGCGTTCGTCAACCGGGTCAACGACTACAACGCCGGCAAGGTCGCCCTTCCGCCGGTTCTCAGCCTCAAGGCCCCGTCGGCTGCAGCCGCGGCTTCGCCCACGACCAAGAAGCCGACCACCGTCGTGAAGAAGACGACCAAGAAGACGGTCAAGAAGACCACCAAGAAGCGCTAGCCGTCGGCCGAGCAGCGGCCCGAACGGAACTGTCGGCCCGCTGGCGCCGCACGTCGTGCTGCGTCTGCTCCACGTCGGGCCGCTGGTGCCGCACATCGAGCCAAAAACGGGTTCTCAGGGCGGATTTCGACTGATGTGCGGCGGAGGACGGCTCATGTGCGGCAGGGGAAGTTGATGTGCGGCGCCCGGGAAGGTTCCGGCCAACGGGTATTTCCCGGAGGAGCCCGGTAGTTTCTTCGGCACACGAACACCGGGGGAACCGACCATGGCTGATCTCATCATTCGCAACGGGTCCGTCGTCGACGGCACGGGGGCAGCGCCCCGGAATGCCGACGTGGCCATCACCGGTGGACGGATCACCGAGATCGCCGCGACGATCGACGGCCGGGGGCGCCGGGAGATCGATGCCGACGGCATGATCGTCACCCCGGGCTTCGTCGACATCCACACCCACTTCGATGGTCAGGCCACGTGGGATGCCGATCTCGCACCGTCGTCGAACCACGGTGTCACGTCGATCGTCATGGGCAACTGCGGGGTCGGCTTTGCGCCAGCCCGCCCGACCGAGGCCGAGCGCAACTGGCTGATCGGTCTCCTCGAAGGAGTCGAGGACATCCCCGGGACCGCGCTTGCCGAAGGTCTGCCATGGGATTGGGAGACGTTTCCCGAGTACCTCGACTCCCTCGGACGGCGCTCGTACGTGGTCGACGTCGCCACGCAAGTGGCACACGCTCCGCTGCGTGCCTACGTCATGGGAGAGCGCGGCGCCGATCACGAGGAATCACCGTCCGTCGACGAGCTCACGACCATGGCCCGCCTCACCCGTGAAGCCATCGACGCCGGCGCCCTCGGTTTCACCACCAGCCGCACCTACATCCACCGCACGAAGGCCGGGAAGTTCCTCGGCACCCGGTTCTCGAGCGCCGACGAACTCCACGCGCTCGTCGGAACGCTTGGCGAAGCGCGCACCGGCGTCATCCAGCTGATCTCCGACGCCTACCAGTCGACCGACGAGGACTACGTCGACGCCGAGCTCGCACTCATGCGGTCGCTCGTCGAGGTCAGCGGACGGCCGCTCTCGACCACGGTGCAACAGCCCTTCGCCACGCCAGATCGCTGGCGCAAGATATTCAGCGCGCTTGGTAACGCGCAGCAGGCGGGTCTGTCGATGCGCGCCCAGGTCGCTCCCCGTCCGATCGGGGTGCTGCACGGCCTCGAAGCCAGTGTGAATCCGTTCATCCTCTGTCCGGGCTACCGCGAGATCGCCGCGCTGCCGACGGCCGATCGGGTGCGGGCGATGGCTGATCCCGAGCGGCGGGCACGGATCATCGCCGAGCACGAAGCGCTCGGCGCCCGCGACGGGATCCTCAACGACCTTGTCCACGGACTCGCCAACCTCTTCCCGATGAGCGATCCCGTCGACTACGAGCCGGCGCCCGAGCACTCGATCGCCCGCCGCGGCGCGGCCGCCGGCGTGAGCGCCGTTGCGTTCCTCTACGACACACTGCTCGAAGACGACGGCCGCCGCCTCCTTTACATGCCGCTGTTCAACTACGTCTCCGGCGACCTCTCCGCCGTCCGGGAGATGCTGAACTCACCGGTCGCCATGATCGGGCTGTCCGACGCCGGCGCCCACTGCGGAGCGATCTGTGACGCCTCGTTCCCGACGACGGCCCTGGGGCTCTGGACGCATCGCCGCCGTGGCGAGGGTCTTCCGGTGGAGGCGATGGTTCATCACCTCACGCAGCGCACCGCGGCCCACGTCGGCTGGCACGATCGCGGCGTCCTCGCCGTCGGCCGTGTCGCCGACGTGAACGTGATCGACCTCGATGCCCTCAATGCCGCTCCTCCGCGCATTGTCAAGGACCTACCGGCCGGGGGGCGCCGTCTCAACCAGAACTCGACCGGCTACCGCGCGACGATCAAGTCCGGCGTCGTCACGTTCGAGGACGGCGTGCCGACCGGCGCGCACCCGGGTCGACTCGTGCGCGGCCCGCAACCGGCCTCCCTCTAGCGCGCAGGCTGGCGTCGGCCGGCCGGTCCCGGGTCGTAGCATCGTCTCGCTATGGCACTGAACTTCGTCATCATCGGTGGGGGACCCGCCGGAAACCAGGCTGCCACGTACGCCGCCCGACTCGGCGCCACGGTCACCATGGTCGAACGTGATGTGGTCGGTGGAGCCGCCCACCTCTGGGACTGCATTCCGTCGAAGACGATGATCGCCACCGGCGGAGCCATGAGCTTCGCCCGCCGCATCGAGGGCATGGGCCTCGACGTGATGCAGCCCCACATCGATCGCGAAGCGCTCCGCGATCGCGTCGTCGGCATCGAGAATCGGCTGTCCACGTCGATCACCGATCAGCTCACCAGCCAGGGTGTGCGGCTCATCAAGGGCACCGCGACACTCGATGGACCGAACACTGTCGTGGTGGTCATGGCGGACGGCGAGACGGAGCACCTTCACGCCGATGCGATCCTCGTCGCCACCGGGACCCGGCCGAGGATCCCGGACTGGTGCCAGCCCGACGGCGAGCGCATTCTCACGACCCGGGATTGCTACCCGCCGAAGGCGATCCCCGAGCACCTGATCGTGAACGGTTCGGGCGTGACCGGCGTGGAATTCGTGCACATGTTCTCCTCCATCGGTTCCAAGGTCACGCTCGTGGTGAGCCGCCAGCAGGTGCTGCCGCAGAAGGACCCGGAGGTCGCCGCCGTCCTCGAGGACGATTTCATCCGCCGTGGCGTCTCGCTGCTCAAAGGGGCGCGTGCCACGTCGATCGATCGCGAGGGAGACGCGGTCGTGGTCCGCTGCGATGATGGGCGCGTGGTGCGGGGAACCCATGCTGTGCTCGCCATCGGGTCCGTTGCCAACACCGACGGTCTGCAGCTCGATCGTGCGGGCGTGGTCACCGACAAGAGCGGCTACATCACCATCGGCCATCACTGTCAGTCCAACATCTCGCACATCTATGCAGCGGGCGACGTATCCGGCAAGCTTCCCCTGTCGAGCGTCGCTTCTATGCAGGGCCGCAAGGTCGCCGAGCACGCCATGGGTCTGCACACCCGCCAGCACCGCCACCTCGACTACGACAAGGCCGCCAGTGCGATCTTCACCGAGCCCGAGATCGCCGACGTGGGCCTCGCGGAAGCCGATGCCTTCGCCATGGGGCGCAAGATGCGGGTCACCAAGGTGCCGTTCTCGGCGTCACCGAAGGCGCTCATCAACAACGATTCCCGCGGCTTCGTGAAGATCATCAGTGATCCCCTCACCGGCGTGGTGCTCGGCGGGTCCATCGTCGGCCGGCACGCAGCGGAGCTGATCAGCGTGATCGCACTGGCCGTGACCGCCGGCCTCAAGGTCACCGACATTGCCGAATCCATGCTCGTGCACCCGGCACTCTCCGAAGCATTGGCCGAGGCGGCCGAGTAGGGCCGTGCAGCCGGAACTCAGCCGGGTTTCGTCGCCGTGACGGCGACGAACAGCGCGGCGGGCCGGACCAGTACATCGGCAAAGCCGGCCCGCTCGGCGAAGGCCCGCAGTTCCTGGGGTGTCGACGACTTCGAGATGTTGGCCGGCCGGTGCACCGGATCGATCTCCGACATCTCGAGGAAGAACGACCAGCCTTCTTCGGAGAGCAGGTTGTAGTTGTCGATGTAGAGGCGGCCACCCGGCTTGAGCACGCGGAACATCTCCCGCACGTAGCGGTAGCGGTCCCACTCGTCGAGGTGCATGAACACCACCGTGCAGTAGATCGCGTCGAGCGAGCCATCGGGAACGGCACGGAGATCGGAGCCGGCGAGCTCGACGAACGACACGTTCGAAACTCCCGCCAGCGCCTCAGCGGCGTGGGCCAGCATGTTCTTCGACACGTCGCCCCCGATCCACTGCTTCACGTGCGGAGCGAGATGATGGGCGATGCGGCCCGCTCCGCAGCCGATCTCCATCACCGTGTCGTCGGTCCCCAGGCGAAGCTCGCGGCGCAGGAGTTCGGCACTCTCGATACCGGTCCGTTCCCACTCCGAGTCGTCGGTGTATCCGGCGACGGAGATGCGGGCGTCGTCGATCGAACGGGAGACACCGTCCCATACCGCCCGGTAATCACCGCGTGCGCGCTCCAACTCCGGCGCCCGAACCCACTCGAGTGATGCGTCGCCGAGACGCTTCGTGAGGCCGCTCGCCGAACGAACATCGACCACGAGCGCGAACTCGTCGGCCGTGGTGGCGTCGTCGCCGCTGACGAGGTCTCGGGTCAACGTCCGACGGAACCCGGACTGGACGGCTTGCGGAACGCCGAACGCTTCGGACACATCCTCCCTGACCACGTCCGGAGCGAAGGTGAGGACCGTGCGCCCGTCGAGCGAAACGGTGACTTCCACGTCGCTCGCGTCGGTGGCGAACGTCCAGCCGACCACGTCGACGGTCTCGGCAAATCGGATCCAACCGGTCGGCGCATCGAGGTGGCCGAGAATCTGGGTGTCAGGCATGTCCATGTCGGCCGGGGACCATACCCGACTCCCGCGGACCTCGCCGATCAGCTCTCCTCGGCCGGCTCGTGGCGGTGGAGCGGAAAGCGGAAGCGACTGGCAATAGATTCTGTCGATATCACCCGACTCTCTGGAGGAAGCGATGGGACGCGCACCGTCAACCCAAGCGACCGTCGAGTTGACCGCCGAGGAGATCGAGCACTTCCAGTCCGAGGGGTACCTCTGGGTCCCGTCGATCACTTCGGCCGATGACGTTGCACAACTCCGGGAGATCTACGACCGGCTGTTCGACCAGCGTGCGGGTCGAGAGCTCGGCCTGCAGTTCGACCTTGCCGGCACCGACGAGGACGGCGATGAAGCGGTCCTCCCGCAGATCCTCGAGCCACAGCGCTTCGCCCCCGAGCTCAATGACTCGCTGCTGCTCGTGAACGCCACAGCGATCTCCCGGCAGTTGTTCGGACCCGAGGCCACCTGCTCGTTCTTCCACGCCATCAACAAGCCGCCTCGGATCGGTCCCGAGACACCCTGGCACCAAGATGCGTCGTACTGGCCGCCGCATCTCGACTACCGCTCGGCCAGCATCTGGGTGCCCCTCCAGGAGGCGACGCTGGAGAACGGCTGCATGCAGTTCGTGCCGGGGAGCCATCGCCGCGAAGAGGTCCTGCCCCACCGCAGCCTCAACGATGACGACCGTATCCATGCCAACGAGCTGCGCCCCGAGATGATGGATCACGTGCGAGGCGCCGTTGCCTGTCCGCTTCCTCCGGGAGGAGCCACCTTCCACGGCGGCTACACCCTGCACTACACCGGCCCCAACCGCTCGGACGCGCCGCGTCGGGCCATCATCCTCTCCGCCTCGGCACCGCCGACCAGACGAGCGGTTCCGCGCTCCCTGCCCTGGATGGACGCCAAGGTCACGCAACGTGCCAAGCGCGTCGAGGCGGCGAAGGAGCAGGGCGCCGGACATCCTGACGCGCACGGGCCTACGGACGTCGGCTGACCCGGCGAAGGCGGCTCAGCGGAGCCAACCTACGGCGTCCGCTGCCAGCGTTGCGGCTCCGGTCACCGGCTCGAGGTCGAGCGCTGCTGCCGTCACACCGTGGGCACCGAGCCGGGCAACGAGCTCGTCGACGAGTCGGCCCTCGCGCAACAAGCCGCCGGCGAGGACGATCGGCGCACCGGCCACCGGGTGCAGGGCGAGGACGGATCGTTCAAGCTCAGAAGCGGCATCGCGGACCACGTCGCGTGCCGCGTCATCGTCGCCTGACAGGGCGATCCCGGCGAACCCGGCGATGTCACTCGGATGCAGGTGCAGGGTCGCTCGGATGATGCGCCAGCGAGGATCGTCCGCGTCCCCGCTCGGTTCGACTTCTCGTTCGTGCGAGTTGGCGTGCTTTGCAATGTGGGCGAGCACCGCTACGGTCATCGCCGTCGGCGGTCGGCGGCCGTCCAGCGCTTCCAGGACTCGTCGCAGCACCTCGGCCCCGAGCCAGTAACCCGAACCGGCGTCGCCGAGTCTCCAGCCGTGGCCGTCAACAGTTGCGACCTCGCGCCGGTCGCGGATGCGCGCAGCAATCGCTCCGGTTCCGGCGATCACCACCAGACCGTCCGGTGACGCACTCCCGGCCGCAAACGCGATCTCGGCGTCGGTCCGCAGCAGAGGCTCCACCTCGATGCCATGTGATCGCGCCGCCGTCCGAATCGTTCCCTGCAGTTCCGATCGGCGTGATTCGTCGAGACCCGCCAGGCCGACGACGATGGCGACGACGTTCGGGTGATGCCATCCTGCGAGGGCAGCGTCCATGGCCGAGCCGACCGCAGCCGCGATCTTTTCGGTTCGACGTGTCGAGGGGTTGCCGCCGGCGGATCGGCCGGTTGGCCCGGCGACACCGTTTCGGTCAATGGCCACGGCGCGCGTCGACGACCCGCCGATGTCGACGCCCATCACCACCTCGGTGCCTTCCCCGGCAGGGTCTCGGCGAAGTTCTCCCGGAACCTGGTCGATCATGCCCTCTCCTCGTACGCAACATGGTCGCATCGACGGACCACCGAACCTACGCTTCGTTGTCGTGATCTCGCCGGACATCTTCGTCTCCACGTCGCTCGAAACGCTACGCGCCGTCGCCGAAGACAACCGGGAGCGGGTCGACGAAGCGGCGGCGCTGCTGCACCCGGTGGTCGCCTCCGGCGGCATCATCCACGCGTTCGGGACCGGGCACTCACGGGCTGCGGCGATGGAGATGGCCGGGCGGGCGGGCGGCCTCATCCCGACCAACCAGATCGCGCTCGGGGACCTCGTGCTGCGCGGGGGAGAGGGGCCAGAGGCACTCGACGATCCGCTCCTCGAACGACGCAGCGACATGATCCCCAGCCTTCTCGCTCTCGCCGATGTCCGTGATGGCGACGGCTTCGTCATCATCTCGAACTCCGGTGTCAACGCATCGATCGTCGAGATGGCCAGCGCAGTGGCCGCCCGCGGACTGCCCATCATCGCCGTGACCTCCACGGCCCACTCCAGCGCCGTGCCGAGCCGCCACCCGTCGGGCCGTCGTCTGCTCGACCTCGCCGACGTCGTGCTCGACAACGGCGCTCCGCTGGGAGACGCGATTCTGGACTACGGAAATGGTATGCGCGCATGCGGGATCTCCTCGATGAGCTCGGCCTTGCTGATCCAGATGCTCACGGCCGAGATCATCTCCCGTATCACCGACACCGGTGCCGAAGCTCCCGTGTACGTCTCGGCGAACATGCCCGGCGGACACGAGCGCAACCTCGGCATCGAAGCCGAATATGCGGGTCGGCTCTACCGGATCGCCGGCTGACCCGATGGACACCTCGATGTCCACGCTCCCCGCTGTCCGTCATGGCGAACGATCGGGCGGACGCTTCACGATCGAACCGTCGACCTCGCTCGACACTCCAGGGTTCGCACCACTCGAGCGGGCGCGGATCGAGCGACTCCTGCGGTTCCTCCCGTTCAACCTCGATCGCACGGCCCAGGCGTCGACGGACGTATCGGGCAAGGGAAACACCATCCGATTCGCGGTGAATGCTGCGAGCCTGACGGTCGAGGAGTACCGCGTCGATGTCAGCCCCGAGCGGGTCGACGTGACGGCAGGGAGCCTCGACGCTTGCGCTCTTGCGATCGCAACGATTCGCCAACTCCTCCCGGTCGACAGCTACCGACACCAACCGTCGGCGAGCCCGGCGTGGGATCTGCCCTGTTGCTCCATCGCCGATGCGCCCACGCTCGCTTGGCGGGGCCTTCTGCTCGACGTCAGCCGGCACTTCCTTCCGAAGCATGGGGTGCTCCGCCTGCTCGAACGCATGGCGGACCTGCGACTCAATCGACTCCAGCTGCACCTGTCCGACGACCAGGGATGGCGATTCGAGAGCAAGCGCTTCCCGCTGCTCCACGAGCGCGGATCCCACCGGACCCGTTCCCAGCTGAGCCACTTCAGCGAGCCGCCGGTCTTCGACGAGACACCGCACGGTGGCTACTACTCGCAGGACGACCTTCGCGAGATCGTCGCGTTCGCTGCTGATCGGGCCATCATCGTGGTGCCGGAGATCGACCTGCCCGGCCACACCGGTGCGCTCATTGCCGCCTATCCCGAGCTCGGCGTTCCCCGCCGCGAGCACAATGAGGTCGGAGGTGCGTGGGGGATCAGCCACTCGCTCATCTCCCCTGTCCCCCAAGCGATGGCGTTCCTCTCGGAGCTCTTTGACGAGATCACCGAGGTGTTCCCGTCGCCGTGGATCCATGTGGGCGGAGACGAGTCACGGCTGAGTGTCTGGCAGGACGACGGGGCAACGATGGCCTACGCAGCGACAATCGGCGTCGGATCCGCGCGTGAGCTCTTTGCGAAGTTCCTCACCGACCTCGCCGCGATCAGCCGAGGTCGCGGCCGAACCCTGATCACCTGGGACGACGCATTCGCCTCGACGCCCGAGACGGAAACCGATGCCATCGTGATGGCGTGGCGTGGGCTCGGCATTGCCCAGCGTGCGGCAGCCGCCGGACGCAACGTCATTCTCGCCCCGGTGTTCCCTCTCTACTTCGACTACGCCCAGGCCGACGACGCACGCGAACCGATGGCCATCGGCGGACCTATCTCGCTCGACGACGTGGCCGGCTTCGATCCGTCGGGTGCTGGATGGCCCGAGGACCAACGACGCCGCATCCTCGGCGCTCAGGCGCAGCTGTGGACGGAGTGGGTGGCCAGCGAGCGGGAGATCGACTTCTCGCTCTTCCCCCGGCTGTGTGCGTTTGCCGAGATCGCATGGACGGGCGCGCCGGCAGCAACGGGATTCTCCGACCGGCTGGCGACGCACCTCCATCGACTCGATGCCGCCGGCATCGAGTATCGGCCGCCCACCGGACCGCGACCGTGGCAGCTGGGTGGGAAGGGCCACCGCGCGCACCGAAGCCCCTGGCCCCTCCACGAGACGCTCGCCCGGCTCGAGCGCGCCGCGCTCACCGGCACGGTCGCGTTCGGCGGGGACGACTGATGCGGCTGCTGCGCAACGCGGTGGTCCATCGGTGGCCGGATCCGCCGATCCGGGCCGACGTGCTCATCGACAGTCACATACGGAGGATCTCCGCGTCGATCACCGCAGAACCCGGATGGGACGTGATCGATCTGGAGGGACGTCACCTCGCTCCGGGGTTCATCGACGTACAGATCAACGGGGGCTTCGGCCACGACCTGACGTCGGACCCCGGATCGATTCCGGTGCTCGCCAGGCACCTGCCGGCTCATGGCGTCACGGCGTTCCTGCCGACGATCATCACGTCACCGGCTTCATCCGTGGCGGCGGCTCTCGCGATCGTTCGCGGACCCGCATCTCGCTCGTCCGGGGCGGCGGCCGTGCTCGGCTTGCACTTGGAAGGCCCGTTCCTGTCGCCCGATCGCATCGGTGCCCACGAGGCTGCTCATCTCCGGCCACCGGATCCGGCCCTCGCCAATGGGTGGTCTCGCGGGAGCGGTGTGCGTCTCGTGACGCTCGCTCCGGAGCTACCCGGTTCGCTTGCCCTCGTGCGCGAACTCGCGGCACGGGGAGTTGCGGTTTCCGCCGGGCATTCGTCGGTGTCCTACTCGCAGCTCGGCGATGCGGTCGACGCAGGCGTACGGGCCGTCACCCATCTCTTCAACGCGATGCGGCCATTCCACCATCGCGAACCCGGGATCATCGGACGCGCGTTCACCGATGATCGCCTCGTTTCGTCGATCATCGTCGACGGCCATCACGTGCATCGTGCGGCCGTTTGCACGGCATGGAAGATGCTGGGTCCCGGTCGGCTCATGCTCATCACCGATGCCATCGCCGGACTCGGGATGGGCGACGGATCGTTCAACCTCGCCGGTGCGCAGGTGCAGGTGAACGGTGGCGCCGCTCGCACCGCGGACGGCGTGCTCGCCGGGAGTGTGCTGTCGATGGACGCGGCCGTGCGAAATCTCATCGAGCTAACCGGCTGCTCTACGTCGGAAGCGTTCGCCAGCGCATCGACGACTCCAGCACGGCTGCTCGGCGAGTCCGACCGTGGCGGAATTGCAGAAGATATGCGCGCAGATCTTACGGTTCTCGACGAGACCTTGTCGGTGATCACGACGTTCGTCAGCGGAGAGATCGTGTTCGGCTTCCCATCTGAGCCGCGGAAACGCTGAGTCCCGGCTCACCGTTGCAAGTTGAGTGTTTTCTCGACGAAACCCGAGGAATGAGCCGCGTGACCTATGGGCAGTCGTCGATTGCCGTGCGACGATGGGTAGCACGAGGTCGCAGGGAACGCTCCTCAGCAGTAGGGATTGCAGAACGGGTGGAACACGAGGCGCTCACGAGCGCCTCGTGCCGCGTCCGGGCTCAGATCCGCAGGCTGTGTTGGGCGACGGCCGTGGTCCGAACGGCGCCCGGTGAAGAACTTCACCCGTTTGTCGAGAGCAGCCTGGCGCGATGCGCCGGGTCGGTCGCCAGGTCGACGCACGTGAGAGCCATCGCAAGCGCACCGTCACGAACGGCGTGGTCGGCCGATGCCTCAGCACACGCCGCGGTGAACCCGGGCTGATGGTTCGATGACCCCCGGGCTTCGATGCCCAGCATCGGGTGGATCGACGGAATCCGCAGGCTGACGTTCGCCATGTCGGTCGAAGCACTGAACGCGTGCTCGCCGTCGTGCGGTTGCCCGACGGGGCGCCGCTTCTGCGGTGCCGGGAAGCGCCGACCGAGAGACTCGGCGTTGGCCCGGTAGAGCGCCAACGTGTCCTCGTCGTCGAGGAACTCGGAGTACGGCGGGGAGAAGTGGGTGATCTCGTGCGTGCAGCCTGTCGCCAACGCACCGGCTGCGAAAACGTTCTCGATCTTCGGCATCAGCTCGTCGAGCTCCGAAATCGTACGTGCGCGTACGTATGCCTTGTAGACGGTGTGATCCGGAACGATGTTCGGTGCATCACCGCCCTTCGTGACGATCCCGTGGATCCGGTCAGTCGCCTTGATGTGTTGGCGCAACAATCCGAGACCGACCTGGGCGACGGTGATCGCGTCGGCGGCGTTGATGCCGTCCTGCGGAAACGCACTCGCGTGTGCGGTCTTGCCCCGATACGTCACGTCGAAGTGGCTCACCGACAAGCAGTGCATGCGGTCGGCCTCGGCCGGAGACGGGTGCACCATCATCGACGCATGCATTCCATCGAAGAGCCCGGCTTCGAGCATGCGGATCTTCCCGCCGCCGCCTTCCTCAGCGGGACAGCCGTGGACGAACACCGAAACGCCCAGATCATCGGCGCACTGCGCAAGCGCAAGGCCGGCACCGACAGCGGAGGCGGCGATCACGTTGTGCCCGCACGCGTGGCCGATGCCGGGAAGGGCGTCGTACTCCGCGCAGATGCTGAGGTGCAGCGGACCCGATCCGGCCCGGGCCACGAACGCCGTCTCGAGACCGGCGACGCCGAAGGAAACGGTGAATCGGCTGTCGCTCGCCAACAGATCGGCGACCATCTCCGACGAACGGTGCTCCTCGTAACACGTCTCGGGTGTCGCATGCACCCGGTGGGACAGGGCGATCAGCCGATCAGCGAGCGCATCGACCGCTTCGCTCGTCCGGTCCTTCACGGTGCGCAGACTCATGCACCGAGGTTAGGACCTGGTGCAGCGAAGCGGAAGTTCGTTCAGCGTTGGCGTGTCGCCTTCGCCAGTGCCGACGTGGCATCGCAGTGACCGGCGACGTTGAACGAACTCTTGCGCAGATGCACCAACTCAGATCACGAGCTCGCGTTCAGCCCTTGCGATGCCGACCTTCTGGATGATGCCGACCACCGCGAGCGCACCGAGCCCGACCACGATCAGGACAAGCGAGACGTAGACGCCGAACGGCATGTGCGACCCGGCAACTGCGATGTACAGCTCCGGAGCGATGTGCGTGACCGCAAGGAGCGTGCCCCAGCGGAATGCGCCATGCGGATCGCGGTCGACAAGCTTCGTGACGACGCGCGCCGCACCGAGTGCGTGCGGCCACGCGACGAGGATCTCGACGACGGCGAACACCGAGATGTTGACCCCGTAGCGCTCCACGGTCGCCTCGGCGACGAAGACCCTCCCGACGGCCCAGATGACCCCGACGACGATCCAGAGCCGCTCATAGACCCGACGGCGGGCGATCTGGCGGGCGGACGGGACGAGCACCCCTCGAACGCCCGCCACCCTTGCACCATTGCCGACAACGCGAGCTTCCATGGACAGCCCTATCGGCAACATCACCGCAAGGCTGAGCGCGGGCTGACGAAATCAGGCCGGGAGACCCACCGGCGAACGTGCGAACGGCCTGGTGTTTCTACTCGATGACGACGACGACGTCGCCCGCCCCGACCGTATCGCCGGCCTTGACCTTGACCTCTTTCACCTTGCCGGACTTCTCCGCCGAGATGTTGTTCTCCATCTTCATCGCTTCGAGCACGATCACCGCCTGACCCGCCTCCACCGCCTGTCCGACTTCGACGAGCACCTTGACCACGGTGCCCTGCATCGGGACGGTGACTGCGCCGGACCCTCCGCCTGTCAACGCGGCTGCGGTTGCGGAGCGCTTCGGTTTGGCAGCGGAGGCTCCGCTGCTTACTCCGACGACCGACGGCGCGACATCAGGGACCCATGCCTTCACGGAGAACCTCTTGCCGTTGACCTCGACATCCATGTCGCGTCGCACGCGGGGAACCCCGCCGTCGACGACCGGTGCGGCAACGTCGTCTCCCTTCGACGACGTGAGCGCGCTCAGGTCAAGGGTGTCTTCGACCCACTTGGTGGAGTGCTTCGCATCGCGGAAGTCGGGATGGCGCAAGATCGCCAGGTCAGCCGGGATCGTTGTGTGGACACCGGTGATCCGGGTTTCCTCGAGCGCTCGGATCGTGCGGGCAATTGCGGTGTCGCGATCCTTGCCCCACACAACGAGCTTGCCGATGAGGTTGTCGTAGTACTGGCTGATGGCGTCACCGGGCTCGTAACCGGCATCGACGCGCACACCGAAGCCATCGGGACGCACGAACGTGGTGATCGGGCCGGGGGAGGGCAGGAACTTGCCGCCCGCCGGGTTCTCGGCGTTCAAACGAACTTCGATCGCATGGCCACGACGAGAGGCATTGACCTGTTCCTGGGTCCACGGAAGCTTCTCCCCGCTCGCTGCGAGGATCATCCATTCCACGAGGTCGATGCCGGTGATCATCTCGGTGACCGGATGCTCGACCTGCAGACGGGTGTTCATCTCGAGGAAGAAGAACTGCCCCTCCTGGTAGATGAACTCGACCGTGCCGGCGCTGAAGTAGCCGACGGCCTTGGCCAGCTGAACTGATGCGGCCCCCATGGCCTGGCGGAGCTCCTCGGAGAAATCCGGGGCCGGCGTCTCCTCGATGAGCTTCTGATGACGACGCTGAGCGGAGCAGTCACGCTCACCGATCCACAGCACATTGCCGTGCTGATCGCCGACGATCTGCATCTCGACGTGGCGCGGCCAGGTCAGGTAGCGCTCGATGTAGGCCTCATCCCGGCCGAACGCCGCCTTGGCCTCGCGCTGTGAGGCTGACAGCTGCGCCTCGACCTCGGCCTCGACCCGCACGACCTTCATGCCGCGACCACCTCCGCCGTAGGCCGCCTTGATGACGATCGGGTAGCCGAACTCCTTGCCGAAGGCCTTTATCTCGTCGGGTCCGGTGAGGAACTCCATGGTGCCCGGCACCATCGCCACGCCGGCGGCCTCGGCCGCCTTCCGGGAGGAAACCTTGTCGCCCATGATATCGATGGCGTGCGGCGGCGGACCGATGAACGCGACACCCCGGTCGGTGATGGCCCGGGCGAAGTCGGCGTTCTCGCTGAAGAAGCCGTAGCCCGGGTGGACGCCATCAGCACCCGACTTCTCGATGGCGTCGAGGATGGCTGCGGTGTTCAGGTAGGACTCGGCGCTCGTGTTGCCACCGAGGGCGTAGGCCTCGTCGGCCAGCCGCACATGAAGAGCGTTTCGATCGGCATCGGAGTACACCGCCACCGTCTTGATGCCCATCTCACGAGCGGTACGAATGACGCGGACGGCAATTTCGCCGCGGTTGGCGATCAGGATCTTCTTCAGCATGAGGCGGACATTCTCGTCGACGCCCGGGCGCACTGCCACACGAGCTAGCGCTTCTTCTTCTCCGTGGTCGTCGGGGCCGCCGTCGAGGTGACCACCGCGGCCGAGAACGTCGTCGTCGGCAGGACCACGGAGCGGGGGCAGGTCTTGACCGCATGGCGGGTGACGGCAGTGAGGGCGTCGCCGATCTTGGGGATGAGCGCCTCCAGGGCGGCTGACTGCTTGGCGTTGTTCAGCGGCTTGTCGGCCATGGCAAGCGTCGTCGAGAAGTAGTCCGCCATGACCTTGACCTGGGGGCGGAGGTCCTTCGGGGCCAGGTCGACGAGCGCCCGGTACCGCTCCGCCTGCAGACGGAGCACGGCGATGCCGGTCAGCCCGGTGCTTCGCACGGCCCGGACTCGGGACCATCCCTCGCAGAACGACGTCGCGACAGGCTCCGTGGTCGTGGTCGCCTTCGGTGCCTTGGTGCTCTTGGTCGCACCAACGGCGGGGAGTGGTGCGGCAAGGGGTAACACGCAACTCGCTGCAGCGACCGTGAGCGCCGTCAGCCCGCGGAGCAGCCCGGGCCGAAGGCAGGCACCGACGATCGTCCGTGCGTGGCGCCCGGGCTCCCCGGAGACCGCACTCAGGCGTCGAGGTCGATGCCGCAGTTCTTCTTGGCCCACGCCGTGACCTTGTCGCCTGAGACCGAGAACGACTTGTCGTTGGTGATCTTGTCCATGTCCTTCTGCAGCGCCGGAAGCTTCTTCGCCATCTCTGACGCCTTGAGGCTGAGCATCTTGTTGCTCAGATCGGCAACGCTCCCGATCCCTTTGGTCATCTTGGACCAATCCGCCTTGACCGCCGACGGCGCTTTGCCCTCGATTGCCTTCATCGAGTCGGCCACGTCCTTGAGGATCTTGACCGTCGCCGTCGGGTCGGACGCCGCGGTGTCCATCTTGTTGATCTTCGCGGCGACCGCCTTCAGCGACGTGCACCACTTCTCGGCCGCCGAAGCCGGCGATGCGCTGAGCACAGGTGCCGCAACGGCAACCAGCATGGAGGTGGTGAAGAGGAGGGAGCGAATGCGCACGTGAGAGCCTTCCGGAAGCGGTGGAGGGGAACGGCGAGCTGACACACATCCGTGCGCATACCGTCGAGAAAGAGGAGTAGAAACGCCAACGCTAGCCACGTTCGGTGGCAACCCGAGGTGAACGGCGTACCTTCCTACGTCCTCGGCAGTTCGGCAGCAGAACGTGAGCGCTAACCTCCTCCGCCCATGAAGGGGATCATCCTGGCCGGCGGCAGCGGTACTCGGCTCCATCCGGTCACCCGGGTCGTCTCGAAGCAACTGTTGCCGGTGTACGACAAGCCGATGATCTACTACCCCCTTTCGGTGCTCATGCTCGCCGGCATCCGTGAGGTGATGATCATCTCCACGCCCCATGACCTGCCCAGTTTCGAACGCCTGCTCGGGGATGGCACGGCGATCGGGATGTCGTTCGTCTACGCCGAGCAGGCCCAGCCGAACGGCCTCGCCGAGGCCTTTCGCATCGGAGCCGACTTCGTCGACGGCGGCCCGTCGTGTCTCGTGCTCGGCGACAACATCTTCTACGGCGATCGCCTCCCCGAACTCCTCGTGGCCGCCCGCACCCAGGTGGAGACCTCCGGCGGCTGCGCCCTCTTCGGCTACCGAGTGACCGATCCGGAGCGGTACGGTGTGGCCGAAGTCGGCCCCGACGCAAGGATCGTGAGCATCGAGGAGAAGCCGGAATCGCCGAAGAGCGATCTCGCCGTCACCGGCCTCTACTTCTACGATGCCGACGTGGTGGCGATCGCTGCGGACCTCCAGCCGTCACCGCGCGGTGAGCTCGAGATCACCGACGTGAATCGTCATTACGTCGACGCGGGCACCGCCCACCTGCAGAAGCTCGGACGTGGGATGGCCTGGCTCGACACGGGAACCAACGACTCGCTCCTGGAGGCGGCGAAGTTCGTCTCCGTCCTCGAGCGACGTCAGGGCGTGCAAATCGCGTGCATCGAGGAGATCGCGTTCGAACAGGGCTGGATCAGCCTCGACGAGCTGCACGTGATCGCCTCCGAGCACGGGAAGTCGAACTACGGCGCGTACCTCCGCAGGATCGCCTCCGAGGCGCACCGTTAGGACGGCGGCTCTCATGAAGATCCTGGTGACCGGGGGTAACGGTCAACTCGGCACCGAGCTTGGGTTCGTGCTCGGTGCGGCCGGCGACGATGCGCTGATCGCGTCGAGCGCCGAGCTCGACGTCACCGATCGAGACCTTGTGCATCAGGTGCTCGGCGCCGTTCGACCCGACGTCGTCATCCATGGTGGTGCGTGGACCAACGTCGACGGCTGCGAACTCGACCCCGGACGCGCGTTGGCGGTGAATGCGCTGGGAAGCCGCCACGTCGCCGAGGCGTCGGCACGCGTCGGGGCACATGTGGTCTACCTTTCGTCGGACTACGTGTTCGACGGCCGGGGCACGGGGCCCCAGGGTGGGGGCGCCTACACCGAATGGGACCAACCCGATCCGGTGAGCCACTACGGACGCTCCAAGCTCGGTGGTGAACTCGAGATGCAACGCATTCTCGGCTCGCACGCCACCATCGTCCGGGCGAGTTGGGTCGTCGGACGCTTCGGGAGCAACTTCGTCAAGACCATGCTCCGACTCGCCGGCGACCCGACGCACGAGCGGGTCACGGTCGTCGACGACCAACGTGGCTGCCCGACCTTCACCGCCGACCTCGCCCCCATGCTCCGCCGCATCGCCGTCGGCCGTCTTCCCGGGACGTTCCACGTGACCAACGCCGGCCCGGTCACCTGGTTCGAGTTCGCCCAAGCGATCTTCTCCGCCGCCGGAAACGACCCCGAACGGGTCGTCGCCATCCCCACCTCGGAACTGCTTCCCCCGCGGCCTGCGCCGCGACCAGCCTTTTCCGTGCTCGACAACGCCGCGCTTCGTGGCTACGGCCTGGGAGAGATGCCGGAATGGCAGTCGTCGCTCCTGGACACGGTCGAAGCTCTTCGGTGAGTGACGCCGCCGAATCGACGGGCACGACCGACGTCGTCGTCGTCACGTACGAGTCGGAACGCTGGATCGATGGATGCCTTGCCTCACTGGTCGATCAGCCCGGTGTCGGACAGATCGTCGTCGTCGACAACGCCTCCACGGACGCGACGGGGGCTGTGGTGGCCGGGTACTCCTCGCGCGGTGTCCGCTGGCTCGCGCTCGGCGTCAACCGCGGATTCGGGTCGGCGGCGAATCGGGGGGTTGCGTCCACCTCGTCAGCCACGGTGCTCATCGTCAATCCGGACCTGATCGTCGGGCCGGGGGCTGTCCAGGCTCTTCGATCCCGCCTCCTCGCCGGCGACCGTCTTGCCATCGTCGGGCCCGCGGTCACCGACCTTGCGGGAACTCCGTACCCGTCGGCGCGCTCGTTTCCGAACCTCATCGACGCCGCCGGCCATGCGTTCATCGGTCTGTTCCGGACCGACAACCCCTGGTCCGTGCGCTACCTGCGCCCGAAGCGGGTCGAATGGGTCTCCGGAACTGCCATGCTCGTGCGTCGCGACGCCTTCGAGTCCGTCGGGGGCTTCGACGAGTCGTACTTCATGTACGTGGAGGACGTCGACCTCTGTTGGCGTCTCGCGCGCGCGGGCTGGTGGGTCGTTGTCGAGGAAGCGGCAGTCGTGCTTCACGGGGTCGGCGGATCGAGCGAACGGGCGCCGTACCGGATGATCGCCGCCCACCATCGGTCGCTGTGGCGCTTCGCCCGCCGTTCTGCGACATCGACTCAGCGCCTCGCCCTGCCGATCGTGGCCGTCGGACTCGCCATCCGGGCGGGCCTGGTGGCCCTGCAACACCGGCGGACGGGGCGGCCCCCGGCCGCCCGCTGACAGCGTTCGCTCTTGGTCGACGGCCGGTGCCACTAACCTCTACTCCCCGTGAGCAAGCCGTCGAACATCCAGGCGCCGACCAACAAGAAGATCGCGAAGGCTGCCAAGGCCGGTGGTTCTCGCGCTCGGTCCCGCGTCAACGTCTCCTGGAGCTATTGGGGTGCCGTCGTCGGCATCTGCGTCGTCGGCGCCGCGCTGGTCGTCGGTTCAATCATCGGCAAGTCGATCGCGGAGACGGCGCCCTTCGCGGCGTCGACCTCCGAGAAGGTTGCCAAGGCGAACAAGGAGGTCCAGCGCCTGCTCGATCAGAAGAAGCCTGATGCGAAGAAGCTGGCCGCCGCCACGAAGAAGCGTGACGATCTGCTGATCGACACGCACTGGCATTCCGCCTACGGCGTCTACAAGTGCGACACGTACCTCGGGAAGACCGTGAACGGGAAGTACGTCGCCGAGATCGACGGCACGCTCCTCCCCGACACCGCCGGCATCCACGCCCACGACGACGGACTCATCCACATCCATCCGTTCATCAAGCGCGCTTCCGGCAAGAAGGCCCAGCTCAGCTTCTTCCTCGACGCGGTCAACGCCAAGATCTCGTCCAAGCAGATCTCCTACCCCGGGGTCGACGGAAAGACCGTGACGTTCGACGTCAACAAGATGACGTGCGGCAAGGAAAAGAAGAAGCCCGAGATCAGCGTCTACCTGTGGCGCAACATCAAGAATCCCGGCCGGGTCGAGCGCTACACCAGCGACTTCGGACGCATCCCGCTGGTGAAGGAGGGCGCCTACGCCTTTGCCATCACGGCCCCGGGATCGAAGTCCCCCGCCGTTCCGCCTTCGGAGAAGGCGCTCGAAGCACCGGCCGACCTTCCGCAGGCGGTGCCGACGACGGTTCCCGCCGGCGGCGCGCCAACGTCGACCGTGGCTCCGACTTCGACTGCGGCTTCGGCTCCGGCTTCGGCTCCGGCTTCGACTGCGGCTCCGGCTTCGACTGCCGCGCCGACGACGACCAAGGGCTGAGCCGATGCGGGCGGTCGTCCTCGTCGGTGGCGAAGGCACCCGCCTTCGGCCCCTGACCCTGACCCGGCCGAAGCCGATGCTCCCGGTTGGGGGCGTCCCGATGCTGACCCGCAAGCTCGCGCACCTCTCCGAGCACGGGGTCACCGAAGCCGTCCTCTCCCTCGGTTACCGCCCCGACGCCTTCATGGCTGCATTCCCGAGCGGCGAAGCGGCCGGCGTCCGACTGGTCTACGCCGTCGAGCCATCGCCACTCGATACCGCCGGGGCAATTCGCTTCGCTGCCGCCGGGGCGGGGTTCCTCGATGGCGACAGCGACCCGATCATCGCGGTGAACGGCGACGTGCTCACGACCCTCGACCTCACGGCCCAGGTCGCGTTCCACCGCTCCGTCGGCGCACGCGCCACCATCGCGCTGACCCGGGTCGACGATCCGAGTGCGTTCGGCGTGGTCCCCTGCGATCCCGACGGTCGGGTCGTTGCGTTCGTGGAGAAGCCCAAGCGCGAGGACGCTCCCACCGACTGGATCAACGCGGGTACGTACGTGCTCGACCCGTCGGTGATCACCGCCATCGCCACCGAAACCCGGATCTCGATCGAACGGGTCGTGTTCCCCGAGCTCGTCGCCGAGGGCACGCTCTATGCCGTACATGCCGACGTCCCGTGGATCGATGCCGGCATTCCCTCCACCTATCTGCAGGCGAACCTCGACGCGATCGACGCCGCGAACGGGTCGTCCCCAGCCGGCATCGTGCATCCGTCGGCGCGTGTCTGGCCCGACGCCACCGTCGAGCACAGCGTCATCGGCGCCGGGTGCGTGATCGGTCACGGCGCTGTCGTCCGCCGCAGCGTCCTTCTCGACGGCGCCACCATCGAGCCCGGAGCGACCGTCGAGGACTCCATGGTCGGTGAGGGTGCCCGAATCGGCGAGGGTGCCGTGCTGCGGGCGCTGAGTGTGGTCGGCGACGGAGCTGTCGTGCTCGCCGGCGACGAATTCGTCGGCGCCAAGATCCCATCCTGACGTGCGCCTTCCGATCAACACACGCGGATGATCGCGGCCATCGCCGGCGGCGTCGGAGCTGCCCGCATGCTCCGAGGACTCATCACGGCCGTCGACCCGCAGACGTTGTCGGTCGTCGTCAACACCGGAGACGACGCCCGGTTCCACGGCTTGCACGTCTCGCCGGACGTCGACACGGTCGTCTACACGACCTCCGGGGCGATCGACCCGGAACGCGGCTGGGGTCTGGCCGGAGAAACCTGGACCGCGATGGGGGCGCTGGCCCGGTATGCACCGTTCGGTGCCGTCGACTGGTTCAACCTCGGTGATCGTGACCTCGCCACCCACCTCTGGCGAACCGGCCGGCTCGTGGACGGAGCCTCGCTTACCGAGGTCACCGCCGACCTGGCGTCGGCGTGGGGGCTCACCTTCCGGCTTCTCCCGATGAGCGACGATCCGGTCTCCACCGTCGTCGATACGGCCGACGGTCCACTGGCGTTCCAGGAGTATTTCGTCAGGCACAGGCATTCGGTCCCGGTCACCGGCGTCCGCTTCGTCGGCATCGGGTCCGCTCGTCCGGGTCCGTCCGTCCTGGCGACGCTCGAGGGCGCCGAGGCGATCATCGTGTGCCCGTCCAACCCGATTGTCTCCATCGGCCCTGTCCTTGCTGTCGACGGCGTCCGCGAGGTGCTGGAGCGACGACGCGAACGGGTCGTGGCCGTTTCGCCCATCGTCGCCGGGGCCGCACTGAAGGGCCCGGCCGACCGGATGCTCACGGAGTTGGGACACGAGGCGTCCGTGGTTGGCGTCGCCCGCCTCTACGCCCCGTTCTGCTCGGTTCTCGTCATCGATCACGCCGACGTCGACAGCGTCGCCGCCGTCGAAGCCTGTGGCGTCCGCGCCGTGGTCACCGACACGATCATGCGAACCCCTGCCGTCGCCGCCACCCTCTCCCGCACCGCCCTGGCCGCCCTCGGCTGACGCCCGGCTGTTGGGAGAGAGGTTGCCCTCTGTTCGATTGGTGCTGCGCCGCTCGCTTCGCTCGACTGCTCGCAACACGAGTCCGCTCGGGCGCGTGGAGAAGCGGTTGCCCCTCTGTTCGATTGGTGCTGCGCCGTTCGCTTCGCTCGACTGCTCGCAACACGAGTCCGCTCGGGCGCGTCGAGAAGAGGCCCCAAATTTTTCGGGGCAAAACACCTCCCAACGCTGCTCGGAGGTGTTCTGCCCCCATATGTGGGGGCAACCTCTCTCCCAACGACATGCCGGATGCGGTTTCCTGCGGGTTTGCGTGGCAAGACTGGGAGGGTGACGCCGAGCCGCATCGAACTCCTTCCCATCGCCGGAATCCCCGAGGTCCGTCCGGGCGACGTCCTCGCCGAGCAGATCATCGCCGCCGCCGACCCCGAGCCCGGCCTGCGCAACGGCGACGTGATCGTCGTCACTCAGAAGGTCGTGTCGAAAGCCGAGGGACGGCTCGTCCCGGTCGACCCCGACATCGAGAACGATCACAAGCGCTACGTGCTCGACGAGTCCGTCCGCATCCTCCGGCGCCGTATGACCCCCCGCGGCGAGCTGATCATCAGCGAGACGACCCACGGATTCGTGTGTGCGAACGCCGGTATCGACCTGTCCAACATCGACAAGGGCTGGGCTGCCCTGCTCCCGGTCGACTCCGACCGCTCGGCCAGGCGCATCCGTGACGGCATCAAGGGGAGGCTCGGCATCGATGTCGCCGTCATCATCTCCGACACGTTCGGACGGGCCTGGCGCAAGGGCCTCACCGATGTCGCCATCGGCTGCGCCGGCATTGCCGCGGTCGTCGACCTGCGTGGGACCGAGGATGCGAAGGGGCGGGAATTGCACGTGACCGAGGTGTGCCTGGTCGACGAGCTCGCCGGAGCGGCGGAACTCGTCATGGGGAAGGCTTCGGGTATCGCCGCGGCCATTGTCCGCGGCGTCGACCCCCAGTGGCTTCGTGAGGGCTCCGTCAGGGAAGAGGTCGTGCGGGCGCCGTCGGAGGACCTCTTTCGCTGAAGTCGGGCGGTTTCGGCGGCCAAACGTCGGAAACCTGGGGATGGAGGGGCGGCAAGTAGCCTGTTCGCGTGCCGGTTCCGCATCAATCCATCGACACGATCGTCCTCGAAGGCGGGCACGCCATCCGGGGTGAGGTCGCCGTGCGCGGGGCCAAGAACTCGATCTCCAAACAGCTCGTGGCGGCGCTGTTGACGGAGGACCCCTGCACGCTCCACAACGTGCCGGCGATCTCCGACACCCACATCGTGTCCGACATGCTGCGCGCCATGGGGGTGACTGTCGACGCCGCCGACGACGGTGCCGGCTCCGTCACCGTCGAGGCATCCTCGGTCAACCCCCTTTCACCGGAGCGCCTCGGCGAGTTCACCGGCCGCAGCCGCATCCCGATCCTGCTCTGTGGCCCTCTCCTGCATCGAACCGGCGAGGCGTTGATCCCGTCGCTGGGCGGCGACGACATCGGCGGGCGCCAGGTCAACTGGCACCTCATGGCGCTCGAACAGCTCGGCGCCGAGGTCGAACACCGCCACGACGGCTGGCACCTGCGGGCCAAACGCCTCACCGGTTGTGAGATCCGGCTGCCGTTTCCGTCGGTCGGCGCCACGGAGCAGGTGTTGCTTTCGGCCGTCGTCGCCGAGGGTGTGACCACCTTGCATGGAGCGGCCGTCGAACCGGAGATTCTCGACCTGATCACGGTGCTCCAGAAGATGGGCGCGGCGATCATCTTCGGCTCCGACCGCACCATCGTGATCCACGGCCAGGAGAGCCTGCACGGCTTCGAACACCAGGCCATCCCCGATCGCCTCGAGGTCGCCAGCTGGGCGTGCGCCGCGATCGCCACCGGCGGCGAGGTCGTCGTCCGCAATGCCCGGGTCGAGGACATGGTCTCGTTCCTCGGCGCCTACCGACTTCTCGGCGGTCACTTCACCGACTCCGCCGACGGCCTCCATTTCAAACGGGCCGAAGGCGGGCTTCGGTGCGTCGATCTGGAGACGGCGGTGCATCCCGGTCTGATGACGGACTGGCAAGCGCCGATCGGAGTGACGCTCACGCAATGCGGGGGTACCTCGACCATCCACGAGACGGTGTACGAGAACCGCTTCGGTTACACCAAGGCGCTCAACGAGATGGGCGCGCGGATCACCGTCGGCACAGGATGTCCCAAGGGTCGGGCGTGTCGGTACGGCGGTCTCGGCCACCCGCACCTCGCCACGTTCGAAGGAGTGACTCCCCTCCACGGGGCGGACATCGAGGTGCCCGACCTCCGCGCCGGTTTCAGTTACGTCATCGCTGCGCTTGTTGCCGAAGGCAACACGACCATCCGCAACCTCCGGATCGTCGACCGGGGCTACGAAGGGTTCCTGCCGAAGCTCGAGACCCTCGGTGCCCGCATTCTGTCGGCCACGGCGTCGGCGTGAGGGCATGCCTTCCGCACTGCGCTCACCCGATGCGCGTCGCTGTCCTCGCGTCTCGGATGCCGGCCGAGTGAGCAGGGCTGTGTGAAGTTCGCCCGTCCCCGGCTCGGACGCGTTGCTCTCGTCTCGCTCGTCGCCGCCGTCGTCCTCTTCGTTTCGGGCGTCGGCTACCTGTACTGGCGCTTCTCCTCGATACCGCGCATCGCCGGCGTCGGGTCAAGCCAACTCGATCCGAAACGCACGAGCGGTCCGGGCGGCACGGTCGTCACGCTCCCGACTCCTGCGGGCGAGACGATCGCCGAGGCGACGACTGCGCCAAGCTCTGACGCCGTGACCGCGGCCGACACCACCGCAGAGAGTTCGCCGATCCCACCGCCCGGCACTCCTGCGACGATCGCCGGCCTGCCTGGGCCCGCTGCCCCGGCCGATGCCGGGACGACGGAACCCGCTGCTCCCCTTCCCGGTCTGAGCGTCGACGGTCTCGACGACACGACACCCGACACGCTGCCCCCGCCGCTCGTCACCATCCCCGAAGATCAGGTGACCAATCGGCCGTTGCTCGACACCAGCAAGGTCGCGGCCGTTGGCGGACGCAACGCTTTCAACATCTTGATGATCGGCACCGACGACCGTTCCGATGTTCCCGAAAACCAGGCCGTCGGCTTCGGCAAGGGCAAGGTCGCCGGTTCGCGTTCGGACACGATCATGGTGCTCCGGGTCGACCCCGACGCGAAGAAGGCCTGGGTGCTGTCGATCCCCAGGGACCTCTTCGTGCGCATGCCGGGCACGAACAGCTTCGACCGGATCAACGCCGCATCGGCGCGCAGCGACGCCCTTCTCGTGCGGACCGTTCAGGAGAATCTCGGCATACCGATCCAGCACATGATGAAGGTGAACTTCATCGGCTTCCAGCGTGTCGTCGCGGCAGTGGGCGGCGTCAACATCTGCTTCCCGAAACCCGCGAGAGACCGGGTGACGCAGCTGAACCAGCCGACCGCCGGATGCTTCCGCCTGAACCCGACGCAGGCCACGGCCTACGTCCGCAGCCGGCGATACGAAGAGCAGCAGAAGAACGGCACGTGGCGCGCCGATCCGCGCAGCGACCTCGGTCGGATCGCCCGGCAGCAGACCTTCATCCGCAACGGCATGACGGCGGCGATCAAGCGGGGCATGCGCAATCCGACGACGCTGAACGCCGTGTTGGCCGACCTCCGCTCCGCGATCGCCTTCGACAAATCGCTCGGTTTTACCGAAGTGCTCTCACTGGCCAACAAGATGCGATCCTTCGAACCCGACGCGCTCGAGACGTTTGTGGTCCCGACGCTCAACCGACGGATCGACAAGAAAGCCGTGCTCGTCCTCGACATGGACGCGGCCGAGGGAACGATCGGGCAGTTCGGCCATCGCTGAGCCCGTCCGGGTCAGCGACCAGTGCGCCCGCGACGGATCTCGGCGATGCGTTTGCCGATCCAGGCTGAACCCGCGGATCCATCGATGAGCGCACGTGCATCCGACCTCCCTCGTTCGGCGCGGTGCCGCACGCCGTCCGAGTCGATGTGATCGACGACCTCGCGCATCATCGCCGCGGCGGCCTCGAGATCGGGCTCGGCCCAGCGACCGCCCTTCGGATACGACACCAAGGAGTCGACCTCGACAATCGCCGGTCGGCACGGCACGAGCCAGGAGTTCTCCGGGGTCATGAACGCCAAGTTGCCCGAATATCCCGACGCGATCACGGGAAGTCCGTGGTGCATTCCCTCGAGCAACGTGAGGCCGTAGCCCTCCGACCGGTGCAACGAGGCGACGACGTCGAACTGGGGGACGAGCACATCCCGATCGTCGACCGAGAGCCTCTCATCACGGACGATGATGTCCGGCCGACCGTCGCCCGCGGCGAGCACCAGGGACTCGCTGTCGGAGTTGCCTACTGCATTGAGCGTCTTGAAGAAGAGGACCCGACGTGACAGATCGGGAATGGGGAATGCCAGCTTCCAGGCCTCGATCAGACCGATCGGGTTCTTGCGCTCGATGCGACTGGCGTAGTCGAACACGTTCCCGACCACGACACCGTTCGGAGGAAGCCCGAATCGGGACCGGAGCGCAGCGGTTCGCCTTGGCGTCGGGCGGAGGTCTGCCCCGAGCGGGACGACATGGACCGGGAACCCGATCGGAGCGGCGCGCCGAACTGCTTCGGCGGTGAACTCGCTCGTCACCCACACCTCGTCGACGGCGTCGAAGCCGACGGCCATGGCAGCGGAGAGGTCTTCGAGCTCCCAGAACCACAGGCCGATCACGTAGCGACCCAGCACGGCGGCACCGCCCAACGCGCCCCGCAGCATCGGCGCTTCGGTACCGTTCGCAGCGATGACCACGATGTCGAACGCCTCCGAAGCTGATGGGGACGGGTGGGTCCAGGGAACGCCGAGCGGCGCCTCCGAGTAGTCGAATGACACCGACCGCGTGACTTCTCCCGCCCGTTCGCACAGGTGAACGAGCCGCCGGCCGGCCTCTCCGAGACCAAGGATCGAACGCAGCATCCCGATCACGACCACCCCGGGCGTCAACGGCGGCAGGTCCGCCGCGTCGACGCCGGGCGGGTCGAGGCTCGAGACCCCGAGCGGGGCGACCGGAACGAGGTCGTCGGGTGCGTGAGCTTCTTCAGCGAGGCGCATGCTGGCCCAGAGGAGGAGTCGTTCCTGCGCTTCACGGTGAAACGGCACGCTGGGGAACGCGGCGCGGAGATCAGCGCGGCTGCGCCACACCGAGAAGACGAACTTCGACAACCCGTGCGGACCCTCCGAGGCGGGTTCGTTCACCCATCGGCGGAACTCCGCCGGGTCGGACGGGGCGTCGGGCCAGGCCCGGAGCCAGTCGAGCAGGTCCTCGGCGCTCGGGGCGATATCGGTGCTGGCCCGAAGCGGCGGGCGCCCCGCTACCAGCCGTTGCGCCGCAAGCTCGGCTGATTCGTCCGCGGGGAACTGCGGCGATCCCGGGTCGGCCTGCGGGTGACGCACGGCGTCGCTCCGTCGGCGGGGAAACCATCTGCGCATCGATTCGAGGGTACCGGGCGCTACCGTCGTCGGACGATGACTGGCTTGGAGCACACCGCGATCGAGCAGGCGCGACCGGTCGCGGGCGCCCCGCACGGCGAGATCACGGCAGTCGTCTATGTCGGGACCCATCCCGAGCGGTACCTGGTGACGGTGCGTTCGCTCCTTGACACCACTGATGTCGACGTCGTCGTGGGATGCCTCTACACGCAGTTCCTCTCGACCTTCGCCGCACTCGGCCCCCGGGTGCAGTCACGCATGGTCGGCTCCGTCGCCGAACTCTGCAACGTCGTCTACGGCGAACGCCGGACGCATCTCGCCGTGGTGAACGAACCGTGCATCCTGCCCCCGGATCCGTTCGCCACTGCGACCGCGTGGTTGGCCGACGACCTGCGCTACTCGTCCATCTCGTTCCTCTCGAACGCGGCCGACTTCTTGTCGTTCCCCGTACGCAATCTGCCCCAGGATCGCGCGCCGGACGGCCACGACGAGGTCACCATCACGCGTCGTCTCCGAACGCTCACCCCGGCTGCGGTGCCGGCGCCGGTCACCTTCGCAACGGGCCCGATCGTCGTGCTCGGGGCTCCTGCCCTCGCGGCCGTCGGGGAGATCGTTGCGCCCGCGTCAGCTCGATTCGACATCGCCATCGCCGACTTCTCTGTACGCGCCAGGGCAAAGGGCTTCGTCGACCTTGTTGATACGTCCACGTATGTTCTTCGCCCGAGTGATCTCGCGGTCGAGCCAATCGGAACCACGCTCACCCCCGATGATCGGGGATGGCTGCTCCACCGTCATCAATCGATGGTGGCGTTCATCGATGCGGAGCGGGTGAGCGGCCATTCCGCCTTCGCTCTCGCCCATCAGGTCGCCCGGGTCAAGGTGGAGGGGCTGCGGATCCTCATCGACGGTTCGTGCTTCGGGCCGAACCAGGTGGGGACCCAGGTCGCAACTGCTCACACCATTCGCGCTCTTGCCGAGAACGCAGAGGTCACCGAGGTGTGCGTCGCCCTTCCGGGGCCGATTCCGTCGTACGCGGCCGATGTTCTTTCGTCGCCCAGGGTCACGGCGCGTCGAGAGGACGACCTCCGCGCGTTCGGTCCGGTCGACGTCGGCTTTCGGCCCTACCAACCGGTGCCCGGATGGGACCTGACCCAATGGAAGACGGTCGGCGTGCGGTTCGTGGTCAGCGTGCTCGACACCATCGCATTCCACAACGGCGGGTACTTCGCATCGACCGGCGAGTGGATGGCGTACCGGGCGTTCCTTGCCGACACGGTGAGCGTTGCCGACGCCGTTGTCACGATCAGTGAAGACGTCGTTGAACAGATGGTTCTGCACCAGCTCCCGATCGAACGTACACGTATCACTTCCGTGCCGCTCGGGACCGAGCACCTCCGCGGTGACCAACGCGGGCATCTGCCGGACGAACTCGCCGCTCGGGGTTTCGTTGGCGGCGCGTTCGCTCTGTGCCTGGGCGTGAACTACAGCCATAAGAACCGGGAGCTCGCGCTCGATGCGCACGCGCTCGTCCGCGAGGCGGGCCATGACCTCGCGTTGATCTTCGCCGGCCCATCCGTCCCCCACGGCACGACGCGTGTACTCGAAGCCCGCCGCGGGCCCCGTGAGCACGTGTTCGTGCTACCGGAGCTCTCCGAGCCCGAACGAAACTGGTTGCTTCGCCATGCGGCGTTCGTCTGGTACCCGACCTCCGCCGAAGGATTCGGCCTCGTTCCCTTCGAAGCGGCATCGTTCGGTACGCCGACGGTCGCCGTCGACTTCGGACCGGTTCGTGAGCTTGCCCGGGCCGGCCGGGGCTCGCCTCACGGAACCGACGTCCCGCTTCTGGCCTCGGACTGGTCGCCCGAAGCGCTGTCGGCCGTGGCATGTCGACTACTTGGTGACCCGGACCTCGCGCGCCGACACGTAGAAGCGCTCGCGCGAGCTGGTGATCGGTACAGTTGGGAAGCGAGCGGTGACGCCCTGGTGCGTCTCTTCCGACAGGCCCTGGCCCGCCCGAGACGCTAGGAGTGAAGAGAATGGAGACGACGATGCCTGAGACCACCGACGCCCCGGAGGCATCGAATGCCACGGAGCCTTCCGACGTGTCGCCCGTTGCCGCCCTTTCGATGGACGCAGACGAGCTCACGCGACGACTCGATCGGATCAACCTCACCCAGGCGCTACTCGATTTCGAGATCGCCAACGCCCGGGTACTCGACCTCACCTCCCGGGTAGTCGACTCGAACAAGCGGGTCCTCAAACTCCAGGCCGAAGCCGAGGGCTCCCGCCTGGCCCTCGAAGGTGCGCGCGCCGACATTGCCGAACTTCAGCGCCGGATCGCCGAGGTCGAGGCGTCGACGACCTACAAGGCCGCTCAGAAGCTCGGCGCCTTGCGCCGTCTGCTGCACTTCCTGCGCACCTGACATGGCCGGCACGCCCGGAGCGGAGGTGCCGCGCAAACGGGTGCTCGTTGCCGTTCTCGTCTACAACGGCCGGGAGTTCGTGCCCCGCACCCTGCGTTCGCTCGCTGCCCTCAAGACGGCAACGCGGCCGCACGACGTCGATGTGATTGTTCTCGACGATGCATCACCTGAACCGGGTTGGAGCGAAGAGCTCGAATCGCTCTCGCGAGGTCTCGGCCTCGGGTATTACTGCTCGCCCCGGAACCTCGGTATCCCCCGGAACATGAGCCTCGGGCTCCTCCTTGCCGAGGATCAGGGCCACGACCATGTGGTGATCCTCAACTCCGACGTGATCGTGCCCGGCAACATGGTCGATCAGTTGGTCGCCGCGGCGGAGAGCGCCGAGAACATCGGGACGGTCACGGCGTGGTCGAACTCCGCCTCGATCTTCTCGCTCCCGAACGAGTCCGCGCATGGTGTGCTCACGGATCCCTCGGCTGTCGATGCCGTCTCCACCGAGCTGGCGGAGGAGTTCGGTGACGAGGTGCTCGACCTCCCGGTCGGGGTTGGCTTCTGCCTCATGATCTCGCGGGCCGTGATTGCCGCGGTCGGTGTCTTCGATCCGGTGTTCGGCCGGGGGTACTGCGAGGAGGTCGATCTCTGCCGACGCGCCGTCGAGGCCGGCTTCCGCAACGTCTTGGCTCTCGGTGTGTTCGTGTTCCACATGGGTTCGGCCACCACGGTCGACGCGGGCCTGCTCGCGCCAGGTGAGAAGACCATCCACGTCAACGAGGACATCATCGACCAGCGCCACCCCGACTACCGGGCCGAGCTCCAGGCCTGGGTCGACGACGATCGAATGGCGCCGTCGCTCACGCGGGCCCTGGCCCGCCTGGTGTCGTCCCGGGCGCGTTCGGCCGGGTACGTGCTCGAGGCCGGCTGGCTCCGCCGTCAGCCGGTCGACGGAGCGGACGACCGTGTCCGCATCACCGTCGACCCCGATGGCGTCGGACCGCTCGTCGAAGCGTCGGTCGACGGCTGGCGGTCGGTGGTCCCGGTCGACGATGCCGGGATACTCGTCGGCGTCTCGAACTTCGTGGGCTGTGGTCCCGATGAGGTTCGCATCCACGATCGCGGCCCCATCGCCGAGCGACTTGCGCAGCTGGCCGGTGACGCCGGTGTTCCCGTCGTGGTGCGACACCGGTACCCCGAACGTATCTGACTCGGCGTCGTCGCGTTGTCGGCGGTCCCATGAATCCGGTGGGCTGCAGGAGCCGACGCTGCCGTCGGCGGCGTGATTGCCGACGGCCTTTCGTGACCCGGCCGGGTAGCGTCGATGGAGATGTCCGCGACCACAGCCGCAGCCCCTGCCGGTTTCGTTCCGCCGCCCTATCCGCAGGACCGACTCACCCGGGCCCGAACGCTCGCGGCCGGCCACGCCGGCGGTGCCGTGGATCTGTCGATCGGCACCCCCTGTGACCCACCCCCAGCGGCCGTTGTCGAGGCCCTTGGTTCGTCCGGGGCGGAGCGGGGCTATCCGACGTCACTCGGTTCACCACGCATGCGGACGTCCGCTGCCGGTTGGGTGGAGCGCTATCTCGGCGCGACCGTCGACCCGGGGACCCAGGTCGGCGCATGCATCGGCACGAAAGAGTTCGTCGCGACGACGCCGCAGTGGCTCAAGCTCCGTCGACCGGATCGTGACACCGTGCTGTACCCGGCCGTGGCCTATCCGACCTACGAAATGGGTGCCCTGCTGGCGGGGTGCCGGGCCGTTCCGGTTCCGGTCGATGACCAGTGGCGGATCCGTCTCGACGCGATCGACCACGAGGACGCGTCCCGCGCGCTGTGTCTGTGGGTCAACACACCGGGGAACCCGGCGGGCGGTCTCGACGACCTCGGTGCCGCAGCAGCCTGGGGCCGCTCCCACGACGTGACGGTGCTCTCCGACGAGTGCTACGTGTCGTTCACCTGGAGCGGCGCTCCGCGCTCGATCCTGCAGCACGGCACGGACGGGGTCGTCGCCGTCCATTCGCTGTCGAAGCGGTCGAATCTCGCCGGTGTCCGCGCCGGGTTCTACGCCGGCGACACCGAGTTGGTGAAGTACCTGAGCGAGATCCGCAAGCACGCCGGCCTGATGGTCCCCGGACCGGTGCAGCTCGCCGCCGCGGTGGCCTACGACGACGAGGCGCACGTGGATGTCCAGCGCACGCGCTACCACCGGCGTCTCGAATCCTTCGCCGAGGTGATGGCGTCGGTGGGCCTGCCGGTTGCCCTCCCGGAAGGGGCCTTCTATCTCTGGATCTGCGTCCCCGGCGGTGATGCGTGGGCCTGCACGGAATGGCTCGCCGAGCACGGTGGGATGGTCGTGTCGCCGGGCGAGTTCTACGGTGACGCCGCCGACCACATCCGCATCGCCCTGGTGGAGCCTGACGACCGTCTCGCCCTGGTTGCCGAACGGCTCGCGTCGTCGGGGGTCAGCTGGACCGGAGCGCCGGCGTGAGCGCGGGCGTGGACCTGCTCGCCGCCACCGCGGCGCTCGTGGACATTCCCTCCGTCAGCCATGACGAGGCGGCGATCACCGCCCACATCGAGAGTCGACTCCGCGCCGTGCCGTGGCTCGAGGTGACGCGGATCGATCACAACCTCGTCGCCCGTACGAACTTCGGCCACGAGCAGCGGCTCATCCTCGCCGGTCACACCGATACCGTGCCGGTCAACGGCAACGATGTCGCCCGGATCGACGGCGACGTCCTGCACGGTCTCGGATCGGCCGACATGAAGAGCGGTCTGGCGGTGTTCCTTCACCTCGCCGAGACGATGGCGAAACCGACGGTCGACCTCACGTTCGTCTTCTACGAATGCGAAGAGGTGGCGGCGATCCATAACGGGCTGAAGAAGCTCTTGGCCACGTCGCCGGACCTGCTCGCCGGGGATGCGGCGATCCTGGGTGAGCCGACGAACGCAATCCTCGAAGCGGGATGCCAGGGCACGCTGCGGGCGGTGCTCTCCGTGGGAGGTGCGCGAGCCCACACGGCGCGTCCGTGGATGGGGCGCAACGCCATCCACCGACTCGGTCCCGTGATCGAACGAATCACGACATGGGAACCGCGTCGTCCGACCATCGACGGATGCGGCTACCGCGAGGCAATGCAGGTCGTGAAGATCGACGGGGGTGCCGGGAACAACGTGGTGCCGGACCGCGCCAGCATCACGATCAACCACCGCTTCGCTCCAGATCACGGGGTCGACGAGGCCGCCGAGGCGGTCCGTCAGGTCATCGGCGCCGAAGTACTCGGCGACGACGCCACGTTCGAGGTCGTCGACGCATCCGCCGGGGCCCTTCCGTCACTTCGCCACCCCCTGCTCGGTGCGCTCACCTCCCTCGTGGGGGAGGCGCCGCGCGCCAAGTTGGGATGGACGGACGTGGCGTTCTTCGCGGCCCGGGGTATTCCGGCGGTGAACTTCGGCCCGGGCGACCCGACGATCGCCCATACCGCCGGCGAGTGCGTGCTGCGTTCGGAGATCGACCGGGCCTACGACGTGCTGCAGCGGCTCGTGACCTCGCCGGTGCCTCCCGCTACTAGAGGCGGCGCAGCACGGTGACCACCCGTCCGTAGACCTTCACCCAGGGTGCCGGGAAGCGGATGGTCTGAAAATCGGGGTTGGCCGGGATCAGGAGGACGTCGGCGCCCTCGCGGCGGTAGGTCTTGACCGTGGCTTCTTCGCCGGGCATGCCGGCAACGACGAGATCACCGTTCTTGATCCCGGCCGCCTGCCTCACGACGACGTAGTCGCCGTTGAGGATGCCGGCGTTGATCATCGACTCGCCCCGGACCTTGAGCATGAACAGGTTGCCGTCGCCGGTGAAGTCCTCCGGAAGGGGCAGGATCTCCTCGACCCGTTCCTCCGACAGGACACCGGTGCCGGCCGCGACGTTGCCGATGAGTGGCACGTGGCGGACCGGGCGACGCTCGGCCTGGCTTCCCGTGGCCGGATCGAAGCGCACCTCGATGGCCCGGGGCTTGGTGGGGTCGCGGCGGAGGTAGCCCTGCTTCTGGAGCGACTTGAGGTGGCTGTGGACGGTGGATGAGGACGAGAGACCGACGGCCTCGCCGATCTCCCGGACCGATGGGGGATAGCCCCGGTCGCGCATCGACTGTTCGATGCACTCGAGGATGGTGCGCTGACGGTCGGTCAGGCGATCGTTCGAGTGCACCAGGTCATCGGTGGTCGTGTAGTGCTCGGACGGGTCTTTCGGGAAACTCGGCATGGTCGATCCTTTGCTCGGAGTCGGCGTTGGGATGAAGCAGGGGGCGAGTCGGACGGACACTTCGGCTGGTCAGGGGGGCGTGAAGCCCCCGCTGCGCCACGGGGCGGCTCGGAGTTCGACCGGGACGGTTTCCTGCGCTGGCTGGCGTCCGGACCAGCACTGTAGATGACGCGTGCGGGGGGTGCAAACATTCGTTCGAGAAATTTCTTGACACTCGAACGAAGGTTCGTGTTGACTGAGCGAACGAACGGTCGTTCGGTGCGCCCCGAAAGAACCATCGAACACCAACCGTCCGACCTTCGTTCCGCACCGCCCCACCTTCCCCGTATCACCTCACCTCGGTGAGCCCGCCTGGAGAACGACATGACGTCAGCCGCCCTTCGCCCATCCGCTCAGCGCTCCTCCGCTTCGGTTCGTCGGCCCGCTGCCGTCGTGCCGCAGGCGAGGTCGACTTCGGCCACGCGGCCGGGCGGACGATATCTGCGTCGTCGCGTCGGCGTCGCCGCTGCCGCGATGGCTCTGGCCGTGGTCGGGGTCGGGATCTCGTCGACCCGTTTCGCCGATGCTGACCAGGGCCGCCCGGCCGGTGATGCACCGGTTGGCGGTTCGGTCGTGATCGTGCAACCCGGGGACACCCTCTGGAGCCTGGCCCGCGAGGCGCAGCCCGATGGCGACATCCGGCCGCTCGTGGCGCAGCTCAGCCGAGCCCACGGTGGGTCCTCCCTGCGGGCCGGCGAACGCCTCGTCTTACCCGGTCGCTGACCTCCGGATCGGCTCGTGTCGATGTGGGGTCGCCCCCCGGATGGTTCCCGACGCGCCGGCAGTAGCGTTGCTGTCCGTGCGATGCCCCTGGTGTGCCGGAAACGACGACAAGGTCGTCGACTCGCGCGCCGCCGAGGATGGCGCAGTGATCCGTCGGAGACGGGAGTGCCTGGCCTGCAATCGCCGCTTCACCACCTTCGAGCGGATCGAAGACGTGCCTTTGACGGTGGTGAAACGGAACGGGACCCGCCAGCCGTTCGACCGGGGGAAACTCCTGCGCGGCCTGCAGGCGGCCACGAAGAACAGCTCCCTCCACGAGCTGCAGATCGAGGCCCTCGTCGCCGAGATCGAAGAACAGGTTCGCCTCGATGCCGGCCCCGAGGTCACGTCAGAAGCGATCGGCAAGGCCGTCCTCGATGCGTTGCGGATCCACGACGGCGTGGCCTACGTCCGCTTCGCCAGCGTTCACCAGAGCTTCACCGATGCCCACCAGCTGGCGGAAGCGGCGGCCGAAGTCACCGGCCCGGTCCGCTCCGAGGTGGAGCACCAGGACGAGTCGCCCAGCTCGCCGCCCTCCGCGTCTGACCCTTCCTGACGATCCACCGGCAATCCCTCGGTCGTCCACAGCAACCGGGGTCTGGTTGTCCACAGGATTGCCTCCGTACCGTTCAACGGCCGGATCGGGAGATTCCCGGTGAACGGTGAGGAAACACTTGACGACGGGAATTCCACGCTTGTAACTTGGTCATCTCGTGGTGGCCAGGGGGCCCACCCACTAGATGTTGTGGTTGATTCCCACGAAACGGGAAGCATCCAGAGCCGCTCGAGCCCCCGGTGCAGTCCCTTCCCGGACGAGGGTGTCTGAGGAGTCACAACCAAGCTTGCCGTTCGTCTGTCGACCCCCACACAGGCGCTGATCAATCGTCCCGCCTACCTCCACGTCGTTGCACCGTCCCGTTCCGCCTGTCGCGGTCTCCGTCACTTCCGTCTCCGGCCACTTTCGTCTCCGTGCTTCTCCCGCAGTCTCCGCCACTTTCGCCTCCGGCCACTTTCGTCTCCGTGCTTTCTCCCGCTGTTCTCCGTCACTTCCGTCTCCGGCCATCACACACGGCCGACCCCGAAAGGCTTCACCTCATGGCTCTTGCGCCCGAGCGCACCGGTATCGGCATCACCCGTCACTTCACCACCCCGGACGTGCATCCGTACGACGAGTTGGCCTGGGAGCGGCGCGATTCGGTCATCGCCAACTGGAAGACCCAGGAGGTCGCCTTCGAACAGCTCGGCGTGGAGGTGCCGGCGTCATGGAGCCTCAACGCCACGAACATCCTCGCCCAGAAGTACTTCCGGGGAACCGTCGGCACGCCCGAGCGTGAATGGTCGCTGCGCCAGGTCGCCGACCGCGTCGTCGACACCATCACCAACTGGGGCCGCAAGGGCGGCTACTTCGCTGATGACGCAGAGGCCGAGGTGTTCAACGTCGAGCTCAAGCACCTGATCATCACCCAGAAGGCCGCGTTCAACTCGCCGGTGTGGTTCAACATCGGTGTGAAGGGTGTTCCTCAGCAGGGTTCGGCGTGCTTCATCCTCGACGTCGACGACACGATGGACTCGATCCTCAACTGGTACCGCGAAGAAGGCGTCATCTTCAAGGGCGGCTCGGGGGCCGGTGTCAACCTGTCGAAGATCCGTTCATCGAAGGAGTTCCTCAACGGTGGCGGCACGGCCTCGGGTCCGGTCAGCTTCATGCGTGGAGCCGACGCATCGGCCGGCACCATCAAGTCGGGCGGCAAGACCCGCCGCGCCGCGAAGATGGTCATCCTCAACGCCGATCATCCCGACATCGAGGACTTCCTGTGGTGCAAGGCCATCGAGGAGCGCAAGGCGCGAGTGCTGCGTGATGCCGGGTTCGACATGGACCTCGACGGCAAGGACGCCATTTCTATCCAGTATCAGAACGCCAACAACTCGATGCGGGTCACCGACGAGTTCATGAACGCCGTCGTCGATGATGCCGACTGGCACCTGCGGGCCGTCGGTGGCGGTCAGGTCGTTCAGACCGTCCGTGCCCGTGACCTGTTCCGTCAGTTCGCCGAGGCGGCCTGGGAGTGCGCCGACCCGGGCATGCAGTACGACACCACGATCAACCGTTGGCACACGGCACCGAACTCGGGTCGGATCAACGGCTCGAACCCGTGCTCGGAATACATGCACGTCGACAATTCGGCATGCAACCTGGCGTCGATCAACCTCATGAAGTTCCTCAACGACGACGATTCGTTCGACGTCGACGGGTTCACGCAAGCCGTCACGTTGCTCATCACCGCCCAGGAGATCATCGTCGGCAACGGCGACTACCCGACCGCGAAGATCGCCGAGAACAGCCATCGGTTCCGCCAGCTCGGCCTCGGCTACGCGAACATCGGCGCGCTGCTCATGGCCCGCGGCAAGGCCTACGACTCCGACGACGGCCGGGCCCTCGCCGCGTCGATCACTGCGCTGATGACCGGTCACGCCTACGCCACGTCGGCACGCATCGCGAAGAAGATGGGACCCTTCGCCGGGTACCTGGAGAACCGCGACGCGATGACCAACGTGCTCGAGATGCACCGGGCCGAGGTCGCGAAGATCGACGAGGAGATCACCGATCACGACGTGCTCTTCGCCGCCCAGGAGGCCTGGGACACGGCCTGCGAGCTGGGTGCCGCCTACGGCGTGCGCAACGCCCAGGCATCGGTGCTCGCCCCGACCGGCACCATCGGCCTGCTGATGGACTGCGACACCACCGGAGTCGAGCCCGATCTCGGTCTGGTGAAGTTCAAGAAGATGGTCGGCGGCGGCTCGATGCAGATCGTCAACCAGACGGTCCCGCGTGCGCTCAAGAACCTCGGCTACCGGCCGGCGGAGATCGACTCGATCGTCGCCTACATCGACGTCAACAAGACCATCGTCGGTGCGCCCGAGCTACGGGCCGAGCACCTCAGCGTGTTCGCCTGCTCGATGGGCGACAACGTGATCCACTACCTCGGCCATGTCCGCATGATGGGCGCCGTCCAGCCGTTCATCTCCGGCGCGATCTCCAAGACGGTCAACATGCCCGAAGAGGCCACCGTCGAGGAAGTGGCCCAGCTCCACATCGACGCCTGGAAGCTCGGCATCAAGGCCATCGCCATCTACCGCGACAACTGCAAGGTCGGCCAGCCGTTGCAAACGGCGAAGAAGGACGGGTCCGAGCGCAACGTGTTCGGCGCCGTCTCGGCCGAACCGGATCCGGCGCTCACGGCGAAGATCGCCGAGCTGGAGCAGGCACTTGCCTCGACCACCACGGTGATCCGCAAGCCGCAGCGTGAGCGTCTTCCCCGCAAGCGCCGTTCGAACACCTTCGAGTTCCGCGTCGCCGACTGCAGCGGGTTCGTCACCGTCGGCGAATACGACGACGGCCGTCCCGGCGAAGTGTTCATCAACATGTCGAAGCAGGGTTCCACCCTGGCCGGCATCATGGACGCCTTCTCGATCTCGATCAGCTTCGGTCTGCAGCACGGCGTACCGCTGGCGACCTACGTCCGCAAGTTCTCCGGCATGCGGTTCGAGCCGGCCGGCATCACCGATGATGCCGAGCTTCGCATCGCCACCTCGGTGATCGACTACATCTTCCGTCGCCTCGCCCTCGACTATCTCCCCCTCGACCTACGTACCGAGTTGGGTGTGCTGTCGGCGAAGGAGCGCACCCAGCCGACTCTGCCGGGTGTGGAGGAAGCGATCACCACGTCGACGCCGCTCTCCAACGCCGGGACCACGATTGCCGATTCGATCGTTCTCGACACCCCGTCGGTATCCGTCGAGCCGTCCAAGAACCCGGGTCTGCTCAGCCGTGGCCGTCCGGCCGATGCGCCGTTCTGCTACTCGTGTGGCAACGAGATGAACCGCGCCGGCAGCTGCTACGTCTGCTCCGCCTGCGGCGCCACGAGCGGCTGCAGCTGAGTTCTTCCCCTGCGGCGACACCGTCGTCCCCTGTGTCGTGGACGCTGCCCCGCCTCGTGCCGGGCAGCGGCCCGCACGGGTTAAAACCCAGGAGCGGGTGGGGCCCGCGAAGACG
>JANPFX010000272.1:0-2013 GCA_031423635.1 Acidimicrobiia bacterium | reverse complement strand
TCTCGAAGACGGCCGGGTCGCTGCAGGAGAACTGGAATCGCCCCGTGTCGGTGACGAGGCCGATGTACAAACAAATTGCGGCCTCACGGGTCAACGGCCATCCGAGCTCTCCGGCGAGAGCGTGAACGACCACGGCAGTGGCCGCGGCGCGGGTATCGACCACGTTGATGGACCCGTAGCGATCGTTCGTGGCGTGATGGTCCAACACGATGAGCTGGCCGTGGTCACGGGCGAACGCCGCCGGGACACCGAGCTCGACCAACCGGCCCAGCGAGCCGCAATCGAACGTGACGACCGTGGTGGGCTTCGCGGGGAAGTTCACCGATTCACTCAGCAACTCGAGGCCGGGAACCGAGCGGTAGTGCGCCGCCACCGAGAACGGGTTCGGGAACGACGCCACACTGTCGAGGCCCTGGCTGAGGGCGAGATGGTGGAGTGCCAGCATCGAGCCGAGCGCGTCACCGTCGGGCGAGACGTGGCACATCATCGCCAACGTCCCGCCTGAGGCGATGCACGAACGAATCGCATCGGCGGCGACGCGCACGTCGGCGTCGGCCCCCGGGTTCACCCGTCGGCCCGATCGGTCACATCCGCAGCGGCGATCCGGCCGACGCCGTCTTCGTCCACCCCGTAGTCGATGCCCTCGGGCGACCGGGGCATCGTGCTGATGATCGATTCGATCTTCGCTCCGTTCGCGACGCCCGAATCCGGGACGAAGCTCAACAACGGAGTGCGCTTCAAGATCAGCTCTCGACCGATGGCCTTCTGCAGAAGCACCCGGTGATCCTCCAGCGCCTGACGCGTTTCCGCAGCGCGGTCTGAGGCCGTTGGATCCATCACGGAGAAGAACACCGTGGCATGTCGGAGATCCGGGTCGACAGCCACGCCCGTGACGGTGCACAGGAAGAGACGGTCATCGTCGATGCCTTCGATCTCTTCGGCGATCACCTCGCGAAGGCTCTCGTTCACCCGAGCGACACGCGGATACTTGCGAGATCCCCCGCCGGCCCGTCCACCCGAACTTCTGCGCTGCACCATCGCAACAGTCTTCCACGTACCCCGACTCGGCCGTCTCCCAGCGTGGTCAGTCCAACCAGGACCGCTCCACGGACAACACGTCGAACTCCGGGAAGCTCCAGACGAACCGCTCGCAGTCGTCGAGCACCTGGCCGACCACCGAGACCGACGATCCCACCACGGCCACGCCCACTGACGCACGCTGCCACTTCTCGGCTTCGCCAACCTCGGCCACCGAAACCGGAAACCGGTTCCGCAAGCCCTCGACAACGGGACGAAGCAGGGCTCGACGCTCCTTCAGCGAATGCGCGTGCGGAAAGAACAACTCGATCCGCAGGGCGCAGACGTACATGGGTGTCGAAGCTTTGACGATCGAAGGGGTCGAGCGACGTGATGTGCCAGCGGTCAGAAAGGGCGATGCGGCGCCAGCCCAGCGGAACTAGACGCGGGCGATCTCTCGCTCTTCGTAGGTCTCGATGATGTCGCCCGGCTTCAAGTCCTTGAAGTCGGTGAGACCGATACCGCATTCGAAGCCGGTCGCAACCTCACGCACGTCGTCCTTGAACCGACGAAGCGACGCGATCGCTCCGGTCCAGATGACCACGCCGTCGCGGAGGAAGCGGACCTTGGAGCCGCGAATGATCGATCCGTTGAGCACGTAGCAACCGGCGATCGCCCCGATCTTCGGCACGCTGAACACCTCGCGCACCTCGGCATCGCCCATGACGACTTCTTCGATCTCGGGCTTGAGCATGCCCACGAGCGCCTTCTGCATGTCCTCGATCACCTGGTAGATGATCTGGTACGTGCGGATCTGCACACCCGTCTCTTCGGCCAGCTTGCGGCTCTCACGGCCGGGACGCACGTTGAAGCCGATGATGGTGGCGTTGGACGCCGCCGCCAGGCCGATGTCTTTCTCGGTGATGCCGCCGTCCGCTCGGTGCACGTTGGCGTGCTTGACGTCGTCGCGCTCGAGCTTCTTGAGCGACTCGGTGA
>JANPFX010000271.1:0-2718 GCA_031423635.1 Acidimicrobiia bacterium | reverse complement strand
AACCTCTGCTGCTGTCTCTGGGTCGTCAGCGGTGGAGTGCTCACCCTCGTCGTGGTCGCGTTCTTCGCGTTGAGGTTCACCGCGTTGCGCGACGTCGATCGCTTCGAGGACATCGAGACCAGTGCCGCGACTGTGCCCACTTCGCCGTAGCACCGTGGGCCGGCTGGCTGGCTCGGGCCAGCTGGCTTCGATTTCCCCCCGAATCCTGGCCGAAGCGAGCGTGCTGGCCCACGTGTCACGGCGGAGTCGCACGACTCGTGGTTGGCTGGAGGGTCATGAGCAACGACCGTCTGATCCATCGTCTCCTCGTCGTCACCGCCCATCCCGACGATGTCGATTTCGGCGCCGCCGGCACCATCGCCACGCTCACCGACGCCGGCGTCGAGGTCGGGTACTGCATCGTCACCGACGGCGATGCCGGTGGCTTCGACCCAGCTGTGCCCCGCGCAGAGATCCCGCGCATCCGACGCGAGGAGCAGACCGCCGCGGCGAAGGAGGTCGGCGTGAGCGAGCTCCGCTTCCTCGGCTACCCCGACGGAGCGGTCGAGCCTTCCCTGGCCTTGCGCAAGGACATCTCCCGCGAGATCCGCCGCTTCAAGCCCGATGTCGTCATGTGCCAGTCGCCGGTGCGGGACTTCAACCGGATCTACGGATCACACCCCGACCACCTCGCCACGGCCGAGGCGACGATGGGTGCGGTCTACCCCGACGCCCGCAATCCCTTCACCTTCGTCGAGCTCATGGAGGAAGGCTTCGAGCCGCACTCGGCATGGCAGATCTGGCTGATGGGCGGGCCGACGCCGAACAAGTGGGTGGACACCACCGCCCAGTTCGACCGCAAGATCGCCGCACTGCTGTGCCATGCCAGCCAGCTCCCCGATCCCGACGGCATGCAAGCCCGCATCCGCATGTGGAACGAGTCAGTCGCCCTGTCCGGGGGGCTTCCCCCCGGCTCGACCGCCGAGGCGTTCCAGGTCGTCGAGACGGCTTGATAGCCCCGGTCGGTCTCGAGAAGTGAACCGAACAGCGGTTCAATAACGACCGTGTGCTCCGGGGGTTTTCATCACTTGCGATGATGAACCACTCTGCGTGGTCGACCGATCACTATGGGGACATGACGATCATCAGCCTCGCCCGTTACGCCGCCGATGTCCGGCACCTGTGCTCCGGCGCCGCCGGCTCCGTCCCGGTCGACGTCCTGATCGAGGGGCCGGGCGCATCGAAGCTGGCCCGCTACACCCTCGCCCGTCTCGCCCATGCGCTGCCGCCGATGCTCGTCCTCCACGATGACGCGCTGCTAACCGTCGGACGGGTGCTCGACGACCTCCTCCCCGGAGTAGCGAGCGACCAGATCCCGTTCCTCGTCGTGTCGATCGGCCGGCGCATCGATCCGTGCTCCTCCGACTCCGGTGGGATCGTGCTCGCCGATCCCCAGGACAGCTGCGCCGTCCTCCCGTCGGTCATGGTCGTCGCCCGTGGAACGCACATCGTCGGCATGGCCACCGCCATCGCTGCGCCGAAGCGCCCCGATTCGCTCATCGCCGCCACGGTGTCGTGTGGACGCGCCGCCATGTCGACCGTTCTCGCCCGCCACGTCCTCACCCTCGGGCCGACCTCGGCCGAGCCGCTGCTGCGCATGAGCGACGCCTCGGGTCTGGCCATCTGCGCCGACGGTTCCCTCATTCCCTGCTGACCCCGTCGGCGCGGCGAACACCCGCCGCGCCGACGCTGGGCGCAGTCAGTTGCGGGGTACCTCGAGCCAGCTCTTGCCCTTGTCGACGCGTACGTCGCCGGGGAGGCCGAGGACGCGCTCTCCGAGGATGTTGCGCATGACTTCGGACGTGCCCCCCTCGATCGAGTTGGCCCGACTGCGGAGGAACTGCTGCTGCATGGTGGAACCCGCCATCGCCGTTTCCGGTCGATGCATCGTGTAATCGCCGTAGAGCATGGCGTCGGCGCCCATCAGCGACATGCAGAAGTCGTAGATGTCCTTGTTGAGCTCGGCTGACGCGAGCTTGCCCGTCGATCCCTCGGGGCCGGGTGTCCCGGCCTTGCGGTTGCCGGCGGCGCGGATGTTCGTGAGGCGTGCCGCCTCGGCCCGGATCCACAGCTTCATGAGCTCGTCACGGGTAGACGCGTTCGTGTGGCCGTACTCGCGGAACGCCTTCACGGCCAGACCGATGGGACCGCTCCCCCGCGGGGCGATCGACCCGCCGATCGAGACGCGCTCGTTCATCAGCGTGGTGATCGACACCCTCCATCCGTCGCCGACCTCACCGAGGCGTTCGGCGTCGGGGATGCGGGCGTCGGTGAAGTACACCTCGTTGAACTCCGCATCTCCGGTCATCTGGCGCAGCGGTCGTACCTCCACGCCGGGTGCGTGCATGTCGACGACGAAGTAGGTGAGGCCCTTGTGCTTCTCGGCGTTGGCATCGGAACGGGCCACGAGCATGCCCCAACGGGCGAGGTGGGCGAGGGTGGTCCACACCTTCTGGCCGTTGACGATCCACTCCTCACCGTCCTTCACGGCGCGGGTGGCGAGACCGGCACATCGGAGCCGGCGCCCGGCTCGGAGAAGAGCTGGCACCACACTTCCTCGCCGGTGAACAGCGGCCGCAGGTAGCGCGCTTTCTGGCCCTCGGAACCCCAGGTGTAGACCGTCGGCGCGCCCATGCCGTAGCCGATCGGGTTGCGGTAGTAGGCGACGGGTGCGCCGGC
>JANPFX010000270.1:0-9316 GCA_031423635.1 Acidimicrobiia bacterium | reverse complement strand
CGGTGAGCGGAGACCACGGCTGCACGGCGATCCACGAGTCGCGTTGTGCGTTGCGTCCCCGGCGACCCGACTGGAGGAGCAACGCCGCGAGTGCCGTGGCGAGAAGCAGCACCTCGATCGGGCCGCCCGACGAGTAGTTGTACTGCAGGAACGACTCGATCACACCGATCACGAGGCCAGCGGCGAGGGTGACCGGGATGTTCGTCATTCGGGCGATGATCGCAACGGTAAGTGCGCGTAGGAGTAGCCCCGGCGCGTTGGTGGCGCCCGTGGCGCCGAACCCGAGTGCCGGGGTGACGAGCAGCGCGGTGTAGGCCGAGAGAGCTCCGGCCAGGCCCCAGGCAATGGCCGACATGCGGCTCGGTGACAGTCCCGCCATCCGCGCCGCTTCGGGATTTGCGGACGCAGCTCGTATGCCGATGCCGATGCGTGACCAGCGCAGGAACACGGCAATGGCGACCATCACGATCGGGGAGAGGATCAGGATCGCCGAATGGGCGGGGCTGACGAAGAACGTGCGGAACTTGAAGGTGGGAAAGCCCACCGGCTTCGGGAAACCCAGCACCGCCGAGTCGCGGCCCTGGATGACGCTGCCGAAGAAGCCGAGGAACGACGCGAAGCCGAGTGTCGCGACGACACTCATCAGCTTGGGCGCGCGCCGCAGGCGCCGGACGATGACGACTTCCGCGAGTACCCCGGCAAGTGCGCCGATCAGCACGCACACGACAAAGGCGAGCCAGTAGGGCAGGGAGAATCGGTTGACGATCGTGGCGAAGACGGCGGCGGCGAAGAGTCCGATCTCGCCGTGGGCGAAGTTGAGGATCGAGCTCGAACGGAAGACCAGGACGATGCCGAGCGCAAGCAGGCCGTACGTCATGCCGATGATCGCCCCTCGGAAGAGGTATTCCGGGGCGAACCCGAGCGCGAGGACCGACGTCATGGCGTGCGATTGTCCGGCGCGCTGGCAGAGACGGCGGCGGCTGAACCTTCGAGGAACACCGACCGAAGGAGGTCTCCTCGGCCGAGCAGATGGCTCGCTTCGCCGTCGAAGCGAATCTCGCCCTTCTCCATGAAGTACGCATGGGTCACGAGCGAGAGTGCGACATTCACGGATTGCTCGACGAGGACGACGGCCGTTCCGTCGTCGTTGATGCGACGAACCATTTCCAACAGTTCCCCGACGACGATCGGTGCCAAGCCGAGCGAGAGCTCGTCGATGACGAGCAGGCGCGGCTTGAGGATGAGCGCCTTGGAGAGCGCGAGCATCTGTTGCTCGCCGCCGGAGAGTGTCCCGGCGAGCTGGCTACGGCGCTCCGCCAGACGGGGGAATGCGGCGAAACTCTGCTCGATACCGGTCTCCACGGCGCGCCGATTTCGGCCGAGCGAGTACCCGGCGACACGGAGGTTCTCGACGACGGTCAGAGGCCCGAAGGCCGCCTTGCCGCCGGGGATCTGGGCGATGCCCATCGCTACACGGCGTTCGGCGTCGACGTAGGTGATGTCCTGACCCCGGAACCGCACCGTGCCTGATTGGGGCAGACCCAGACCGGAGACCACCCGAAGGAGCGTGGACTTTCCGGCTCCGTTCGTGCCGAGCAACGCCACCATCTCACCGTCGTCGACGGTGAAGTCGATATCGAAGAGCACGGGAACGGTTCCGTAGGAGAAGTCGATGCCCCGACACGACAGCATCGGTAGGCGCTCGCCGCGGGCGTGCATGGCCTTGAGCTGCTCGGTCTCGACGAGGGCGTCGACGTTGCGGTCGAGATCGGCGTTGATCGTTCTCGTCGCCGACCGGAGGACGAGGCCGGCGACGATCGACAGCACCCCGATCGGGGCGAAGACCGCTCCCGAGCCGAATCGGCTGTCGAGTGATCCCAGCAGCAGAACCCCGCCGATCCCGCCGACGGCGGACAGGAAGATGCCGGCGAGTGCAGCCGCGTGTGGACGCATGTGCGACGGGATGATCGAGAGCTGGGAGGCTTCGAGCGATGGGAATCCGATGCCCTGCAGGGCGAACCCGCTACCGAACACGAGAAGCATGACGACGAACCAGGGGCTCTTCCAGTTGTCGCCGGGAACGAATGGCACGAGGGAGATCGCCACACCGCCGGCAGCGATGCCGAACGCTGCTCGGCGGAGAAGCGCGGCGGGGTCCCTGGCCATGAGGGACTCGCCCTTTCGGCTGCTCAGGAGCACCGCGGCGAGTGAGAAGACGGGGAGCGCCGCCGAGAAGAGCGCTCGGGCGCCCGGGCCCATCTTCCAGCGGTCGTCGAGGAAGAAGGAGAGGTACGTGGCAAGCGGGACGAACGACATCCCCAGCACCGCCCATCCCACGAGGATGCGGCTGACGGTGGGGATGAGGAAGAGCCGGCGGACGATCTCGAAGAAGCCGAGCCGAACGTCGGCCTCGTCGAGCGCGCCGGGCGGCGGCGCATCGCCGCTGACGGATTGGCGGAGGTTGGCCTCGTCGTAGGTGCCGAAGCCTGGATCACGGAGCCGAAGCGCATAGAGGAACGCCGGGACCGTGATGACGCCGACGACGATGAACACACCGCGCCATGTCAGGTTGCCCCACGTGGTCAGCGCGGCGACGAGCAGCGGCGCTCCGATGCCGCCGACTTGGTCGAAGCTGCGATACAACGCGAGCATACGAACGCGACCGGACGGCGGGTAGCTGTCGATCACCAGCGGTCGATGGAGCGATTGCGACGCGCCGTTGCCGATGCCGCCGATCACGAACCAGATGGCGAGCAGCGCCGCCGTGCGCGAAAGCCCGAGCGAGAAGGAAGTGACCACCCACAGGCCGCCGGCGGCGATCGAGAGGACCGCTCGGCGTGGCCTGCCCTGGGTGAGCGCGGCGGCCGGCAGCGCCGCTCCGAAGACGGCGAGGAGGCGCAGCGCGAAGAAACCGGCGATGATCGCGGCGTCGACCCCGAAGGTGTCGGCGATCTCCGGTCCGAGCACCGAGTAGGCCGAGCTCTGGAACGCGTCGACGATCGTAAGGCCGCCCAACGCCGTGATGGGATACCAGCCGCGACCTTCCCGCACCACGTCGCGAAGCGACCGCGTGGTCGTGGATCCGGTGACGCCGAGCGCGGCCCGGCCACGCGCTCTCGACTCGTCGCGTGTGCGCTCGAGGGTGTCGGACGCGGCGTCGTTCACGGTTCGTCCCGGAACACGTCGATCTCCACGTGGTCACTTGCTTCGCCGATGCGCCGTCCACGGGCGTCCAGGGGGATGATCAGCACCCGGTGCCGATTCCTGCGGTTCTTGGGCCCGGTGACGGCCGACTCGAAGGCGGCGATCTCCACGGAGTTCGTGGACGATTCGTAGATGTTCGATCGATCGTCAGGCCTGAAGTGCTCGATCGACTTGCCGGGTGGTTGCGGCGCCCGGTCGACGAACAGCAGGAATCCTTTGACCGAGGTGGGACGCGGCTTCATGCGCCATTCGACGAGCACCGGTTCACTGACCAGTTCGCCGTCGAGTGGCGACACGATCCTGAGTCGGTCGTCCTGGCGGAAGGACAGCCCGTCGGTGCACCCGGAGCTGAGCGCGCTGAGCATCACCGCGCACGCGACCGCACGTCGGGCACGATGTCGGTGGGGGGACACAGCCGGCACGGGGAGGGCGATCGAGGACGCGAAACGAGCGGCCGGGACTTCGTGGGAAGTCGCGACCGCTCGTCTCGGCTCAGAATCGGCTCAGGCGAGCTTCTGGACGCCCGAGGCGTAGACGAAGCACCCATCTGTCGGGCGGCTGCAGGTGGAGTCGAAGCGCAGCACCCGGTACCCGTCGCCACCGTCGTAGCGACCGGGTCCGAAGGTCGTCAGCCAGCCGACGCCGGCGTCGAAGCCCTTGGAGCCGAGCTTGGCGGCCTCAGCGGCGAACGCGTCGACGGTCAGCGGGCCCTTGACCTTGTCAGCCACGGTCTTCATGAAGAAGAGGTTGTCGCAGTAGGACTGCGCGTAGCGCGACAGGTAGCGGCTCTCGAAGCCGGTGATGAGCTTCGAGTTCGTGTAGACGTCGATGCAACGCTTCTCTGGCCCGGCCGAGGGGAACACATTCTGTGTGTCATCGGTGTCGACCACCGTGTTGACGCCGATTGCGATCGATCCTTCGAGGCTGCGCTTGGCGACCTTGCGGAGACGGAACGACGGACCGTCGGCGACGATGCGCAGGGCATCGAAGCTCGTGAAGGCCATGCGCGGGTAGTAGCCGTTGTCCTCACCGGTCCACATGAACTGCATGGTGTTGCCGGCCGAAGCGAGCGAGATCACATGCGTGATGCCCTTGGCGGCGAAGCGGGTCGACGCAGCTGTTGAGTCACGGCTCACCGTGGCCTGTGAGGTCGTGTCGAAGTAGGTGACCTCGATCGGCTTCACGCCGATCTTGTCGAGCTCGGCGACCAGCTTGGCGCCGGCCGTCTTGTAGACCGGATCGTCCATGGAGACGATGCCGACCTTCGCTCCCTTGGGATCGGCTCCGAAGTACTTCTCGTCCACGAGTGTCTTGACGTAGGACGGAACGACCCGATCGATTGCCGGCAGGTTCGATACGTACGCATACGGTGCCATCCGCTTGAGGGTGTCGGTGTCGAAGGGGAACGAGCCGGCCCCTTCGATGTAGAGCGTCTTCTTCCGGGCGAAGCATTCCTTGCTCGAGGCGGCGACGATCACGCTCTGGCTCGACACGGCAAAGACCTTGTCGTCATCGGCGAAGGCGGCGCAGAGAGCCTCGGCCTGATCTCGGTTGCTGGCGGCGAGGTCGAACTGGCGGATCACCGGAGTGATCTTGCGGCCGGCGATGCCCCCTGCGGCGTTGATGGCGTCGACCATGGCGTTGACCTGGGCCGCGGTGTTTCCGGTGGAGCTCGGCAGGAATCCGGCAGGCGTCTTGAACGCAGCGTCGATGAAGCCGATCTTGATCGTGGTGTCGGTGACCCCACGGCCGCTCTCACCCGTCGGTGCAGGCGCGGTAGCCGCCGGTGCGGCCGTCGTGGGCGCCGCGGTGGTCGGCGCCGCAGTGGTCGGCGCCGCAGTGGTCGCGGTCACGCGGACCCAGCGTCCGGCCTTGCCGCTCTTGCGGCATTCGAGTGTGGCGGAGCCGCTCTTGGCCGAGGTGCCCACCTGTTTGGCGGTGCAGGACCCACCGGCTTTCGGGGCGGCGGCCTGGGCGATCGACGGGACCATGCCGGCGACGGCGACCACGGTGACCAAACCGACAATGTGCGACATTCGCAAGCTCACGGACTCTCCTCGGGTCGAACCGTCGTTCCACTCAGAGGAACGCTGTTTCATTTTTGTGCGTCGACCTTAGACACCGAACGCCCGGGTGGCAACCATCGGGAGTTCAGTTGTCGTTACCCGCGTGATGTGTGCGTGTGCACGGCCGCGACCAGCGATGCGAACTCGATCGCCTCGGCCGCGGACAGCACACTGAATGCCGGGGTGATGAGCTCCGTGGTCAATTCCTCGGCCTGGGCAAGGCGGTTCTCCATGCCGGCGATGTCGAGCAGATCGCTGCGCCAGTCGCGCCAGCCGAAGTTCTTCAGCCCTGATTCGCCGAGCTTTCCGAAGTGGGCCTGGAAGGGCGTGAGCCCGGTCGCCAGCAGGGCGACGATGTGGGCGCTGCCCCGGTGCTCGCGCAGCACGTGGAGCACCTGATAGACGCGAGCGGGCGCATCGGCCGCCAGCGGTTCGGAACGCCACCCGGCGAAGAGCGCAAGCCCGGAACAGTCGGCCGCCTCGATGATCTTCTCGCCGAGTTCGGCAATCCGGTCGAGGCCGTCGAGACCGGCGAGGTGACGCCGACCCCAGGTCTGGGCGGCTCCGGCGAACGCCGAACCGGCTTGGCGCGGCGACATCACGGCCTTCGACGAATCCCAGAACTTGCGGATCAGGCTCGGGGCGAAAAACCCGAAGGCGGAGATGATCACGTCGGCATCGACGTCGCCCAGGACGCCACCCCGCCCCGCCGTGTAGAAGGCGAACGGATGGGAGAAGCCGAGCTCTGCTCCGATGTCGTTCGTTTCGGGGATCAACATGAACTTCGCGCCGATCGCGTTGATCGGCGCCGCCGTGGCGAGGACGAGCTCTGCGGCGTTCATTCCGTGCCTCCTCCGTTCGTGTCGTTCGGCTCGACCCAGGAGGTGACGGGTTTCGGTTCCTTCGGCTTCTTGGGCGGTTTGTCGCCCGCGACCTGCGGAACCGCTCCGGGCACGACCACACCGTCGAGGTCGTGGCGCGGCGGATACGCCGGCTTGAGGGTGTCCAGCACCGACGTGAGGATGGTCAAGACCGCGAAGTCGCGATACCACTTCTTGTCGGCCGGTACGACGAACCACGGCGCATGGGTGGTGGACGTCTTTTCGATCGCGTCGTCGTAGGCCCGCTGGTAGCTCGGCCAGAGCTGACGATCCTCGAGGTCGCCGAGGCGGAACTTCCATCGTTTGTCTAGCCGGTCGATGCGGGCCTGGAGACGGTTGGCCTGCTCCTGGCGGGAAATATGGAGCATCACCTTGACGACGGTGGTGCCCTCGGCGACCAATCCGGCCTCGAAGTTGTTGATGATGGTGTAGCGGTTCTGCCACACGCTGGGCGGTTTGAGCTTGCGCACGCGCACCGCGAGCACATCCTCGTAGTGCGAGCGGTTGAAGATGCCGATCTTTCCTTTGGCGGGCATCCGTTGGTGGATGCGCCAGAGGAAGTCCTGCGCCAGTTCGTGTTCGGTGGGAACTCCCCAACTGGTCACCTCGGCGCCGACCGGATGCATGCCCAGGTAGAGGCTCTTCACCGTGCCGTCCTTGCCGCCGCCGTCCATGGCCTGGAGGACGAGGAGGATGCTGCGCTCCTTCTCCGCCATGAAACAGTCCTGGGTGACCCTGAGGCGTTTGCGCAGCTCATTGGACGCGGCATCGGTCTTCGAGCGGTCGCCCGGGGCTGCGGGGGTCGATGCCGGATCGATGCCCGAAAGCTTGAACGGGTGCTCGGGCTGGATACGCCAGGCATCGAGCCCGTTGGCGTGGAAGGATGCGCTCACGCCCGGCATGGTAAACGCTCGTCCGGCGGCGCGTGCGCCAGCACCGTTGCGTTTCCGCGAACAGGCGCCGTGGCGGGTCAGTGTTCGTTCTCATGAGGGAATCCGTCCGCAGGTGGTCGAAGGCTCCTCAGGTCCCCGTCACGGGATCCTCACACGCCTAGGGTTTGATGGTTCCGACACCGGGGCATCTGTCCGCGCCGGTGCATGTCCGATACCAACGATCGGCAACCTCGATCGCGATCGGCTCCATAGGAGAATTCCCATGACACGACCTCTCACCACATCCCGTCGTCTCGGCTTCGCGCTGCTGGCCGCCTCCCTCACGGGAGTGCTCACCGTTGGACCAGTGCTCGCTGCGACGAAGGCGACGAAGAAGAAGACCACGAACGCGAAGACGCCCAACAAGGTGCTCAGGGCCCCGAACGGCCGACCCCCGAAGCCGCCGGCCCCGTTCTTCTGGGACGTACCGTCGGGTGATGCCAGCTTGGTCGGGGAGAAGAGTTTCGAAGCCGCGACGACGAAGATCGTCCCGAGCAACAAGATCCTGAAGCTCCTCATCGTCGGGTCCGACGCCCGGGAAGGTCAGCCGGTCAGCCGAACCCGCGCCGACTCGATCCACCTGCTGCTGTGGAATCCGGCGTTCAACAAGGGCATCCTCGTCGGCTTCCCGAGGGACTCGATCGTCCCGACGGGCAAGGGTGAGCGCAAGCTCACCGAAACCCTCTCAACCGGCGGACCAAAGGAGCTCGTCGACGCCATCAACCGCCTGTCGGGCCTGAAGGTCGACGACTACATCATCACCGGCTTCGGTGGCTTCGTGAAGATGGTCGATGAGATCGGCGGCGTCAACGTGCTCGTCGATCCGGCCATGAACGACACCGCCTCCGGAGCGACCTTCCAGAAGGGTTGGTTCGCCATGAACGGCCAGGCTGCCCTGGCGTTCTCCCGCAATCGCAAGGGCGTGGCCAACGGCGATTTCACCCGTTCGTTCAACCAGGGCTCGCTCCTGCTCTACTCACTTGCCAAGCTTCGTGAAGAGGTGAGCGACGCGCCCGGGCTGGTGAAATGGATCCGCATCCTGCAGGCCAACACCGACACCAACCTGAAGCCGACCGACATGCTCACGCTGGCCCAGATCGCCCGCAGCATCGACCCGTCGAGCATGCAGAACGTCGTGCTTGCCGGAAAGAACACGAAGCTCGGATCCGGCAAGAAGGCACAAGATGCCATTCGCCTGAACCCCGGCTACGTCGGCTTCTTCGCCGACGTCGCCCGGGACGCGGTCAACGACGGTCGCTAGCGATGGGGACGGTGACGGGGGCGGTCAGCCGAAGTAGCGGAACACCAACTCGGCGACACAGCTCGGCTTGGCTGCTCCTTCGACCTCGAACGTCGCTTCGACGGTGACCTGCTTCCCGCCGGGAACGTCCTCGACGCTGGCGAGCTTCGCGCCGAGACGGAGGTTCGATCCGACCGGGACCGGTGACGGGAAACGCACCTTGTTGGTGCCGTAGTTCACGCCCATCTTGACGCCCTCGACCTGGAGGACCTGGGCCAAGAGAATCGGTGCGAGCGACAGGGTCAGGTAGCCGTGGGCGATCGGTCCGCCGAACGGTCCGGCCTTGGCGCGCTCGACGTCGATGTGGATCCACTGGTGATCACCGGTCGCGTCGGCGAACTTGTTCACCTGCTCCTGGGTGACGTTGTGCCAGGCGGAGTACCCGAGGTGCTCGCCAACGTGGTTCGCGATGGAATCAAACGCAATCTTTGCCATTGGCCAACCGTAGAGCCGCCGCCCGACCCATTCCCAACTGGGCCCTGTTCAGGCGCGATGTGTCGCCCGGAGCTGTCCGCAGGCCGCGTCGATGCCCGTGCCGCGGTTCTGTCTGATCGTGGCGTTCACGCCGCGCCCGAGGAGTTCGTCGCGGAACGCAAGGACCCCGGCCCGCTCGGTGCCGATCGTCGGGTAGCCAGGCGTCGGGTTGAGCGGGATCAGGTTGACGTGGGCCCGCAGCGATCGGGCGTAGTCGGCGAGTTCTATGGCGTCCTGGCGACGGTCGTTGGTGTCGGCAATCAGTGCCCATTCGAACGACAACCGCCGACCGGTGGCGTCGACGTAGTCCTCGCACGCCTCGCCAAGGACATCGAGCGGGTACGTGCGGTTGATGGGCACGAGTTCATTGCGCAGTTCATCGTTGGCCGCGTGGAGCGAGACCGCCAGGTTGACCGGCAGGCTCTCCGCGGTGAGTCGCTTGATCCCGGGGACGATCCC
>JANPFX010000269.1:0-2785 GCA_031423635.1 Acidimicrobiia bacterium | reverse complement strand
ATGGGGGCAACCTCTCTCCCAACGACAGCAGCCGCACGGCGGTCCTGGCGGCGCTCGGCGATCTTCTTGCCGTCATTGCGCCCTTGCATTCGGGTTGCGGTGACGGCGAGATCGGACGGGTCGACCTCGACGATGTCCTCTCGGGCGACGACCCAGGCCCGGCTTCCCTCGCCTCGTCGGATATAGGTCTCCCGCGCGTACAGGACCGCCATCTCCTCGTCCGGCGCATCGAGCGCACCCGCATGACGGAACGATTCCCGTCCGTCCTCGCTCAGGAACACTTCGTAGGTGGGCATAGCGACTAGGCCCTCCGCGCGCCCATGACGTCGATGGCTGATCGACATCCGCCGCACCACGCAACGGCCCGGCACGCGGTAGCTCCGACGGGATTGATCGGCCGGAGCGTTTGCGCCCCACACGTCGGGCAGGCGGGCGACGCCAGCGCCGCCGTGGCGACGGCGATCCCCAGCGTCGCCAGTTGCTCCACACCGAGCGGGGTGATCCGCGAGGAATCCCATGCGGGTTCGACTCGCCAGACGACCGTGCACTCGCGTGCGCCCATGGCGCGCGCTGCCCGCTCCACATCTTCGGCCATCAGCGCAAGCGCGGGACACCCGAGGAACGTGGGCAGAAGCTCGACGATCACCGCGCCGTGCTGGTCAACGAGTACGTCGTGGACCAGACCGAGGTCGCCGATGGTCACACCGCCGAGCTCGGGGTCGACGACGGAGGAGACCGCGCTCCTGACGACGTCTCGATCGAGCGTCGACGTGGTGTCGTTCATCGCGCGCTACTGGGGGCAAGGGCGTCGACGGTGAGAGATGTGCGCACCCACTCGGTGTCCTCCCACGCCGCTCGCGACTGATCTATGCGCGCTTGGGAGTCGGGGCCGACATTGCGCTGCGTAGCACCGAGGGCGCTCCAGTCGATCGGCCCGAGCGCCCATCGCCCGTCACCATCGCGGTGGAGTCCCGGATCGGGCACGACGAAGCCGTAGTCGTGGAGCATGGGGACGAACTTCTGCACGAACCGGTCGCGTAGTTCCTCGTTGGTCGCCGACTTGACCTTCCACCGGATCAGAAGATCGTCCGGTTTCGTCGGGGGACCGAAGAAGTGGACGACCGATTCCCACCAGCGGTCGAGCGCGTCCTGGAACAGCGCTCGCTGCAGATCCGTTCCCTCGGCCAGCGTGAGAAGCATCTCTTCGCCGTGGCGCATGTGGAAACCCTCCTCGCTCACGATCCGCCGGAGGATGCGCCGGTACGGACCGTAGGAGCACTCCTTCAGAACGGCTTGCTGCGTCGTGAGCGCGGCGGCATCGACGAGGAATGCGATGACGATCTGATCAGCCCAGGTCTCGGCCTTGTAGTGGAACACGTTGTGGAAGCGTGTTCGACCGTGGACCAGGTCGTCGAGCATCTCCGGCCGGGTCTTCACTCCCAGATCGGCGGCAACCATGTAGAGCAGATGGGCGTGGCCGATCTCGTCCTGGGTCTTGGCCAGGAACGCCAGCTTGCGATGCAAGCCCGGTGCCCGCGAGACCCAATGGCGTTCGCACAGTCCCCCGAAGAGTTCAGAATTGGCATGCATCTCGATGAACCGGAAGACCTCGACGCGGTACCGCTCCGGCATGGCGTCGCCCGGCTCGACGATTCCTCCCCCGCCGATGAAGGCGTCGAACGCCTCGTCTGACGCCCAGGTGCGCATGCGTGCACACTATGCCCCCACCACCCCGGTGTGACTTCCCGAGGTCCCCGGCCCTAGCTCTGCCCTTCGGCGCTGCGCCTCTCCGCTGCGCTCCGCTGCTCGCAGCACCAGCCCCTGGTGTGACTTCCCGAGGTCCCCGGCCCTAGCTCCGCTCCTCGGCGCTGCGCCTCTCCGCTGCGCTCCGCTGCTCGCAACACCAGCCCCCGGCGTGACTTCCCGAGGTCCCCGGCCCTAGCCTGGAACCGTGGCAACCGACTTCCCGACCCCTTCCCTCGCCGACTGGAACGCGCTGGCGTCGAAAGAGGCCAAGGTCGACTCGCCGGCGGCGCTGACCTGGCACACCCCCGAGGGCATCGACGTGAAAGCGCTGTACACCGCGGCCGACCTCGAGGCATTGGAGTTGGTCGACACGCTTCCCGGCTTCGCCCCGTTCACCCGCGGGGTGCGGGCCACCATGTACACGGGTCGGCCGTGGACGATTCGGCAATACGCCGGGTTCTCCACCGCCGAGGCGTCGAACGCGTTCTACCGCAAGAACCTGGCCGCCGGACAGCAAGGCATCAGCGTCGCCTTCGACCTCGCAACGCACCGCGGCTACGACTCCGACCATCCACGGGTCACGGGCGATGTCGGCAAGGCGGGCGTCGCCATCGACTCCGTCGAGGACATGAAGATCCTCTTCGATGGCATCCCGCTCGACAAGATGAGCGTGTCGATGACGATGAACGGTGCTGTGCTACCGATCCTCGCCGGCTACATCGTTGCAGCCGAGGAGCAAGGCGTGACACCCGACAAGCTGGCCGGGACCATCCAGAACGACATCCTCAAAGAGTTCATGGTCCGCAACACCTACATCTACCCGCCGGCTCCGTCCATGCGGATCATCGCCGACATCATCGGATACACCGCGGCGAACATGCCGCAGTTCAACTCGATCTCGATTTCCGGCTATCACATGCAGGAGGCGGGGGCCACGTGCGTGCAGGAGCTGGCCTATACGCTTGCCGATGGGCGCGACTATGTGCGGGCTGCTCTAACCAAAGGTCTCGATATCGACGCTTTCGCCGGCCGGCTGAGC
>JANPFX010000268.1:0-36562 GCA_031423635.1 Acidimicrobiia bacterium | reverse complement strand
GCTTCGAGCGAGTCGTCGGACACGGCGTCGAGGCGATCGCCGATGCGCACAGTGACGTCGGCGGTGGCGCTACGAGCACGCCCCGGCCAACGACGAGCGGACACGTACGTGACAACGTCGTCCGTCGGGTGGCCGATCGTCATCGACGACCAGCAGTACGGGAGGCCATAGGCAACCCGGGCAACAAGCGTCGGAACGAGACGGGTGATGTCGAGACTGCAGAACCACACGCCTCGACGACCCCGACGGTCGACGATGTAGGTGCGAACGTTGGTCTCGGGAAACGTCGACCACCGGCCGGCGGCGAGCCCCCCTCGGGGGCCGAACGGCAAACGCACTCGACGCATGTGGAAGGGGATCAGCCCGACCCATGCCGAGCCGTCGAAGGTGTCGACACTGAAGCCGCGGGGAAGCAACCCCTGCACGACTGACGGCTCGTAACGCCAGTGGATCGATGTCAGATCGAGCCAGCCCTGCAACATCACCGGGCGACGGACGGGCCGCCCGACGGCCTGGGTCACGGCTTCGACATCCACAGTCCCATCCTCGCGCTCCCCGGCCGTACGAGACTTCCCTGTGAGGGAAGCGAGGGGATTCACGCAAATCGACCTGCTGAACTGGTAGACCCGAAGGCGACCGACAGCGCGTCGGACCGGACGAAGGAGACCCCATGGCTGACATCGCAAAGTTCCTCGACAAGGCATACGAGCAGAAGGAATTCGCCGAGCTCGTCAACGCTCCCGTCGACGCCCTTGCCGGGGTTTCGGAGGCCGATGCCAAGGCCCTCGCCGCCGCTCTCGGCATCAAGACCGTCGGCGACCTGGCCACCAACAAGTACGTCCTCTGGGCCCAGGCGATCACCGCGCTCAGCAAGTAGCACTCCCCGCAGGCCGGGTCGTGGGCGCGCACCGGCCGCGCCACCCGCGGGGGCCGATCTCCCGCTGGTGCGCGGATAGGGTCGGGCCGTGGTCCCGCTGATCGAAGTCGCTCCGCTGTTCGGGCCTCCGGGCCCGGACCGCGACCATGTCGACCGCTCGCTCGCCGACGCTGCGGGCGAATCGGGGGTTCTGACCATCGCCGGTCCGAGCGAATTCGTTCCGACCGCCGGCTACACACGCGAAGCGATGCTGGCGGTTTTCGCTCTGCCCGACTCAGGCCAGCATGCGCTGTGGCGGAACTTCTACGAACCGACAAACGCCAACGTGTACCGGGGCTGGAACCCCCGCTCGTCCGATGTCGGCGTCGACATCTACGACCTGGGCCCCGACGTGGTTCCGGACCGACCGGGTTGGGCTGTGTCCGACGATGATCCGCTGCTCGGCTCGACCCCGCTTCCTCGACCGTCGGAACTCCCCCGGTGGCGCGAGACCGTCGCCGCGTACTACTTCGCCATGGAACGAATCGGCGAGGCAGTCATGCGCTCGGTCGCCCGCAGCCTTGGGCTCGACGAGTACCACTTCGATGAGGCATTCAGCGAAGGCATCTCCACGCTGCGCCTCATGCGCTACGAACTACCGCCCATCGATCCCGCCTTCGATTCGGCAGGCGAGCCAGACACGCCGAGGCGCGGCGAACACGTCGACTCCGGCTTCGTCACGCTGCTCTGCCAGCACGGCGTGGCCGGGCTTGCCGTGAAGCTCCGCAGTGGGGAATGGGTCGAGGTTCCCCCGGTCGACGGACACGTCGTGGTGAACTTCGGCGGGCTGCTGGAGCGCTGGACGGAGGGACGATTCCGGGCGACTCCGCATCGCGTCATCAGCCACGGGACCACCAGGTTCTCCATTCCGTTCTTCTATGAACCCCGCGCCGATGCGGTGATCAAGCCACTACCGATCGAGGGCGCCACGCCGTTCGAGCCGTTCACCTATGGCGACCATCTCTGGGCCGCCATGTCGAGGTTCCCGAACTTCACCGGCATTGCCGATCTGCGGGCGCCGCGGGGAGTGCAGTCACGGTCGCGTTAGGCGAGTTGGATTGTCCGGCACCCGACGCGCCTCCCTACGATGCGTACATGTTCGTCGCATCCATTCCCGTCGCCCACACCCCGGCTGGCGGATACGGCAGTGAGTTCCCCTCCGAAGTGCTCGCCGGCTGCAACGAGGCCGTCGTGGCCGGGGCACCGGACCTTCGCGGACTCTGGAAGGTTGTGTCGGTTGAGGTCAACGGCGCGGCGGACCCCGTACACCGCGTCATGGGACACGTGCAGCACATCGAGCAGGCAGGTGACCGGATCGTCATCACGGGCGGCGGAGTCATCCACGACATGCGCTGCGACGGCAGCGCCGAGAACGGCGTGAACGACGTCGCCGAGCGGGACTTCGCCACCTCCATCACGGTCGTCGCGACCTACGAGAACGGTGAGCACGTGCTCCGGCCTGTAGGCATCCCGATCGAGGTCACGCGTCGACGCGACGGTGCGCGGATGGTGTGGGGCTACATCGGCTTCGTCGCGCTACTCGATCGCATCGGCGAGACATCGGATACCCCCACCTCCGATTCCCATTAGCCCGCCGAGCCCAACCCAAAGGAAACCGATGAACGAACTCGTCCTCGATTCGCTCCAACGTCGTATGCGCGCGATGCACTCGCTCTACTACCAGGCGGTCGAGTCGATGGAGCTCGAGCACGTCAACCATTTTGAACGCGACGGTGTTCTGCCGATCGCGTTCTCGCTCTTCCATCTCACCAACATGATCGATGCGTCGTTCATGTTGCTCACCGGAGCGACACCGATCTGGAACGACGATTGGCAGCAGCGGGTGCAGATGTCGGTCGACGATCACGGCAAGCACCGCACCGTCGACGAGATGGTGTTCCAACGGATCGGCAACTACGACGAGTTCAAGGCCTACCAGCGCGCCGTGTTCGATCGCACGGAGGCCTACCTCGCCACACTCGATCCCGCCGAGCTCACCCGCGTCGTGATCCCGCACCCCTTTCCGCCACAGATCGCTACGACCTACAGCGCCCGCGTGGCCGGGCCGCAGGGGATAACCGTGCTCGACGGCTTCGAGTGCTGGCTCTACCAGCACGGCCTCCGCCACATGGGCGAGATCGAGTTGGCGCGCGGCCTTGTCGGGCTCGGCGGCATGACCAGCTGAGGGCTCTGCGAGATCATTCAGGGGCCGCGGTTCCAGCGGAGTGAAAGGACCATGGCGACGAGGGCGAGGAGCGCACCGACGCCGAGGAACCCGACGCTGAGCTCGACCTGTCGGCTTTGCAGCTCGACGTCTTTGGGGAGCTTCGTGAACACGCCACGGAGCTGGTCAGCGTCCTCTGCCCGGTAAAAGGCGCCACCGGTGAGGTTGGCGACGGATTGGAGCGCGCCTTCGTCGGCGACCAGAAGCTGCCGAAGCACATTCGCCGGCGGCGTCCCATAACCTCCGGCACCGAACGTCGGTTGGTCGAAAAGCGAGTCTCCGCCGAGTTGTGAGGCGGTGCACACCATGTCGGTCGGGTTCGATGTTCCGAATCCGATCGTGTAGACCCGCACCCGTCGATCGGACGCTTGCTTGGCGGCGTCGACGGGGGCGATCCCACGGGTGTTCGTTCCGTCGGTGAGCAGGACGATGATGTCCGAGACGTAGCCCTCCTTCGGCGCCGGACCAGCGGGCAGAACAGGAGCGGGCTCGAGCGGCTCCCCCGTCCTCGGGTCGAACCCGGGGAACGAATCCCCGGCCCCCGATTCCACCGAGGAGTCGACCGGGGCTACCTGGGGGTTGATCGAGGAGATCACATCGATGGAGCGAACGATCGCCGAACCGATCGCCGTGCCGCGCGCCGTCGTGAGACCGTCGATTGCCTCGAGCAGTTGGTCTCGATCCGTCGCCGGTTCGACGACGACCGTCGCGAAGCCGGCGAACTCGACAAGGCCGATCCGGGTTCCTTTGGGCTGGCTCTTCACGAACGATCGAGCAGCCTCCTGGGCGACGGTCAACCGGTTCGGAAGTACGTCGGTCGAGCACATCGAACGCGAGACGTCGAGGGCCAACATGATCGTCGTGCGGGAAACCGCAACCTTGGCGGAGGCCTGCGGCCGAGCGGACGCAACCCCGAGCGACGTGAGCCCGAGGAGGAACAACGCGGCCGGCACGTGGCGCTTCCACGCGGTCCGCTTCGGCATCGCGGCGCGGACCAGTGCCACGCTGGAGAAGACGACGGCGCCGCGCCGCTTCCGGCGAAGCTGAAGGAGATAAGCAACGAGAAGCAGCGGAGCGACAACAAGGCTGGCGAGCGCCAGTGGCCAGCGAAAACTCATCAGACCAGCCTCCCTATCCAGAGCAGCGAGAGCGCGGCGCCGATCGTCAGCAGCGCCGCACCTGCTGCCGCGACCAACGCGGTGATCTCGGTGAACTCCGACTCGCGGCGCCACTCGAGATCGATCGACCTGTAGATGCTCGAGAGCGAGGCTGCACTCTCGGCTCGGAAGTACGTGCCGTCGGTGATGTCCGAAATACCCTGGAGCGCTGCCTCGTCGAGGGACGTGGCGAACTGGAAGCCGTTGAGCTCGACGACCGTCTCCTCCGAGGAGCCGACCCCGACCGGATAGATCTTGACCCCCGCCGTCGACGCCAGTTTCGCCACTGCCATCGGGTCGAGTTCATCGGTGTTCTCTCCATCGGAGAGCAACACGATCGCCCCCGAGCCGAAGTAGCCGATGTCGACGCTGTCGATACTGCCCGGGGCAACGTCGTCAGGATTGGCCGAACCCGACGGCACCGTGTCGGGCGATGCGGTGTCCGTCGATCGGGGGCCCGGGGCGGCCGGAAGCATTGGTTTGAGCGACTTTCCGGCGATGGCTTGGAGGGACGCGTACATCCCCTGGCCGAGAGACGTTCCGCCCCCTGGCGTCAATCGCCGTATCGCCTGGAGCACGGCACGGCGGTCCGTCGTCGGCTGCTGGGTCAGCACCGCGCCATCACTGAACGCAACGACGCCGATGCGGATGGAAGAAGGCTGTTCGGCCACGAACGCACGAGCCGCTTCTTTCGCCGCCTCCATTCGAGACGGCTTCAGATCCTTCGCGCGCATACTGTTCGACACGTCGAAGGCGAGGATGACGGTACCTTCACGACGAGGGACGGTGATCTTCGTCCGCGGTCGTGCCGCTCCGACGATCATCACGGTCAACCCGAGAACGAACAGGATGTACGGAACGTGGCGCAGCCGACGAAGCCGTTGCGTCGACGGCGAGGCGACGAATCCCTTAGCCGCGAGCTCGGCGACCCGACGGCCACGGAGGCGAAGGAGGGCTAGATAGCCGGCGACGAGCGCCGGGACGACGAGGAGCAACAGGAGCGCCGGAGGCCACACGAACTTCATCAGCGCCTCCGGCGGCGTCGGAGCTCGATGATCCGAACGAGCACAGCGACGAGATCGTCCTCGGTGGAGACGACGTGCAGATCGACACCGGCACTCTTGGCCGCCGCCCGGATCCCGGCATCGCGCTCGCCGGTGACGAGGGCGAAGCGGCGGCGGAACTCCGGATCACTCGTGTCGACCGAGACCAGCTCACCGGTTTCGGCATCCTCGATGACCAGAAAGCCGGCATCGGGCAGCTCTGATTCCCGCGGATCGGACAACCGAAGAGCGATCACCTCGTGCCGTCGGGCCAGACGAGCCAGCGGCTGCTCCCATCCCGGTTCGCTGATGAAGTCGGAGGCGATCACGACCAGCGAGCGCCGACGGATCATACGTGCGCCTACGTTCAGGAGATCGGCAAGATTGGTGGTGGTTCCCGTGGGCAGGGTCGGCTTCAGCAGTTCCCGGGCCAGTCGGAGGACGTTGTTGCGACCGGTCCGTGGAGCGATGGTCATCTCGACGGTGTTGTTGAACAGCACGGCGCCGACGAGGTTGCCGCCTCGGCTCAGCAACCGCGCCAGCGTGGTTGCCATCTCGACGAGCACGAGGCCCTTCGGGCGATCGGTGGGGCCAAAGGCCATCGAAGCTGACCGATCGAGGAGGAGCCATGCGGTGAGCTCGCGGTCTTCGAGGAAGGTCCGCACGTGCGGGATCTCCATGCGGGCCGTGACGTTCCAGTCGATGTGGCGGACATCGTCACCCGGCTCGTACTCTCGCAGATCGGCGACGTCGACCCCGGAGCCGTGCAGGAGGGTGCGGAAGTCGCCCTGCAGCCGGCCGTCGAGCCGGCGGATCACCTTCCACTCGATGCGGCGGAGAACCGACTCAGGTGTTGGCGGGAGCCCAACCGGTGCCATCACCGCTCCGGTCCGATGGTCGGGGCCGCCGCGGCTGCGTCGGCGTGTCGGGTACGCGGATGGCCGCCAGCACCTTGGTCAGGACATCATCGGGCCGGAGGTCCTCGGAGAGCGCCTCGTAGGACAGCACCACGCGGTGTCGCAGGACGTCGAGCGCAAGCTCACGCACGTCTTCGGGGATCGCGTAGTCACGACCCCGGATGACCGCAAGGGCCTTCGCCGCAAGGATCATGTTGATCGACGCACGCGGGCTCGCCCCGAAGGTCACGTAGCGGGTCTGATCCCTCAAACCGACGGAGCCGAGATCGCGGGTCGCGGTTGCGATCTTCACGGAGTATTCGATCAGCGACGGGTCGACATAGACGTCGGCGGTCGCCTGCTGGAGCACCCGGAGCTGATCGACGTCGATCACCGGAACTGTCGGTTCCATCGGATTCGTCATCCGTTCGACGATCACGAATTCCTCGGTCGGGCTCGGATACCCGACGAGGACCTTCAGCATGAACCGGTCGAGCTGCGCTTCGGGCAATTGGTAGGTACCCTCGGACTCAATCGGGTTCTGGGTGGCCATCACCAGAAACGGGTCCGGGACCGGGTGCGACTCGCGGCCGATGGTCACCTGGCGCTCCTGCATGACTTCGAGGAGCGCGCTCTGGACCTTGGCCGGGGCGCGGTTGATCTCGTCGGCGAGCAACAGGTTGGCGAACACCGGGCCGAGCGAGGTTTGGAAGTCGCCCGTTTTCTGGTTGTAGATCCGGGTGCCGATCAGGTCCGCCGGAACGAGGTCGGGCGTGAACTGGATGCGCTGGAACTGTCCACCAATCGATTGCGCCAGCGTCTTGATCGCCATGGTCTTGGCGAGGCCGGGAACACCTTCGACGAGAACGTGTCCGCGAGCAAGGAGAGCGACGAGCAGGCGCTCGATCAGGCCGTCCTGGCCGACGATCACCTTCTTCACCTGATAGGCGATCTGTTCAAGCATCTTCGTCTCCGGAGACCATTCGTGCATCGGTGCTGCTCCTCGTCATCGGGGTTGGTGATCGTGCGGTGCTGCGGTGTTCGTGCGGTGCTGCGGTGTTCGTACGGTTGCGGACGGCCTCGTCACGGCCTCTTACTTCGGGGGCCCTCCAGCGCTGCCACCGGCCTGATCGATCGGCACGGCGAACCCGATGCCGACGAAGAATCCCTGCTTGGACGGGTTGGCGAGGGCGGTGACGATGCCGACGACCTGACCGTTGCGATTCAGCAGCGGCCCACCCGAGTTGCCGGGATTCACGGCGGCGTCGAACTGGATGAGGCCCTTCAGAACGGTACCGTCCTCGGTCGGGACCGACCGGCCGAGACCGGAGATGACGCCCGCGCTCATCGAATCCCCGAGTCCGAGGGGATGCCCGATCACGTAGGCCTCGTCGCCGACCTTGACGCCACCACCCATCACCGCCGGCACCACGACCTCGGGCTTGCGATCCGGCTGCAGAACGGCGATGTCGCGCTCCGGCTCGGCGGACACGATCGATGCGGAGCTCGACGTGCCGTCGGCGAAGGTCACCGTGATGACCTTCGCTCCCGACACAACATGGTTGGCGGTCAGGATGGCGCCGTCCGCGTTGATGATCACGCCGGCGCCGAGGCCGCCGGTGCGCTCGGCATCCGGTGCCGGATCATCCTTCGGGAGAGCGGTGGAGTCCGAGCTGCCATCGGCCGTTTCCGGCTTCGCCGTCTCGTCGGTCGTGATGAACACCACCGACGGAAGCACGCGGCGGAACGCCAGCGCGGACGTAGCCGGCGCCGACGCCATTTCGTCCTTCAGGTCGGACACCGCGGCGCCGACGGCCTTCGTGACGATGCCGGACACCTCTTCGCGAGAGGGCCGATCGGGTGCAGGAGAGCGAAGGAGCCAGAAAACCACGAAGACGACAACCAACGCGGCGGCGGCAAGCACCCGTCGGTCCCCGAGCACTGCCCGAGCGCCCGCCCGCGAGGATTCGGCCGGTGCCGGATCTTTCGACTCGCTTTCCGCCATAGACCCTCCGGCGTGAGTACCGCCGTCGGCAAACGTACAGCGGCGGACTCCAACCTTTGCCGAATCGACGTGAGGTCTGGATGAAAGGGGTCGACCTTCCCGCTCAAGTACGCGTCGGCACGTTCCCCCGAGGCGTCCGCAGGCCTCGTTTGGCGAACAATGAACGAAACGACCGTACGTGACGTAGACATGCGACGGAAAGGAGTGGCATGCAAGAACGCCAGCAGTTGCGCCGCATGATCTCCTTCGCCGTTGCGCTCTCGACGGTCGCATCGGTGTCCCTACACATCGCAGCTCGCGCCACCCCGCGCCCGCTCGTCAATCCGTTCCGCACCGGCAGGACCCTCATCATTCCCCACAGTGGTGGCGATGGACTGTTTCCCGAGAACACCCTCTACGCGTACGAGAGAAGCATGTCGATGGGAGGTGACGTGATCGATATTGACGTCTCGATCACCGCCGACGGTGTGCCCGTGGCGTTTCACGATTCGTCGCTCCGTCGAACGACCGGCGCTCCCGGGAAGGTTTCGACGACACCGTTCGCCGAATTGTCCACGCTCGATGCCGGGTGGGGATTCACCAGTCATGACACACACCCTTTCCGAGGCAAGGGTTTGACGGTTCCGAGTGTCGAGGCCATCCTTCGGCGTTTCCCGGCCACCCTCGTCACCTTCGACCTCAAAGATCAGCGAACACTCGCCGTGAAACCGGTCTGTGAGCTCCTTGCGCGTCTGCGGCGTGTCGACGATGTCTATGTGGGGGTCGACAGATCGGCGCAAGTGCTGGAGTTCCGCAGGACATGCCCTGGCCTGCGGACATCAGGAACCGATGCCGAGCGGCGTGCCGCCCGGGCAGCCAGAGAATCAGGTGACCGTACCTTCCGCTCCACGCAACTGGTGAGCCAGCCCCGGTTCAAGGCCGACAACGGTTCTCGACGGGTGACAGCGGAATCGCTGGCGTTCAGCCATCGCATGGGCACCGCGGTCCTGACGTGGGTCGTCGACGACCCGGCGGACATGGAGGAGCTGGTCGACCTCGGAGTGGACGGGATCTACACCAGACGACCCGACCTGCTCATCGGTATCCTCCGAACGCGGGGCGCTCGCTGAAGCGAACGGCGGTCGTAGCGAGGTCCGGCCCAGGCGAGCCGCAGTCCACAGGTCGATGTGACGGTTGACATGCCTCAGGGAAGTGGGTCGACGACTCGAAGCTCGCCGATGACGTAGGCGTTGCGTTCGCTGGTTTTGGCATCCCACACCGGTCGAAACACCGGGTGTAGACGCCGAAAATGCACTATCCGGGATGCCTGTGACCAGCATGTGGGATGCCCGTGCTGCCTGGGCGGTGCCCACGTCGGAGGTTCAGCGGACCGAACCGTCGGACGAGTAGTACCTGGTGCGCGCCCACAGCGCCACGTAGACGAGGCCGACGAGCACCGGCACTTCGATGAGCGGCCCCACCACCCCGGCCAACGCCTGACCCGAAGACACACCGAAGACGCCGATCGCAACGGCGATGGCGAGTTCGAAGTTGTTGCCGGCCGCGGTGAAAGCGATCGACGCATTTCGCTCGTACGGCAGGTTGCGACGCAGGCCGACGTAGAACGCACCGAACCACATGATGGCGAAGTACACCAGCAGGGGGACGGCGATGCGTGCGACGTCGAGCGGCTGGTTCGTGATGCGATCCCCTTGGAGCGCGAAGAGGATCACGATCGTGAACAACAGCCCGTAGAGCGCAACCGGTCCGATGCGGGGCAGGAATCGCTGCTCGTACCACTCGGTACCCTTCGCCCGTTCTCCGAAGGTGCGAGTCAGAAACCCGGCGAGAAGCGGGATGCCTAGGAAGATCAATACCGACTTGGCGATCTGCCACACGGTGACGTCGATCCCCTTCGAATCGAGCCCCAGCCAACCCGGTAACAGTTCGAGGTAGAAATAGCCGAGTAGCGAATACGCGGCGATCTGGAAGACCGAGTTAATCGCCACGAGCACGGCAGCCAGTTCGCGATCACCACAGGCCAGGTCGTTCCAGATCAGCACCATTGCGATGCACCGCGCCAGACCCACGATGATGAGCCCGGTGCGGTACTCCGGTAGATCGGGCAGGAAGATCCACGCAAGCGAGAACATCAGCGCCGGACCGATGACCCAGTTGAGAACCAGCGACATCACCAGTGAACCGCGATCGGCCAACACGGTTCCCATGGAGCGGTATCGGACCTTGGCCAGCACCGGATACATCATCGCCAGCAGACCCACGGCGATCGGCAACGACACCGTGTCGATCTTCACCCGATCCAGCGAGTCGTTGAGATCCGGGAAGACCCGGCCCAGGACGATGCCCGTCACCATCGCCGCGCCGATCCACAACGGCAGGAACCGGTCAAGGCGCGAGAGGCCATCTGACACCGACCGCCCGTGCGGGGCAACCGTGTTTTGGGCCTCGGTCATTACGGAACTCCCTGGGATCCATAGATCGACAATCGTCGAACGTTGATGAACCTACCGCCTTCGCGGTCGACCGTCGCACGCCAAGTTGGCTCCCGCGTTTGGCTTTCTCGTGGTCCACCGTCCGCGTCGTCATCGGGGCCGTGCTCGTTCAACGACCGACGGATCACCTCCTCGACGCCGCAAGAGGGTTCCTCCATTTCTCCGTTGACGTACAAACATATGTTTGCCATGGTTGATGCATGCACCAGTCCGATGTCTGCGATGAGACCGAATGGTTCTCACCGAAGCAGATATCGACATGCTCAGCGCATCCGGTTTCGATTCCGCAGCGGAGTTCCGTCCGCTGACCACCGCGACGCGGTGTAGGACCTGTGGCACTCACAGAAGATCGGTCGGGTGAACCTGCTCGACGCGATCATCTGCTGGGATCGGGACGATGCCCACGTGCTCGACGGTGCTCGCACTCCGACGGCCTGGCTGCGGCATCGGTTGCGCACCACCCACGCCAACGCCGTCGTGCTCCTCAAGCAAGCCCGCGGTCTACGCGACGCCGCGCCGGTCCGTGACGCGTTGCTCACCGACACGTTGTCGTTCGATCAGGCCGACCAAACTCCTCCACGTCTTCACCTCGGAGCGGGCTGCGTATGTGGAGCGTGACGTCGACATGCTCATCGATCACCTCTCATCGATGCCGGTGGCCCAGTGCCGAATCGTGGCGAGGCACTGGGCGACGATGCCGTCGATCTGTGATGCGACCTCAATGGCGGCCACGCGACGTCGATCCGGTGCAGTCGTCAGGTCGGCTACGCAAAGCGCTGGCTACTCGGCGAGCGCGAAGATCGCCGCTCCGTAGGCCGGCATCGTGAGCCGGAGCGCGGCCTGGCCCTCCTCCGGTTCTTCGACTGGCGCCCCGGAGATCAGATCGGAGCCACTGGAGTGGTAGCCACGCCAGTCCGACGCGAACACGCACGTCCAGTCTCCAGGCACCGGCACCGGCACCGTCACGTCGCGGTCACCGTTGTGGAAGTTCACGACGACGACGGCGGCGGCATGTTCTCCGCCTAGGCCCCAGCGCCAGAACGTCACCACTTCTTGGGCGTCCGCTGCGCGGTGCACCGAGATGCGGTCGCCCGAGAGGCCGTGGGCGCGAGGGTCGCCACCAGTGCGCAGGTGGATGAGATCTCGCCACATCGCCACCGCTCCGGGCCGGGCGTTTCGGCGATCCCAGCAGAGTTCACGCGCATCGTCGAACCAGTCCTCCTCCGCCCATTCCTGTCCTTGGAACAGCATGGGGACGCCGACCGCCGTCATCATGAGCACGGCTCCGAGGGCGGATCGTCGAAAAGCCCACACCGACGCCGGGTTGTCGGAGTCGATTTCGGCCGGAACACGGGTACGTCCGTTGGCGACTTCGTCGTGACTCTCGGTGTAGATGACCCTTTCGGGTCCTTCCACGGTCCCCTCTACGGCGGCGATCACGGAGTCGATGTCTCGGCTGAAGTCATCGACTGCTTCAAGCGCGGCGCGGACGGTGTGCACAAACTGTGCAGACCACTGCAGGTCAAAACCGAGCCCATGAGAACTCTCTCCGGCGGTGATTCTTCGGTCCTGCTGGAGGTCCTCCGCGATGAGCACGGCATGCGGATGCTCCTTGCGCATGGAGACGGTGAGCTCCTCCAAGAGTGAGAAGCCATCGTCGAGATCACCGTATGGCCCCGGCTCCCCGTGAGCGTTGCGAATGTTGATGGTGGAGTCGAGGCGGAGACCATCGAGGTGGTACTCGGCGATCCACATTGCCGCGTTGTCGAAGATGAACGAACGAACTTCGGGTCGCCCATAGTCGGGTCGAGTGTCACCCCACGGGGTCTTTCCCCGCCAGTCGTTGTAGAAGTAGATGCCACCGCCGTCGTTCTCCGACCATCCGTCGAATCGCCAGAGATCCAGGTCGCTCGGACCGAAGTGGTTGTAGACCACATCGAGGAGCACGGCGACGCCACGTGAGTGCGCGGCGTCGACGAGGCGGCGGAGGGCATCAGGACCGCCCAAGCTCGACTCCACGGCATACGGCAACGCAGGGTTGTACCCCCACGACTGATCCCCGGCGAACTCCGCCACCGGCATGAGTTCGATGACATTCACGCCGATGTCGCAAAGTTCGTCGAGCTTGGCGACGACGCCGTCGAGGGTTCTGGCGAACGTTCCCGGGTGGAGTTCGTAGATCACCCAGTTGGCCAGCGGCGGCGCAACGAATTCGCGGTCGGTCCACGCAAAGTCAGGGTCCGACACGACAGACCTGCCGATCGACGAGGTCGCGCAACGTCCGCGCGGGTCGAGTCGGTCGAACGTTTCGCCGGCGCGCTCGATCCGGAACAGATACTCGTCGCCCGGGGAGAGGTCGGCATCGACGTGCCAGTGGCCCGCATCGGCCCTCATGTCGATGCGTCGCTCCGGATCGAACGCGAGCAGACTCACGTTGTCCGCCATGGGTGCCCAAACCGAAAACTTCACGATCCCAAGATGCCCGCCCGCGTGATGGTCCAAACGTGGGCCGGCGTGGGCCGGTCCGAGCTCCTGCGGGTGACCGCCACTGAGCCTCTCGAGCGACCGGGTTTACCGGCTGCCGTGTCCGGGTAGCGCCCGACGATGACGCTTCCGAACGCAATCTGCTCGCGGGCTCAACCTCTCCGGGGTGGACGAAACCGGGAGAAGCCGCTCCGCCTTCCCGTCGCTTGCGGAACCGTGGCGGTCGTCGCCCCTCACCCCGACGATGAGACCCTCGCCGCCGGCGGTCTGATCTTCGACCTGAGCAAGGCGGGGTGGCGCGTGAACATTGTCGTCGTCACCGACGGCGCCGCTTCCCATCCGGGCACGCGTCACCTGGCCCAAATACGAGAGGTCGAGTGCCGACGTGCCGTGCAAGCGCTCGGTGTCTCGGGAAGCCCCGAGTTCTTGCGGTTTCCCGATGGCGCAGTCCATTCGAACGTCGCAGAGATTGCGACATCGTTGCGAGCGCGCTTCGCCGACGCTGACCTTGTGGTAGCTCCACGCCTCGACGATGTTCACAGCGATCATGAGGCCACGGCTCGGGCCGTCGAGATGGCATTCGACGATTCGGGTCCACCGCACCTGAGGTATGCGATATGGGGTTGGGACCAGTTGGACGCGGAACAGCTGAACATCGCGGGCGCCGTGACCTTCCGTCCGAGTACGGCAGCTCTGCGAGCGAAGGGAAAGGCACTGCGGCACTACGAATCGCAGACAACCGCTCGGTACGGACGCACCATCGTCGGTGACGCAGTACTCGAGCGTCACACGTCTCCGACGGAGGTGTTCTGGTGGTGACACATCTCGAACGACACTTCAACAGTCTTTTCGCACTCGACGCAGATCCGTGGAAGTACCAATCCAACTGGCTCGAGCGACGACGGCTCGACCTTCTCGTCGCCATGCTCCCTCACGAGTCCTATAGCTCGATCTTCGAGCCGGCATGCGCCAGCGGCAGCCTCACTCAACGTCTCGCCGCACGTGGCTCTCACGTCGTCGGCTGGGACAGTTCCGCGAATGCGATCGCCCATGCGCGACGTTCTCTGGCTTCGCAACCCCACGTCGAACTGGTTGAAAAATCCGTCCCCGAGGATTGGCCCGACGTGCCCTTCGACCTCGTCGTGTTGTCCGACTTCCTCTATTACCTCCCCCAGGAGCGCATCGTCGACGTTGCCGCGCTCTCGGCACAGACGGCGAAGCCTCGTGGAGCGATCGTCGGTTGCCATTGGCGCGGTTCCGCTCACGACTTCCTCGTCGACGGAGGGGATGCAGTGCACGCCGTGCTCGCCGATGTGTTGGGCGTTCCCCAAATGGCCTATCTCGACGCACAACACGTGATTGACCTATGGATTCTCTGAGAACTGCGCCAACCATCGCTCACGCAATTCAAGAACTCCCGTCATTGCACCGATTCAACGTCATCGTCGTCGTCCCCGCACGCAATGAGGAGGACCTGATCGGCGCATGCCTCACATCAATCGTCGACGCGTCGACTCGGGCAGCCCGATCGATCGACCGTGTCGCTATCGTCGCCGTGGCGGACGGCTGCACCGATCGAACGTACGACGTCGCCCATTCCGTCCTCGCTGCGCAGCCATCGTCTTCGGTGATCGAGTGTGATCTCGGCAACGTTGCCCTCGTTCGCTCGCTCGGGGTTCAGGTGGGTCGCAGACTCCTGGATTCCGCGCGATCCGATATGACCTGGCTCGCCAGCACCGACGCCGACACGACGGTTCCGGACGATTGGTTGCTCCACCACCTCGCCGCGGCATCACGCGGCACGCGAGCGGTCGCAGGGATCGTCGAGATCAACCGCTTCGATGGATTGCCTCCGATCGCCCCGAGAGTGTTCGCCGAGAGCTACACCGATCTCCTGCCACCGGACGGCGATCATCCCCATGTGCACGCCGCCAATCTCGGTGTTCGACTTGATGCCTACGATGACGCGGGCGGATGGGGATGCCTCGCACGGTCGGAAGATCGTGACCTTTGGATCCGCCTCCAGCACGTCGGAGCGCGCGTGGAATCGCCCCGCGATCTCCGGGTTGTCACGAGCGGTCGTGCCATAGGACGGGTGCCCGGAGGCTTCGCGCAGTGCCTGCGCGACCAGGTTCTCGGCTGGGAGAACCGGGACGAGGATCATGAGGGGCGGAGGTCCGCGTGAGCTTTCCCGGAAAGTATCCTGACCGCTCGATCGAATCTGACCCGTCGCCCGCTGTCCTGTCGTTCTTGCACGAAGCCCGCCGCGGCCTGTCGCTGCCCTTTCCGGGACACGGAAGAACACCGGAACGCCTGCGAGCGCTGCGCACCCAGGCGGCCACGGACACCAGCGTGGGACGACTCCTCGAGGCCCACAGCGACGCGATGGCGATCCTCTTCGAAGCGTCCGTCCGACCACCCCCTCGAGCCGCGCTCGCAGTTTGGGCCTCGGGGCCGAGCACGTCGGTCCGTGTCGATTCGAAGGGCCACGGCTTCGTGCTGAACGGACAGCGCTCGTTCTGCGGGGGAGCGACGATCGTTGACGCCGCACTGGTCACGGCTGATTCGCCGGACGGACAGCGATTGGTTCTTGTTCATCTGAACCAGCCGGGGATAGCCGTGGACGCCGCTACATGGAAGGTCGGAGCATTCCGCGACGCCGGTGTCGCAACGGTTCGTTTCGACGACGTTCTCGTCAAACCCGCATCGTTCATCGGACCGCCGGAATGGTACGGGAGTCGTCCCGGCTTCTGGTTCGGCGCCGTTGGCGTCGCAGCGGTGTGGGCAGGGATCGCCGATCTGCTCCTCGCGTCGCTCCCGGGTCTTCGTCGACACGACGACGACATCTCGCACGTGGCAACGGGATCCGTCGAGGCCGCGAACTGGGCGGTGTCGGCCCTTCTCGATCAGGCTGCATCGCAGATCGATGCTCCCCGCGCAACCGATCTGCAGCGGGCCAAATCGATTGCACTGAGTTGTCGGCACAGCGTCCGTGCACAGCTCGAGTCCGCGATTCTGGCCTTTGATCAGGAGGTTGGGCCGGCGGCTCTCGCATTCGACGCGTTTCTCGCCCGCACGCGGACCGAGCTGCAGATGTCGCTAGCGCAAACCCACGGGCCCCGCGACCTCATCCTCCTCGGTCGGAGCTGACACGGGCGGGTAGGAGTACGAGTGTTTCGACGACCGGCGACCGGGTATGCGGGATGGGAGGGGTTAGCCCGAACAGCAACGACCGCGTTCGCCGGCTTTCCCATCGCCCCCCACCCACTCATATTGGAGCAAACATGAAAACAATTCGACGCATGCCGATACTCGGAATCACCATTGCCATGGGCGCGGTGCTCGCACTGGGCGCCTGCTCGAGCGATAGCTCAGACACCACCATCGTTTCCGCCGAATCAGTTGTCGCCGATTCGGTACCGACCGACGCGGCAGCGACCGAAGCAATGACGTCCGACGCCATGGCCTCGGACGCATTGACGACCGCCCCCATGTCGTCGGACGCGATGACTTCCGACGCCATGACGACTGACGCCGCGATGTCGTCCATGGTTCCATTCGGACCCGGCTGTGCCTCCGTTCCCGCCGAAGGTTCCGGCTCATTCGCGGGCATGGCGAAGGATCCTGCGGCCACTGCAGCGTCGAACAATCCCGCACTCTCGACGCTGGTCGCAGCCGTAAAGGAAGCCGGTCTCGTCGATACGCTCAACGGCGCCGGACCCTTCACGATCTTCGCCCCCACGAACGACGCGTTCGCGAAGATCGACCCGGCCGCACTGAAGGCTGCGATGGCTGACCCGAAGGGCGCGCTGACCAACATCCTCACCCTCCACGTGATCGGCGGGAAAGCGATGTCGGCCGCCGAGTTACTCACCGCTGGCTCCGCCCCGTCGGTCCAGGGCGGCACCCTTACCTTCGCCGGAGCGGGACAGGACCTTTCGGTGAACGGATCGGCGAAGGTCGTCTGCGGTGACGTCAAGGTCGGCAACGGAGTCGTCCACATCATCGACAGCGTGCTCATGCCGGCATAGTGCGCAACGAAGGCCGCTCTCCCGCCTGACCCCGGTCAGCGGGCAGAGCGGCTTTTTCGCGTGGGTGCTCGACACCAGAACACAAGAGGGCCGGCCACAACGAATCAGGCCGTTTATGAAGCGTGCCTCTCGGATACTCGGAAGGGATGAGAACGATTGACATTGGAACTTCTTTCACCCTCCGCGGCCAAGCCCCGACCGCGACGTTGCTCCGAGTGCGTCCGAGCGATGCCGAAGTCACCGAGAGTCGACTGATCATCATCGATGAACTCGGGGTTCAGCATCTGACCTTCACGGAACCGGACTGGCCGGTCGAGGAGGACGGTCGGCCACAGCGCGTCGACCGTGTCGTCCTGCCGATCGGCACCAACACGATCACCTACGCAGCAACTGTTCAGGTGCCGAACCTCCTGGACCGGATGCCCGATGATCACCGTGCGCCGCGGGCGGCGGAACTTCGACCCGAGCACTGGTGGTGGCTCCAGCCGTCGAGGTATTGCCGACCCGACGAGCTCGGGCCCGAAGCGTGGGACCGTTTCGGGCGAGGCATCGCTCCGGACCGACCCGCGTCCGGCGCGACAGTCCGCGAGATCTGTTCGTTCGTCAATCAGGAAATGACCTTCGCGTACGGTTCTTCAACTCCGCTCACCAGCGCATCGGACGCTTGGGCGCAACGGCGAGGAGTGTGTCGCGACTTCAACCACATCGCCGCGAGCTTCTGCCGCGCGCTCAACATACCCACGCGTTACGTGTTCGGCTATCTCCCCGACGTGGATGTTGTGGCGAGCGACGCTCCGATGGACTTCTGTGCATGGATCGAAGTGTGCCTCGACGATGAGTGGTGGACGTTCGACGCGCGAGTCAACGAGCCGCGTATCGGCCGTATTGTCGTCGGCCGGGGACGAGACGCTGCCGACGTTCCGATGGTGAGCACGCTCGGAGCGACGGTACTCGGCGACTTCGTCGTCGAGGCGGTTGAGCGGATCCCTCAGGTCGATCGACTCGCTCAACCGGCGCAGTGAGGTCATGGTCAACGTGCAAAGCGTGGATCGCCGCATGGTCGAAGGGCGGCGGCTCCTGTTCGTCAACGACTCGGCCGGCGACCGCACGAAGGTACCCGAGTGTCTCGATGACTTCGAGCGCTTCGACATCGCTGCAGCCAAAGACGTTCTTGCTCCGTTGTTGGCTGAGGACAGGTCCGACAGTCCCGCACTCGTAGCGGTGTGGGGTGGCGATGGGTCCATCCGCAGCGTCGCGGCGTTGCTCGTCGGCACAACAGCGGTTCTTCTCGCCTGCCCGGGAGGAACACACAATCACTTCTGCCGGACGATCGGACTGGCCGACGTGTCGGACGTCGAATCAGCGCTCGAATCCGGTGCCATGAGAAGGATCGACGTCGGGACGGCAGGTGACGAGGTGTTCCTCAACAACCTGAGCATCGGCTGGTACACCGATTTGGTCGCACGCCGTGAGCGCTTCGAGCGCCACGTTCCGAGACGTGTTGCCAAGATCCTTTCATTGCCCGTCCAGTTGTTCCGCACGCCACGCCTCCGACTCGTTGTGGACGGACGTCCTGAGCGGGTTTGGGTGTTCTGGGCGGGAAACGGCGAGTACTCGATGTCGCCAGGGAACTTGAGCGCTCGGGAAACGATGGAGGGTGGCGTACTGGACATTCGAATCTTGCGAGCTGGCATTCGTTGGCCGAAGCTTCGTGTCGTTCTTGCCATCATGAATCGCGATGCGGAGTCCTCCTCGTACGTTTCCCGCGACGTAACGTCGTCGGCCACAACACTGCGATCCGGCAAGGCGACCATTCACGCGGCGATCGACGGCGAACTGGTCCGGCTTCCCGACCCCGTCACGATCGCGGTCGAACGTCGCTCGCTCCAGGTGTTGCTCCCGCCCGCAGCATTATCGATTGAGGCGAAGCCCGCTGTTGCTCAGACCGATGGTCCCCACGAACCGGCAGCGTACACAGCAGGAGGGTCATGATGAAGAATGTCCTGCACCACGCGCCACGACTCGGCCACGACGTCCATTCGGCTGAACCATCGACGGTCTCCGGCGGTTGCGTCGTCGAACAAACATGCATACGCATCGGTTTGGCCGCTCGACGAATCGTCCAGGATGGACGAGAGTTCCCTTCGGGCCTCGTCGACGTGGCAGTCAGTGGGCAGCGCGGCCAGATCGAGCGTTACCGACTGCTTCGGAGACAGTTCGATGACAAGCCGTTTTCGCTCACCGCCGGCACCCTCGGAGGAGTGAACGTTCGCGGGTCGAAAGGAGATACTCACCGAAACCTTGCTCTCGGCGAGAGCCTTTCCCGAGATCAGCGTGAACACCACGTTTCGCCAGCGGTCGTTGTCGATTCGTATGGCCGCACGCACGTACGTCTCGGTAGTCGACGACGGGTCCACTCCTTTCGTCTCGAGGTATCCGTCGTACTGCCCGAGCACGACGTCATCGTCTCGGAGTGTCTCCACCGACCGAAGGAGGTTGTGGCGAGCATCGTTCAGCGCGTCTGCAGAATCGGACGCGGGTGTCTCCATCGCCACGGCGGTGAGAAGTTGCAGCACGTGATTCTGAACAGTGTCGCGAATGGTTCCCGCCGAGTCGAAGAACTCAGCCCTGCCCTCGATGCCGAGTCCTTCGGCCATCAGAATCTCGACCGACTCGATGCACTGGCTCTCCCAGAGCGCTTCGAGCGCTGCGTTGTCCCGACGAGCGAACGAAAGCTGCTGTACCAGGGTCTTCTCGAGATAGTGATCAACGAGAAAGATCTGGGCGAGCGAGAGTGTTGCCTCCATGTCGGCATGAAGATCGAGCGCGGAGCGGAGATCGAACCCGAACGGCTTCTCCACCAGCAATCGAACGCGAGACGCAAGGACGCTCTTTCCGAGACCCTCGGCAATCTCTGCAAACGCCGTCGGCGGAACGGCGAGATAGCACAGCACCAGCTCAGCGTCACCGAGATGGATGGCGATCGCTTCGAAGGTTGCGGGGCTGCCATAGTCACCCTTCACGTACGCCAGCGATTCGACGAGCGTGGCAAGTGCGATGCTGTCGGGACCATCCCCTCCTGGTACTGCCTCGACCGCGTTGCGGCGGAGGTCCGCCGTTGACCAGTCGGAACGGCCAACTCCGATGATCTGTCCGAACGGCCGCCCCGCACGGGAGAGTTCATAGAGCGCCGAGAAGATCTTTCTCCGAGCGAGGTCACCGGTGATGCCGAACACCACGAGCGGCGGGCGGTTCGGTGCATCGTTCACGTTCGACAGGTACCCGACGAGATGGACGCGAAACACCGCAACCCGGCGTCGCCGGTTGATGTTTCATTTCGGCAGCGAACGGGTAGCTGATTGACATCCTGGAGAGTTCCTCCCGGCGTAAAGAAAAGAAGGACACCCCATGGGACTTAGCGTAAGCATCTTGTTGATCGCCGTCGGCGCAATCTTGAAGTGGGCGGTCACCGCCTCGACATCAGGAATCAACCTTCAGACCGTTGGCATGATCCTGCTCATCGTCGGGATCATCGGAGCAGCCCTCAGCCTTGCGTTCTGGTCGAGCTGGGGTGGCTTCTCTCGCGACCCGCGCCTGCGTGGCGGCGAAGGCCCGTACTAAGGACCTCGAACATCGTGCGTCTGACCGTCGCCGGTCAGACGCACGTTGTGAGCTTGGCTACGCCGCGTTGAGCAGAGCGCGGAGCTACTGGTCCGAACGGACCCCGGTGGTGTTGCGTTCGCGGATCCGGCCGGCGACGACCTTCACCGCACCGACCACGGGAACGGCGATCATCGCTCCAGGAATGCCAAGGGCCGCCCCTCCAACCAGCGCCACGATCATCGTGGCCGCCGGTGACATCGATACCGCCTTGCCGATCACCGCGGGTTGGATGACGTGGTTCTCGAACTGTTGGTACGTCAAGAAGTAGACCAGGCACGCGAGACCGACCGTGGGGCTGGTGACGAAACCCAGAACGACGAACACCGCGCCACCCAACAGGCCGCCCACCTGGGGTATCAGGTTGGTCATGGCAATCCAGACTGCTGCGAGCGGTGCGAGGACGACACCGAGCGTGAGTCCAACCGCCGCTGCCATCGCTCCCGCGAGCAACGCGACGAGAAGCGAGCCGGCGAAGTACCGTCCGACGACATCGACAACCAGCACTGTCGACTGATCGAACACGCGTCGTCGGCGTGGCGTCATGACGCGCCGGACCGACCGGATGAGTCGAGGTCCATCGACGACCATCGACAACGCCAGGAGGACGACGACGGTCGAAGCCACCAACATGTCCACGGCGCCGACGACGGCCGTGCTCATCCGGGCGCTGTCGTGACCGAGGTTTGCCGGCAGGTCTCGCAGCCAGCGCTGGACACTGTCACCAACGTCCGCGCGGCGAAGGCGACTGCCCACCAGCGGAACCTCGTCGAGTCGTTCGGTCAGTCGGGGTAGCTCCCGGCCGAACGACTGCGCCTTCTTCGCAAAGGCTGGGGTGATCATCAGCCCGGCTCCGGTGAGGACGAGCAGCAGTGTTGCTCCCACTGCGGCCACGGCCACGCCGCGATTTCCGTGCAATCGTCGAGCGATCGGTCCCACGATTCGCTCAACGGCAAGAGCAAGAACGAACGCGATGAGCACGAGGACCGCCGTTCCGTGTACAGACCGGACCGCAGAGATCGTTACCCGAGCGCCAATCGTCACCGCGCCGGCTCCGAGGAAGCCCGCGGCCATCGTGGTGGGCGAACGCTCGGTTTGCGACTGGTCTCCGGTCGGCGCTTCCGATTCGGGGTGGTTGCACGACCATCGGTCGTTGAGCTTGACGAACTCAGCCCACAGCGCGGAGAGGAATGCCGCTACCGCGACGCCGCACAACGCAGTACCCAGCCCGCCGACCTCGAAGCCGCCGACAAGCGCGGCAGTTCCGATGACCGGTCCCATATCGAGCATGCCCTTGCTGACCCATCGCCTATGGGTGATTCGATCTGCGAGCGAGACCACCACGAGAACAGTCAGCCCCAGCCAGAGTTCCGGGCCGTGGGCAATCCCACACAGGGCTCCGATCCCGACGACCGCGGCAACCGGACCCACCCCCGGAACGATGGACGCGAACGCGAACAGTGCGCCGAAGACAGTTGCTCCGGGAACCGAAAGAATCGAGAAGGCTCCGCCGACGAACGTCCCGACGACGACTGCCTTGACCGCCGAGAACAAGAGCACATCACTGGCGCGGCGATGAGCTCGTTCCATCAGTTGTCCGACGGCGTGCCGATTGAGCATCCGACCCCTTCGTTCGGGAACCCATGTCAGGAGGCCCGAGAACGACCGCCGCCCACCGGCGCAGAGGAAGCAGGTGAGGACCAGTCCGGCGATGAAGGCTGCGCCGCGCGTTCCGGCGGTCCGGGCGACTTCTGCGGGTGTTCCACCGGCGATCTGTCCCGGAAGACGGGTCAGAATGCGTTCGACCTTCATCCGAAGGCCGAACTCGCGTGCAAATTGAGCTGCCCCCCCGTCCGAGCGCTCAAGACGCCGGATTGCCCGGGGAAGGACAACCTGAAGTGTGGTCGTTCCTCGACGGAGCTCACCGAACAGGCGCCAGGCGACCAAGGCGACGCCGCTCGAGAAGCCGAGCGTGGTGACGACAATCGCGACACGATGGCCGAGGACCTTCTCCACCCGGCTGATCACGGCCGCGGCAAGGGTGGCCCCCACGGTCGCGGCGACGGCCCAACCAAGAACGCGTGTTGCTCGTTCCGCAATGGACAGGACGCCCAAGGCGGCAACCACCCCGGCGGCGACAGCAGCCAGCAGACGGGGTGTGAGCGCGACCGCCGGCCCGGCGCTGCGACTCGGGTTCACGCTAGTTTCCACCGACATCTCCGGTCGCCGACCCGCTCGTCGTTTACGCGGGGTTAGGCGGACGCCACGACGTCGGGAACGACGGGTGAAGGCGGCGGCGAGGGTGTCGGGGGAAGGGGATCACCCGGCCTGGGGGGGATCGGCGGCGGCGACGGCTCGGGGTTGGGCATCGACCCTCGGCCGACCACAGCACTCTCACGGATTCCTATGCTCATCGCATCGCAGTGCCCAAGATCGGTGTCAATGAAACCCGGGCACGTAATCCCGGGCACTTGGCGTGACCCGGCACATGACCTGGCACCGGGCGCAGCGACCTACAGCCGGGTATCAAAGCTGACCGAAACGTGCTCTTCGGGCCGGCGTTCTTCCTGCTTGGCCATCGCCTCCAGGAGGGTCACGTCAGATGCTGTCAATGGAGGCTGGAGGATGGAGCGGGGCCATAGCTTCTGTGCGCTTACAACCGTCACTTCGAGCGAGTACAGAAGGACCTGCGTCCCCAGAACGAGAAACCACAGCAGTCCGAGAGCCGCCCCGATCGCGCCGTAGAGCTGCGAGCTTCGGCGCAGTTGGTGACTGACCAGCCGCAGACCGAGAAGCTGGAGCGCCTGCCAGCCGAACGCCGACAGGACCGCTCCGGGCAGGAGACTTTTCAAGGGGAGCGACCTGGGGCTGAGCAACCAGAAGACGACGACGAACAAACCCATGCTGACCGCAGTTGCCGCAAGTAGGCCGAAGGCACCGGCGAGGATCGAATTGCGGACCAACGTGCCGACGAGGCCAAGCGTGGCGCTGGCAAGGACCCCCACGACGATCACTCCGAACACCCCGAAGCCTCGGGCCATTCGAAGAACGAACGAAGGGCGATGTTTGTGGGGAACGTGCCACAGCTCGTGAAACGCGTATTGCAGCGACTGCGTCACTCCGAATCCTCCCCACAACAGTCCGGCGAGGCCGATCCCAAGCCCTAGCCCACTCCCCGGAAGCGCTCGCTCGTTGCTCGTCAGTTCGGCTCCGACAACGGGGAACTGGGCCACGGCCGATGTTCGGATCCGGTCAGCAACACCCGGATGGCGCTGGGCCAGAAAGGCCGTCGCCGTGACCACGACGAGCATGAGCGGGAAGAACGCAAGGAATGCCGAGAATGAGATGAGCGCCGCCAATTGACCACCGCGATCGTCACCGAACTTCTTGATGACCCCGAAGACGAATCCCGCGCGGACCGATTTCTGCTGCCACGCGTCCACTGCCCGGATCGCGCGATCCAAAGGATTTCGACGAATGACGGACGGGGTTACCGCCTCGGTGAAATGTCGCGGTTCGTCTGATCCATCAGGCACGCATCCTGACTACCCGGATTGGCTTCCGCCGAACCTGGAGACCCGAACAAGGTCACCCCGACGACGAATCGAGAAGCGGACGTAGTCGTGTTTCGACGCCTGCAGTTCGGGTACCGAAGGTGTCTGAGAAGCCGCCGTGGATCTCCGGAGGAGCGCCGTGTCAACCGTCAAGGATCACTCACCGTCCCTCAGGAGAACACCGGCTCCGAGTCGTGCGACCATCGTCGCCGTCGCACGATACGGGTGGTTCGCCAAAGGAATCGTCTACGTACTCGCCGGTGCACTCGCGTCGACCATTGCGGTTCGGTCGCTCGGACTCCGACCGACATCCGGACCGAACGGAGAAGCGAGTCCCACCGGCGCCATCAAAGAACTGGCCACGTTTCCGGGCGGTCGCGTGTTGCTCGTCGCTCTTGCCGTCGGGCTGGTGTTGTACGCGGCGTGGCGCCTCTACACCGCATTCGCTCCGGGTCACACCGATGCCGAGAGCATGGCAAAACGCACTGGGTATCTCGTGAGCGCTGCGCTGTACCTCTCGTTCGGACTCACGGCGATAGGCCTGGCAAGGACGCCATCGCAGCGGGTAGACGGCGATAGCAAGGCTCGAGACCTGTCGTCCGGATTCTTGGCGAGTTCCGGCGGACGGTGGCTACTCGGAGTGTTCGGCGTTGTCGCCGTCGGCGCCGGTGTGTATCGAGTGATGAAAGGAGTACAGGGAGATGTCCTCGAAGAGATCCGCAGCTCTGGTATGTCGAAGTCGCGATTGCGCTTCGTTCGTTCTCTCGGAATCGTCGGAGAGATCGGACGAGGCGTGGCGATAGCACTGATCGGATACTTCCTCGTGCGTGAAGCCATGACCGATCGGGCCTCGGAAGGTGCCGGTCTCGACGATGCGTTGCGCCGCGTTGCCGTTCATGGATGGGGACAGGCACTGGTCTCGATCGTGGCAGTCGGATTCGTGGTCTACGGCGTCTTCTGCTTACTCACGTTCAATCGTCGAGAGTTGCGTGCTCCGTGAACACAATCCAAACGACGACAGGTCGGTCTGCGGGTCGCCAAGGTGAACCGGACGTGATCGACACACGACGGGATCGGGTGTTCCGTGAGATCGTCACCGGCTATGTGGTGGTCAGCGTTGCGTTGATCGGCATCGGGATGTTCCTGACCCGGGTCATCGAACACTCGGCGCTGATGGCCTGGGACGGGCGGGTCATCCGCGACCTCTCGATGCACCGAACAGCCGGGTTGATCCACTGGTCGTCGAGGTGGTCGTTCATGGCTGATGCTCCCTCGATCGTCGCTGTCGGCGCTTCAGTGGCTCTGGTTTGTGCCTTTCGCCGTCGGTGGCTTCTCGTTCTCTGGATCGCTGCTGTGCTCGCCCTCGAACTCGGCGTGTTCCTCACGGTGTCCTACACCGTCGGTCGTGCGCGTCCCGACGTCGCTCACCTCGGCTCGGTCCCCAGCACCGGCAGCTTCCCCTCGGGTCACATCGCCGCCACCATTGCGCTCTACGGAACGATCGCCTTGCTGGTCCGCTTGGTGACTCCCAACCGATTGGCGCGTGGCGTGGCGTGGATCTGGACCGCACTCGCCGCCGCCATGGTCGGATGGGCGCGCATGTACCGCGGCATGCATCATCCACTCGACGTCGCCGCCGGGGCGCTGCTGGGGACCGCGATCTGCGTTGTGGGATGGCGAGCATTCGGTCGCCCGATCCTCGAGTCCGCTGTTCGGCCCGTAGAAGACCAGAGAACACCCCCGGTTTCAACTCATACGATTCGAAGGAGCACCGATGAAGCCGTCTGATTCAGCGCACGCCGCCGGAAGCACGAATGCCGGAGTGAAGGTCGCGGTCATCGCGCACAACGGTAAGACCCTCGAGGGTGGCCTACCGGAACTTCGCCGCGAGCTGGCTTCGCACGGCGTTCGCGAACCGATGTGGCACGAGGTGGACAAGAGCAGCAGAGCGCCCAAGCGCGTCAAGGAAGCCCTCGATGCCGGCGCCGAACTTCTCGTGATCTGGGGCGGCGACGGGATGGTTCAACGCTGCATCGATGTGGCCGCGGGGAAGGGCGTTGCGATCGCTGTCATACCAGCCGGGACAGCCAATCTCCTCGCCACGAACCTGAACATCCCCATGACCATCGTCGACGCCGTGAAGGTTGCTCTTCACGGTGACGAGCGGACGATCGACGTCGGCACGGTCAACGGTGAATGCTTCGCAGTGATGGGCGGTGCGGGGTTCGACGGCACCATCATGGAGAACGTGTCCTCATCGGCAAAAGAACGACTCGGTCGAATTGCCTATGTGCGAAGCAGTGTCAAGGCGATGAAGGCGACGCGTGTGTCGACCGAAATCCGGGTGAACGGCGACCATTGGTTCGATGGACCGACGAGTTGCGTGCTCGTCGGAAACGTGGGGACGGTGATCGGCGGCCTGAAGGTGTTCGAGGACGCGACCCCCGATGACGGCCTGCTCGATCTGGGTGTGGTCAGCGCCGACGGACCCGTGCAGTGGGCGCGCGTCCTCGGGCGAGTCGTCGTCCACGCCGAGATGGCCCAGTCCCCCTTTGTGCGTTCGACCCAAGCCGGGAAGATCGATGTTCGCTTCGAGAAGAAGGTCCCGTATGAGGTCGATGGCGGGGCACGCGGGAAGACCGATCGACTCAAGATCCGCGTCCGACCGAACGCCATTGCCGTGCGGGTACCCGTCGGGTCGCAGGCGGCAGGATCCTTGAAAACCGAATGAGCACCGTGTCACCTCTTGCCATCGTCCTGGCGTGCGCAGTACCGCCTGCGATCGTCGCCTACGCCGTGACGAAACGTTGGCCGAGAACCGATCCGCTCGCGCCGAAAGTGTCCACGCCGACGGTTGTCACCGAGACGAAACGTCACCCACGTTTGGCCCGGATGTTGTCGACCCGTCTCGACCCGACGACAGAGACCGGTCTGCTGTTGACGGTTGCCGTGGGTGGCGTCGTCCTGGCGCTGTCGGGAGTCGGGGTGCTGGCGCGGATGATCAGCTCCCATCGAGGCTTGGCCTCCTATGACCTTTCGTTTGCGAAGTGGGGGGCCAGTCACGCCACGAGCTCCTCCACTTCCGGTCTGCTCTTGGTCAGCCGGTTCGGTGGCTACCAAGTAGTGGTGATCGTGGCCATCGTCGTGGCGATCGCCGAGTATCGGCGCGGCCTCGGGCGCTCTGTCGTCCCGCTTCTCGCACTGGTCGTGGGTGGTCAGTACGCCATTGTTTCGGTGATCAAGGCGATCGTCGGTCGCGAGCGGCCGAACATCACCCGGCTCACAGGGTTTGCGGGTGCGTCGTTCCCGTCGGGTCACGCGGCTGCCGCGGCAGCGACCTACGCCGCCGTTTCGCTTCTTCTCGGTCGTCGGCGTTCGCCGTCGGTCAAAGCCGCGATTGCGGCAGGAGCGACCGCGCTCACCGTCGCGGTTGCCGGTTCCCGGGTCGTGCTCGGGGTCCATTGGTTCACCGATGTTCTGGCGGGTGTCGCCATCGGTTGGATCTGGTTCACCCTCGTGTCGATCGCCTTCGGTGGGCGCATCCTCCGCTTCGGCGCTCCGGTCATCACCGCCGAAGCGGCCGTTTCCGGTACCGCACCCCCACCGACGGGCTCGACCGAAGTGCAGCGCCTGGAGGACGTGCAACATGGCTGAACTGGTCCTCGGTCCGATGCTGCGCTTCGTCGACGAATCTGCGGCCACGGTGTTCGTGGAGACAGACGAGCCGTGCCGCGTCGCCATACTCGGACGCGACGCGAGGACATTCACCGTGGCCGGCCATCACTATGCGCTCGTCATCATCGACGGGCTCATGCCGGGTTCAGCCAACCCGTACGACGTCCGACTTGACGGAACGCTTCGCTGGCCGATTCCTGGGAGCCGATTCCCGAACAGCGTGATCCGCACCCTCGGCGGAGCGGCCCGTCCAACTCGCGTGCTGTTCGGGTCGTGTCGGTCAGCAGCGCCGCACGAGCCACCGTGGTCGCTGTCGGCGACCGAAGACCGAAGAGGCCTCGGCGTGGACTCCCTTCGGGCCCACGGGTTGCGCATGCTCGGCCAGGACCCGTCGTTGTGGCCCGACCTTCTCCTGCTGATCGGCGATCAGGTCTACGCCGACGAACCGTCGCCCCGGGCGAAGGAAAAGGTGAAACGTCGGCGCCGTCTTGGTCGTTCGCGGCTGGATCGGACCGCTCCCGAAATCATCATCGGGTTCGACGAATACGTGACGATGTACCACGAAGCGTGGACGCCTGAGGTGGAACGATGGCTGTTCTCGGTCGTGCCGACGGCGATGATCTTCGACGACCACGACATGATCGACGACTGGAACATATCCATGGCGTGGGTGCGCGACATTCAAGAGCAGCCGTGGTGGGACGAGCACGTCACGGGAGCAATGTCGTCGTATTGGATCTATCAACATCTCGGCAACCTGTCACCTGAAGCAATTACCCGCGATGGACTGCTCGAACGCCTCCTCGCCGAAGATGACGGAGCTTCGCTGCTCAACGACTGGGCCCGACGGTCGGAGTGCTTCACGCCGATCGAGGGCCGGTATCGCTTCAGTTATGTGCGCGACCTTGAACGTACGCGCATCGTGGTGGTGGACTGCCGAAACGCGAGGGTCCTCGACGGTGAGCGGGCCATGGTCAACCCGAGCGACTGGAAGTGGGTCGACGAACAGTGCCGAGCGGATGTCGATCAGTTGTTCATCGTGACCTCGCTTCCCGTCCTGGTGACCGGTGGCCTGCACGGCTTGCAGCTGTGGAATGCCGCGTTGTGTGACGGTCGATGGGGCCGCGGCATCGCGTGGTTGTCCGAGCGCCTCCGTCGTGCGCTCGACCTCGAGGACTGGCCGGCGTTCGAGCCGTCGTTCCTCAAGATGGCCGAGCTACTCCGCGACATCGCCGCGGGCACGGGAGCGTCATCGGACAGAAAGCCCCCGGGAGTCGTCGCCGTCCTCTCCGGCGACATCCATTTCAGCTACGTCGCCGCAGTCGCCTTCACGCAACCAGGGGCGATCAGCCGTGTGTACCAGCTCGTATGCTCACCGATCCGACAAGCTCTCCCCCGTCACGAGCGCAAGGTCATCCTCGCTGCTCTGAGTCGTCCCGGACGTGTGATCGGTGGGTTTCTTCAACGGTCAGTTCGCGCCGCGGTCAGCCCGATCTCCTGGGAGTTGACCCACGGTCCCGCGTTCGCCAACGACATGGCCGTGATCACCATCGACGGTTCATCGGTCAACCTGCTCATCGAGCAGGCCCTTCCCGATGAAAGCGGACAGCCGGTCCTCTCCGACGTCATTCGCACGCCGCTGTGAATCCTCGAGGCGGAGAGGTCTTTCCACCGGCGTTGATATGCAGCAACCGCCCCGGGATCGTTCACCGGGGCGGTTGGCATGTCTCGAAGAGACGGCGCTTCCCTTACCCGACTTCCGCGAGCCGAAACCGAGGAGAATTGGCCGCCGCGCTGCCGTCCACGTGTCTAGGGTCACGTCGACGCCAGGCACGGAGCTGATATCAGCCGGTGAAATTGGGTTCGACGACAACTGGGGTCGCCGCTGGCAGCGCCGCGGGCGGGGGAACCGTGCTCACGTTGGTCGTCGTCACCGCACTGGTCGGGGGAACTGTCGTCGTAGCGCCGGCGATCGTCGACGAGATGTTCGCCGCCGTCGTTGACGTTGCGGTGGCGGCTGGTGCGGTGGTGGACGAGGCGCCAGTGGGAACGGGGACGTCATTCACCGATCGCACGGCCAGCTGGCCGCGGACTGCACCGCCGGGGAACCCCGCGGTGTGAACGTTTGCGTAGTGCGCGGCCGGCGAGGCAACGATTGCGGCGAGGATCGCGGGCGAGCCAAGCGCGCACGACGCCGAACTGGCCGTGAACGGTGCCGTCAACGGAACCACGACCGGGCCGGCGACCCCGGTAGTACCGCTATGGATGTGAGCCATCGCCGTTGGAAGTTCGACACCCGCAAGTGTGAACAACACACAAGCGCGGTTGGCCATGGTGTCAACGGCAACAACGGCAGCACCCGAACCGTTGGACGCTCCGGGTCCGGGTACTTCAGCAACACCGGTGAGAGAGGCGTTGAACACCGAGGCCGTGAGTTGCCCGCGAACCGCACCACCCGGACTGGCGGCAGTATGGGCGTTGAAGTAGAACGATCCGGGCGACGCCAGTATCGATTGGGCCTCAGCCGGGGTTGCCTTGACACAGCCGTTCACCGCGGAATCCGTGTTGGGAAGAGTGACGAGCACCGGTCCGTTCGCCCCGACGGCACCGGTGTGGATGTGAGCCATCATGATCGGTCCGGAAAGACCGGTGAACGACGCGCGCACGCAGACATCGCCCGTCGTCCCGTCGATACGCAGGTCAACCGTGCCCGAGGCTCCGGCATCGGCGGCCGCAGTAGGTGTGGCCTCGTCCGCCGCCAACGCCACTGCCCCTAGGGACTGTGAGGCGGCCTCGGCGCGCAACGCAGGCAGTGTCAATGATCCAAGAGCCACAGCCGCCGCAAGGCAACCGGTCCATCGTCGTGTAGAACGCATCGTGACCTCCAAAGGGTGACGTCGACCGATCGCTCCCGAGGGAAATGGCGACATTCGCCTTCGACGTTCAACTCAGTCGTACCCCGCCGCTCGTGAAGCCAAACGCGACCTCATCCGGCGTCACACGACGGCAACTCGCCGCCCTCGACGTTTGACCGGTGGAGAATCCGGGCACACATACGTCACAAAGGTGACGGCCTCGCGTTCACCTTGTTGCAAAGAGATCCGGAGGATCACTCATGTCACTTCTGTCATCCACAGCTGCTCTGATCGGACGTTGATCATGGGTACGTTGCTCTCTATCGCCGCGGTCATCCTGGTCGTTGCCGGCGTCATAACGGTGCTTTCCGGCTCCGTCATCGCCGGCATCGTCCTGGTCGTTATTGGCTGCATCGTTGGTCCCGGGGGGTACTCCCTCTCTCGCCGCTGAAAAGATCACACGGAACGAGAAAGACCCCGGGTGAAACCGGGGTCTTTCTCTCGTGTTGCAACGCGAGCAGCCGAAGTCCTTCTCGGCGGACGAGGGACCTGGTCAGCCGACGATGCTGACGCCGCCCGGGCCGACAAGAAGCCCCAGTGCAATGAGTATGAGTCCGTTCATCGGCTGTCCTCGGACAACCATCACGATGCCAACAATAACGAGGATCGCTGCGGCGATCCAGAGAAGGGTAAGCATGCTTGCTCCTTGCACGTGGGAGGTAACGAGCTATGCCCCTTACCCCAGCTGCCAACGTTGAAACCTACGCCCCGTTGGGTGCAGCGATGTTCGAGAGTATCGTTCGACCAGTAGCCGTCCGTCAGGCAGGGTCACGCGAAGGAGCCGGCCGAGTTTGCGTCTCCCGTAACGCGAGAAAGTCGTTCACTGCGGCGATCGTTTCCGCCGGCGCCGAAAGATTTGGGCAATGCCCCGTAGCCTTCAGGATTCGGAACTCACTGTTCACGAGATGCCGATGCACGTATTCGCCGACTTCGATCGGGGCGATCACGTCGTCGGTCATCTGCAACAGCAGCGACGACGTCGCACAGTTCGGTAAGTCGGCGCGGTTGTCAGCGAGGAATGTTGCTGCGGCAAAGTGTGTGGCAATCTCAGGGTCATTTGCACAGAAATGCTGGGTCAACTCTTCACCAAGCTCGGGGCGATCGGCGTTTCCCATGACCATCGGAGCCATTGCCGCTGACCATCCCAGGTAGTTGCTCGACATCACCAGGAGCAGTTCGTCGATATCTGCTGAGGTGAAGCCGCCGCGGTAGTCCCCGTCATCGATATAACGCGCCGACGGCCCGACGAGAACCAGGGATTCGAACAGCTCGGGCCGTTCAATGGCTGCGAGCACCCCGATCATCGCACTGACCGAGTGCCCAACGAAGATCACCCGTTCAAGCTGGAGTTCGAGGAGGAGTTCGAGGACGTCGCGTGCGTAGCCGGCGGGGCTCCTGTAGCGATGGGGGTCGTAGCACGACAGGTCGGATCGTCCCGACCCGACGTGATCGAACAGCACCACTGAGTATCGGTCCTCGAAGGCTGGGGCGACGAGACGCCACATCTGTTGGTCGCAGCCGAATCCGTGGGCGAACACCATCGCCTGAGCGCCAGGGACGCCAGAGACCTGAACGTTGTTCCGAACTCGATTGGAAATCTTTGTCATGACGTCATTTCGCCGGCGAGACGGAATCGGCAATTCCACCGCCCGACGGGGTCCGCGGGGTCACCGCCAGTACGCAGATGTCGTCTCGTTGCACATCGCTGACCTTCATCTTTGCCACGAGGGCTTCGAGGTCGATCGACGGTTCGCCCCGAAGGACATCGATCAGCTCGGCGATTCCCTCATCGATGGATCGCTCTCTCGCCTCCACGAGCCCGTCGGTGTACATGATGAGGGTCGAACCGACCAGTACCTGCACCCGGCTCTCGGACCTCGCCATCGGCTGCGCAGTCCCGAGAAGCGAGGACCGCCCATCCCACAGTGCGAGGGCTTCGCGATCTTCAGAGATCAAGAGGGGTGGTGGATGACCAGCGCACGCGTAGACGAGCTGGTTCGTCCGCAGGTCCAACTCGGCGTATACGACCGATGAACAGTCCGCTCCCGGAATCGAGTTGACAAACCCATCGAGGCGGTTCAACGTCTCGGCCGGTCCGTTCCCTTCGAGGGCAAACGCTCGGAGTGCGGTCCGGAGCTGGCTCATGACGGTGGCGGCCGGAATACCTTTCCCGACGACGTCCCCTACAGCAAGCGCGATTCGATCGGCACTCACGAAGAACGCGTCGAAGTAGTCCCCTCCTATGTCGACCAGCTCACCTCCGGCCTGGTACATCGCCCGTAGGCACAGGCGATCGTCTTGCGGTAGTTCCCGGCCGAGCAGTTCACGCTGAAACGACCCCGCAACGAAGCGTTCGTGGTCGTAGAGCCGGGCGTTCTCGAGCGAAACGGCGGCGCGGTTGGCGATGTCCGTGAGATGCGGCACGTCTGCGAGTTCGAAACGACGGTTCGACTCCGCCATGACCAGCATCAGCGTGCCGACAAGTGTTCCACGTGCGAACATCGGAAGCCCGACGTATGAACGTGGGGCGAGTTCAGTCAGCAGGGCTCGTTTGCGCGATCCGAGGTCGTATTGGTCATACATCTCCGGCGGGATCTCGACGAGAACTTGCGGCTCACGGCTGGCAAGCGCACGGGCGAGCGAGTGTGGCTGGCTCCCCGTTATCTGAACGGTGGTGCGGAGCTCGCGCAACGTGGCGAGCATGTCGGGATCGCGATGCCCGACGGCAACGACGCGCAACTCATGCGTCGGGTTCTCCACGGTTGCGTAGTCCGCCAACTCGGGAACCACAAGGTCGACCAACTGCTGACAGCGTGCTTCGAACGACACCACATCATCGAGGGCATTGCTCAGTCGTGCGATGAAGCTGGCTTCCCGGGCCCTCTTCGCCACCTCGTCGTGGAGCTTGGCGCTTTGCAGACTCTGCGCGGCTAGCTCGGCGAACAACAGCAGAAACGATCGCTCGTCGGCATCGAACCCTGCGCGCGTCATTGACGCCACACACAACACCCCGTGCGTGCGGCCCCCCGCCACGAGTGGGATCGCAGCAAGACGGGTCGCCGCCACACCATCGATGCGCAATCCGAGCCGGTCATCTGCTCCGTCACCGCGAGATTCGATGAACGCTGCAGCGCCGGTGTGGATGGTTTCGGTGATTTCGGGAAAGTGGTCGAGCAGGAGAGCGGAAGTTCCCGCTCCACGGGGCAGTGCCTTACCCTGCTCTTCGATCACGCGAAGACGGTCGCTCACGATGGAGGCGACAAATCCGTGATCGCCCTTCACGCCATCGAGAATCTCGGCCAGCGCCGCCGATGCGACATCGGCGACCGTCACCGAGGTTGCCAGCGCCGACGCGAGTCGTTGGAGGCGCTCGAGGCGCAACCGCACACGAAGGGCTTCCGATTCGAAGTGCTGGCGACCGCTTGCGTTGACCAGAACGAACCAGACTTCCGCCGTTGCACTCCCGCGGTCACCGTGGCGCTTCGCCGCACCGACCGTGTAGATCTGATGGGCATTGCGAGTGGACTCGAATGTGAGCGAAATATCGTTCACCGCATCTTGCAGTGCCATCAGAGGAGCAACGTACGTCTCGAAATAGATTCGGCTCCCTGCAGAGAGGAGTTCCTGGACACGCCGAACCGACACGAGCGCTGAAGCCTCATACCCGGTCCAGCTCAGGAACGCAGCGTTTACTCGCTGAATGACCCCGCGCGAATCCGCGACGATGTAGCCAACGGGCGCGTCGTCGAACACCGGGTCAACGTTCATGGTGCCCACTCGGCGGCGCCTGATATTCCGCAGTGATACAGCCGTCCCGACAGAGAGGGATCTCGCGACCGGATACCAACTCAGCCCTCTTGCGACACGTGCAAGACATCCCCGAGACCACTGAGATCAACGAGTCGCACCACTACCCGCGACGGGTTCGTGATGATGAGGCGACGAAGTGACCGTTCTGCTTCCCGATGGGCGTCGACCAGCGCGCGCAACCCGCTGGAATCCATGAACGATACGCCGCTCATGTCGACCGTCACCGCACCGGACTCGCCAGGCAGCGGGGTGATGAAGCGCACCAGTGACGCCACGGTCGACGCGTCGACTTCGCCGGACACGACGATGCCGTCCGACGATGGGGTGATTGTGAGAGGAACTCCCGTATCGCTCATCCTCAGACTCTAGTGCTCCGTCGCGTTTCCCGTCACCAGACGATGGCGGACGGCTGCACTCCAGAGGCGGCACCTTTGGGCACGCCAGGGCCGGCAGGTTCGATCAGGGTTTCCGGCAGTGCGATGAGGTTGTCAACGTGCCGGCATCGGCGACTCCGGCTCTTCTTCGTACGGCTCGCTTCGGCCGTCCGAGTCCTGCCCCTTCTTGCCGTGGGCGCCGGGCGGACGGGAAGCCTCCTGTTCCTCTTCGCGTTCGCCCGATTCCGACGGGTCGGAGGGCGTTGGTTCGTGCGTTGCGCTCATGAGACGTGGTCTTTCGTCGGTGTTCACGCGGGATGCGTGGATGTCAGGGGGATGCATGGTTCCACTCCATCGGTTACCCCCGGCGGTCCGCCCCAAACACCGGTGGGCTTGTCGGACACCACCCCTACCCACCGCTCAGGGTTTCACTGTTCCACCCGGTGGGCATAACTCGTGCTCCCAACGAAAGCAACGAAAGGAACACCCCATGGACGCACTCGCACTTTTGAAGGCAGACCACCGCGCCGTCGAGGAGAAATTTGCCAAATTCGAGGCACTCGGACCGAGAGCACTCAAAGCGAAGTCAACCATCGTTCGAGAGGTCATCAAAGCCCTGTCGATCCACGCTTCGATCGAGGAGCAATACGTCTACCCGGCCGTCAGGGAGCGCATGAAAGCTCATGACTCTGATGTCCTCGAAGCACTCGAGGAGCACCACATCGTGAAGTGGACGCTTTCCGAACTCCAGGAGATGGAACCGAAAGATGAACGTTTCGATGCCAAGTTCACGGTCCTCATGGAGAACGTCCGCCATCACGTGAAGGAGGAGGAAAGCACGCTGTTCCCGGCCATCCGGAAAGGCTTCACACGGACCGAACTCGTCGAACTCGGTGAGACGCTCAACAGAGCGAAGGACGCTGCTCCTTCTCGACCCCACCCGCGCGCGGCGGACGAGCCACCGATGAACCTGGTGTCGTCGTTGCTGGCGAAGCCGCTGGATTCGGCGCGCGACGCAGGTGAGGCGGCCCTTCGACAGATCCGGGCAAAGGTGTCCGGCTGAGGATTCCGTGGTGTCCGGCTAAGCGCACCGCGTGCAGGCAGTGACCCTCTCGCAAGAAGCGAGAGGGTCACTGCGACACGCGTCGAGCCCGGAGAAGGCGACCCTCGGACGTACTGCGCTTCTACGAGTCGCGGTGGGCCCCGAGGAGACTCAACAGGTCGTCTGCATGCTCTTCCTCAACGGCGAGAATCTGCTCGATGAGCGTACGAGTCGTCGGATCGGCGTCACCCAGCCATCGAGCGATCTCCGTGTAGACCTCGATA
>JANPFX010000267.1:0-28631 GCA_031423635.1 Acidimicrobiia bacterium | reverse complement strand
CGGAGCTTCTCCATCGCCGCGGCACCTTCGGCTGTCGGTGTGGCACCCAGCGAGGTCTGCGTGGTGGATGAGACGATCGCTCCGTACCAACGCAGCAGCTCGTCGGTGGCGACGTCGACCAGACCCAAGGCATCGACCATTACCGCAACGGCAAGCGGGGCAGCCAGCACGACACGAAGATCAGCGCGCTGATGATGCGCGAGAGAGGCGACGAGACCGTCGGCCGACGCGGTCATACGTGCGCGTAGGTCCTCCGGATTGCCACGGCGGAACGTCTGGTCGAACGGGGAACGATGGCGGACATGCTCGATGCCGTCGAGCGAGAGCATGCTCGGTCCGATCACCCGTTGGGTCGAGAACCTCGGATCGTCCACGGTGAAGCGAACCGGGTCACGAAGCACCGCCGATACGAGATCGCGACTCGTGACCATCCATCCTCCGAGGTCATCGACCCTTGCAACACGATGGCGCTCTCGTGAGCGTCCAAGCGCGCCGTGGAAGTCTTCGGTCAACGCGGACACCGAGAGCACGGCGTCGTTTGCATCCCACACCAACCCATTCTGGGTCCAGAACCGCTGAAGATCGGGCATCTGGGATGTGTTCGTCGCGAATGTGGGATCTCGGCGGCCGACTGTCGGCAGCTCGGCAGTTGAGTGGTGTCGGGCCCCGCCCGGGAACCGTGTGTTCCCGGGCAAGACCGACAGCTGACAATCCCCGGTGGGTCACTCGGCCGCGACGGTCAGCAAACGTCACGCAGCCACCCCCACCAGGGAGCACGTTGGGGGTCGAGTGTTGCTCCGTCTTCATGGTTCGGACGGAGCAACACCGGTTTCATCAGAACGTCTAGGCGCAGACCACCTCGTCGATGACCCGGCCGAGCTCGTCGATGACGAGTTCCGGACGGGCCACCTTGGGCGGACGCCCCCGACGCTTGCGGGCGGCCAGGATTCGGCCGTTCATCAGCAGCTCGCCACCCCAGACGCCCCACGGCTCGCGCCGTTCGACGGCGGCCTTGAGGCAGTCCTCCTTTGCCGGGCAGAGCCCGCAGATCGCCTTCGCCCGGGCGATCTCGCTGAGATCCTCCGAGAAGAAGAGCGACGCGAGCGTCCCGACGCCGTCGTTGCAGCGTGCCGTGGCGAACCACTCGGGCTGGCGGTGATCGAGGAACAGGGTCGTGGTCATGTGCTTCGGCCTTTCGTGACTGGTTGAGGTGAACCGTGTGTGTCTGGGCTCGGGGACCGCACCGGCGTTGGCGCCGGCTAGATCGAAGGGATGTCGGATAGGGGACGAGGGAAAAACAAAAGGCCGCCGGATCTTTCGATCAGGCGGCCTCGGGGCTGGTTCAGGAGAGTCGAATCCGGTTAACCCGGAGGAACTCCCTGCACACCCAAAGGCCGCATGGACCACTTCTTGGCCTGCGTATTCGCCGGCTTCGTGGCATTGATTGCGCTGCGTCGCGTGCAAATCGAGTTGCCGACAACGGCTTCCGTGCGGTTCTTCACGACGGTGAGGGTGCACGGGGAAGCCCAACCGCCGACGACGTGTGCTGCTGCGTCTGCTCCCATACCTGCAGCAGAGACGACGGCAGCACCCGCATACGAAACCGGTACGAACGCGGCGAACGACGGGGTAGCCGACATCGGCGAAGCGGCGAGCGCACTGGTCAGTTGGATCTTCGAGTCAGTCATCGTGTTCATGTCGGCACCTCCTTCGGCGCTTCTGGCGGGTTGGTGTTGCGATGGGCGGAGCTGGTGTTGCAGCAGCTTCTACGGTACTGCCTTGGCCTTTTCGGGCCGGACATTTCCTCCGGTGCGCCTGGACACACCGACGTCACATTGTTCATCGGCCTCAACCCACGAACTCTTGAAGTTTCGCGGTGGAAGTTGGCCCGGTCAAACGAATTAACGCTCCGATCGGAGAATTCTTGAATCGGGCTCAGAACGTACGGCGTTGGGCGAGCATCTCGGCCAGCAGTTCGGGAGTAGCGGCGGCAACCGGGGTTCGCCGGGCCTCGTGCTCGAGCACGATCAGGTCACGATCCTCGGCGTCGGTGACCACCGCCCCCGCTTCGCGGCAAACCAGGAGCCCGCCGAGGTAGTCCCAGGAACCGTGCGCCGACGGGGAGGCGTCGATGTACCCGTCGAGGGTGCCGTCGGCCACGGCACACAGGTCGAGGGCCGCGGCGCCGAGCGCCCGGAACTGCTTCCAGCCCAGCCATCGGGGCGGAAGGCCGGAGAGCCCGACGATCGAGCGGCGGAGCTCCGTCGCTCCGGACGGCACGATCGGCTTGCCGTTCCGCCAAGCCCCCTGCCCGCGGACGGCGGTATAGCGGGTGCCGTTGGCCTGGTTCTCGACGAGGGCGACCGACGGGCCGTCGGCGTCGACGGCGCACAGCGAGGTAGCGAACCACGGGATGCCCCGCGACGCATTCGTCGACCCGTCGACCGGATCGATGACGACCACAACACTCGAATCAGCTCGACGGAGTCCGCTCTCCTCCGACAGGACCCCGAGCCCGGCCTCATCGAGGAGGCGTAGGGCGACGTCGTCGGCGGTGAGGTCGAGGCCGTACTGGCCCGAGCGCTCCCCCGGGGTGTGCCAATCGTCGATCCCGTCGAGCGCGAGCCGTATCGATTCCGCGATCTCGACGAAGAACTCGAGGAGCGCGTCGCTGGTCCAGGTGGAAGACATCACTCGGTAGTCTCGCCGGTCGATGCCCCCAGACGACGCACTCCCCGACCGGCCATGATCTGGCTCGGAACGGCCGGATGGTCGTATCTCCCCGACTGGGTCGGCCCGTTCTACCCGCCGGGCACCGGCTCTTCCGATGCTCTGGCCCGGTACGTCGAGGCATTCGGGTTCGTCGAGATCGACTCGACGTTCTATGCCGCGCCCGCGGTGACCACGTTGCAGAAGTGGGCGAGGGTGATGCCGCCCACGTTCCGGGTCGCCCCGAAGGCGCCGAAGCAGCTGACCCAGGAGACGGGTCTTCGGGTGCCGGACGTTCCTTTCGGCCACTTCTGCGACTCGCTGCACGAGCACCTCGGCGAGCGGGTCGCGCGCATCGTCGTGCAGATGCCCCCGAGTTTCGCCCGCACGACCGACAACGCGTGGGCGTTACGACGCTTCATCGAACAATGGTCTGCGCGCATACCGCTGGCGGTCGAGTTACGGAACGCCTCGTGGAGAACGGAGGGACTCCAGCAGTTCTGCCGGGCACACCAGGTCACCCTCGTGGGTCATGACCTCCACGACTACGACCTTTCCCGTGCGTCGTTCGACACGTCTGACGAGGCTGCATACATCCGTCTCATCGGTCAGCATGACGGCATCGGAAAGGGCCGCGTGATCCGTCCACAGACCGAGCCCCGGGCCTGGTGGGTCGGCCAGATCGCCGACATGATCGCCCGCGGCGTCCGGAGCGTCTATGTGGTCGCCAACAATCATTACGAAGGCCACGCGCCCCAGACCCTTCGCACCCTCGCCGCCGAGTTGGCCGAGGCAGACCTTCCGGTCGCCCCGTTTCAGGGAATGCCCGATGGTCCCGTCGATTTGTTCGGTCGGTGAAGTCGGATCCGAAGTGCGTTCTGGGTCGGGTGGGTGCATCGGGTCGGAGTATGTGCACAGGTGGCGCTGAGCGGACCCAGTGAACACCAGCCGACCCAGTGAACACCAGCCGACCCAGCGAACACCAGCGGACCCAGTGAACACCGGCCGACGGCGGTCGTCACCCGCATCGGCTGAGCGCCGCATAGGGTGGGCGCGATGTCCGGCACCGTCCGCCCCGGTTCACTCACCCAGCGCCAGCGCGACGCGCTCGTCGATCCCGGGCGCGAAAGTCGGGTGGAGGGAGTCGCCGAGCACAGCGGTCCGAACCGCTACTCGTTCACCTCGTCGCATGGTTCGGTCACGTGGCGGCGCGTGCCCGACGGGGTTCGCTGGCGCTACGAGATCGACGCACTGACCGGGGTCGACCTGCTCGACGCGCACGACACGACCCGGTTCGTCGAGCTCGAACACGAACGGGCCGCGACGTCTCGTCGGATCGACCATTGCGAACACGGTCGTCCGTATGCATACGAATCGCTGAGCCAGCTGTTCGATGATCCCAAGACACCGGCGGCGCTGAGCGTTCCCGCCTCACCGTTTCCCTTCCATGGGAATGTCGGCAACCACGGGGCCCTCACCTCGGTGCAGTGCCGCGGCCTGTTCCTCGCCGCCGGTCCCGGCGTTGCATCGAGCGGTTGGGTCGATGACCACGGCCGCCTCATCGACGTCGCGCCGACGCTCCTCGCCATGCTGGGCACGTCTGTCGGCGAAGGCACCAGTTCAACCGGCTCGGTGCGCTCCGACGCCCGCCTGCGGGCCCAGGACGGCGACGAGATCCGGGCCGTCCTCGACCCGGCGACGGGTCCGGCCCGCCACGTGGTCGCCGTCGTGTTCGACGGCACGAACACCAACCTCCTCGCCGATGCCGTCGCTGCCGGCGAGATGCCCAATGTCGCCTCGCTCCTCGCTCGCGGTACCGGCCTCCGTCACGGCATCATCTCCTCCTTCCCGACCGTCACCCTTCCGAACCACACGACCGCATTCACGGGGGTCCACCCGGGACGCCACGGCATCATCCACAACGAGTTCCTCAACTCCGACGGATCGCACACCAACCTTCTCGACTTCGCGTCGATGGTCCACGTGCAGGACTGGCTCTCCTCCGAGGTGGAAACGGTGCACGAGGCCGTGACGCGTTGGCGACGCGACGCGTTCACCTCGGCGTCGTACGAGTACGCCGACCGCGGCGCGACATGGTCGACCTTCGCCGAGTTCCGGGCGAAACGGCGGCCGTTCTACGCGACGCCGGACATGGTCGCGGCGAACGCCACGGCATGGGCCATCGAGGCGAGCGCGAACTACCGGTTCGAGAGCCGCATCGACGAGTCGAGCCTCGGTTCGGCGATCGAGCAGTGGCGCGGTCCGGCGCACACCGGGCATCCGCTGCCCACGCTCCAGCTCGTCAACTTCAGCCTCACCGATGGCGCCGGACACGAGTCGGGCCCGCACGAGCCCCTCGCCCGCGCCGCCCAGCAAGACAGCGACCGCCGCCTCGGCCGCCTCATCGACGCCATCACCGCGGCCGGCGCACTGGAGCACACGGCGATCGTCGTGCTCAGCGACCACGGCATGGAGCAGTGCGACCCGAGGCTCCTCGACCATCCGGTGATCGGCGACGCCGGCCACACCGCCATGCTCGCCGAGCACAGCATCCGCGAGATCGGCGACGTCCTGCTCCACATCCGCTGACCCCGTCGTCGGGCTCGCGAGTTGTGTGGCTGGTTGGCGCCACGTTGTCGACTTGGCGACGTCGCCACCTCGGCAACTCGTCGCCAATTCGTCACACATCGTCGGCCGGGTCAGGCCGGCACGCGACCGTGGGCGCAGCGCGCCATCGCCCTCAGGGTGAACGATCCCTCGGGCGACCCGACACGTCGGAACAACTCCTGACGAAGGGCCGCGCGCGACTCGTCGGACAGGGCAACGCAGAATGCACCGGCCGGGCCGACCCCGGCGAGGAAGCCGCCCCAGAACTGGTCGAACGAGTCGTACTGCGTGCTCACGTGCAGCGTCGTCTCCGCAACATCGTCGAGCCCGGCGCCCAGGAAGAGCTCGACGATCTCGCCCTGTCGCCCGAAGCGCAGGGTCCGGCCTTCGTCCGGCGCGTTCGGATCCACGGTGAGGGCGGCATCCCAGAAGTGCCGCAGCATCTCCATCCCCTCGGCGAAGTCCCACACGCACGCCGCGACGACGCCGCCGGAACGGACGACGCGGCGCAGTTCGACCGCTGCATGCTCCGGGTCGGTGACGAAATGCAGCACCAACTGGGCGAGGGCGACATCGAAACGGCCGTCGTCGAACGGCAGGGCCTCGGCACGCCCGAGCCGAACGTCGACGCCGGGGTGGCGGGCCGCGCACTCCGCTACGAACGGCGCGGACGGATCGCACGCGAAGACCGCGTCGGTCCCGAGCCGTTCGACGAGGACAGCGGTCAGCGCGCCGGGCCCGCACCCGACGTCGAGTGCCGTCTGCCCACGCGAAACGCCGACTGCGTCGGCGAACACGTCGGCCAGCGGGCGCGAGTAGCGACCCATGAATCCGTCGTAGGCGGTGCCCGACGTGAGGAAGGATCGGGCGCCCTCAGGTGTTTCCATGAAGCCCTCCATCGGACATCGGCATCACGCGCATGTGGTGCCTGAGCGACCCTACGCCTGCGCGAGTTCGGCTGCCGGGAGTGATTGCGCACTCAGTCGCCCCGGAAGCAAGGCGACTGAGTGCACAACCTTGGCTCCCTCCTGACGATTCAGCGGCGGACTTTCGCCCACGTGCCCGACGCTGCGCTGGCGGCGACGGCCTCGCACACCAGCGTTGCCTCGTGGCCGTCGGCGAACGTGGGGTACGCCGGCTGAGGTGACGGGCGGCCTGCGACGATGTCGGCGTAGACCGCGGCAAACAGGGCACGGAAGGTGTCGGGGTAACCCTCCACGTGCCCGCCGGGATACGCGACCGTGCGCGCCGCGGAGGGGTGGAGCAGCCCGGGATCACGTTTGAGGATCTCGTTCGGGCGGCCGCCCGATGACCGATCCACAGATCGTCGGGGGACTCGGTGCACCACGACAGTGCCGACGCCGAGCCGTCGACCTCCCACGACATCGCGTTCTTCCGTCCCGCGGAGATCTGCGACACCGTGGCCGTGCCGCGAGCGCCGCCGGCGAAGCGGAACAGCATGCCGGCAGCGTCGTCACTGGCGACATGCTCGGCAACGCGCTCCACGTCGCCGACGCCATGGGCGGCGAACGATTCGACCTCGCCGAGGGTGCGGCGGCGGACATCGAGGAACGTGTGCAGGTCGGCGAACACTTCCTCGATCTGCAGGCCGGTGATGAACTCGACGTTGTCGAACCAGTGCGACCCGATGTCGGCGACGGCGCGCAAACCCCCGGCCTTGTCGGCGACGAGTCGCCAGTTCCAGTCGGTGTCGAGCAGCAACCAGTCCTGCAGGTACCCACCGGTGACGAGACGGACATCGCCGATCTCCCCCGCGGCGACCATCGCATGGGCTTGCTGGACGATCGGATAGAAGCGCTGATTGAAGCAGACCGCATGAACGAGGCCGCTCGCCGCCGCCCGGGCAGCGAGGTCAGCCGTTTCCGTGGAGTCGAGTGCAAGCGGCTTCTCGCAGATCACGTGCTTTCCGGCCGCAAGGACAGCGTTGGTCTGCGCGTAGTGCGCGTGGTTGGGGGAGGTGATGTGGATCGCGTGGATCTGCCGCTCGGCCAACATCGCGTCGAGCGAATCGAACACGCGAGGGAGGTTGGCCTGCTCCGCCTTCTGACGCGCCCGCTCGGGCGTGGAACCCACGATGCCGACGACGTTCACACCGAGACGGCGAAGCGCCTCAGTGTGGGCAACCCCCATGAATCCTGTTCCGACCACCCCAACGTTGATCGTTGCCAATGCATTCGCCATCGTGTGCTCCTCTGCCATGGGACGCGAGATGCTCGCACAGTAACGGACTGCCAAGACTGCATCGAAGGCGAGAGGTGCAAATGTGAGGCGACTACGACTTCGTCTCGACGAAGGACTGTTTGGTACGCCACTGCGACATCGGATACCGGCTCTGCAAATGACCCCAGTTCTCGAGGAGGTCAGGAGCCTGGTGGGAGACCCGGTACCGGGACACCGCGGTGAAGTAGGCGACCTCGGGGGCGACGAAGCTCGTCGGAAACCGGCGAAGGACGTCGGCATAGGCATCGGCCGCCTGTTCGCCACGGTCGGAGCGAAGAAGCGCTTGTGCTCGTCCGGCCAGGAGTTGGGGCAGGAACTCCGCCGGCGGAAGGTAGCCATTCCAGCGGTAGAGCTCGACACCGGCACCGTCGATGATGCGGAGGTCAGGAGTCCAGACCTGCCGAAACCGCTGAACGGTTTCGGCGGTGTTCGATGAGCCGTCCTGGGTGTTGATCTGCACCGGGACGAACAAGCTGGCGATAGCGGCGGACACGGATTCGTCTGGATACGTCACGGCATCCAGTTCGGCGCAACCGCCTCAAGTCGGTGAGAAGAAGTCCAGCAGTACGAAATTGTGCTTGCCCCTCGCCTCAGCGGTGGCGCCGTCGACGGAACTCTGCCATGCAATCATCTGGTTCTCCCGGCTCGTGAACCCACCGCGTACCCCGTGTATCGGCGGCGAAACGTGAACGGGTGCGAAACGTGAACGGGTCGAAACTGCCGGAGCCCGCGGCCCGTCGCGTGCAGACCGGTCAGGACCTCGACGCCTTGGCCGTCGCCGCGCGATTCGCCCGGTCGATGGCAACAACCAACTCGACCTTCGTCATCCGTGAACGGCCGGAGACGCCGAGACGCTGAGCGACGTCAAGCAGGTGAGCTTTCGTGGCGTTGGCATTGACTCCGCCAGCGGTCGGCGTCGTGCTCGTGCGGGCGTCCACGCCGACCTTGGCGTCCTGCTCGTCGCTCGGACCCGGCTCGTCCTTCGCCTCCCAGTGGTCGCCCACCTTCTCGAAGGAGTGCTTCAGCGAGGCGAAGGCAATCCGATGCGCCGCCTCGCCGTCGCCGTGCACCTCCTCGGCCGACTCCAGCGTGTGCATGTAGGTGTCCTGGGCCTTCTCCGGTGAACGTTTCAACGTTCCCGGGAGACGCGCCTGTTCCTTCTTGTTCAACACCATCGTCTCGTCCTCTCCATGTCGTCCACAGCTGGGGGACATACCCGGCACCGCCTCTGGTCAATCACGGCTCGGTCGAGGATCCGTCGCGTCAACCTTCGTTCCCGAAGGGCTTCGTTCGCGAACGAGGCCTACCAGCTTGTCCGGGTTGCGGAGCAGGAAGATCTGCTCGACGAGAGCCTCTCCGTCGACGTTTGCCGACATGTGGAAGACCGCCGCATACTCCAGTCGCGTCCCGTTCCAGAGCAGCGCTCCGGGCTCGCCGTTGAGCACCGCCGGTTCTCCACGCACGTCCGGATGGCGACGCGCCAGTGTGCCCAGGAAGCGGGCGATCCGGTGCGGTCCGACCACCGGGCGGCGGGCGGCGCGGGTGTTGGCCCCGCCATCGCTCAGCAGCACGGATTCGGGCGCGAGCAGCGCTTCGATCGCCTTGAGGTCGCCGGAGAACGTGGCACGGGAGAACGCTTCGGCAAGCCGCCACTGGTCAACAGGATCGACGTCTCGGCGACGATTCGGATCGCGGAGCTTGCGCCGTCCGCGGCTGGCGATCTGGCGGCACGCTGCCTCCGTCCGATCGACGGTCACCGCGATGTCGTGGAAGGGCTCCCCGAAGACGTCGGCGAGCAGGAACACGACCCGCTCGACCGGGTCGAGCCGTTCGAGCATCGTCAGGAACCCGAGCGTCAGCGACGAGACGAGGTCAGCGGGATCGTCCATGCCGGTGGAGATCATCTCCGGGAGCCACGGGCCGACGTAGCTCTGGGCGTCGCGGCGGCGTGAGCGCAAGCGATCGATCGACAGTCGACTCGTGACCGTCGTCAGCCAGGCGGGCGGACGGTCGATGGTCGGGCGATCGGCGCCATTCCATCGGAGCCAGGTGTCCTGCACCACGTCGTCGGCGTCCGAGCGCGTCCCACAGATCCGATAGGCGAGTCCCCACAGACGCGATCGTTCGGCCTCGAAGACCGACATGGCGTCGTCGGCGGCGTTGGAACTCGGGTCGGTCACCGGCGCATCCGTTCAGTCGTGGCAGAGGCAGGCAGCAACTGCTTCGGCACTGGCGAACGACGCGTCGGCCAACTGGCCTTCGGGTCCGATCCAATCGCCGGCGATGAACACATCGGAGAATCCTGGCGCGTGGATCGACGGACGGCCTACGAGACCTCCGTTCTCCGCTGACGGGAGTGCGCCGACGACGGTCATGCGGTGCAGATAGCGGCTCGTCACAACGGAATCCGCGCGTACACCGCCTCGCTGGGCATGGGCTTGGAGCTGCTCACGCTGGATGGCAGGTTCCCGCGCCGACGACGGCGTGATGTAGGTCGCGGCGTGGGCCACGAAGCTTCCATCAGGCGCGAGCGCGGCAGCGGGTGAATGCATCGAGAAATAGAGCGGCTCATCGATCGACATGAGCAACGGGTGGGACGCTGGGGAGCGGAGACCGAGATCGAGCGACGCGACCTCGATCGGTCCGTCGACGGGAAACGGGTCGACACCGAGCAGCGAGGCGGCAGCCGACGGAGTACCGGCCGCAACCACCACACCCTTGTTCGCACGGTGGACTCCGGCCGAGCTGTGGACCTCCCCTTCGCCCGCCGTAGTGACCGAAGCAGACGCGATTTCCAACCCGGCCGACAGCTCATCGACGAATCGTTGCCAACCGCCGTCGACGTAGCGGACGCCCGGCGCCTGAAGGGCCGTCACCGTCACGTCGGCGCTCAGACGATCAGGGGCGGCACAGTATGTGGACGTACGAATAGCCATCAGTGCAACCAGGCGCGCCCGTTCGCGGAGATCGCCGACCAGTTCGGTGGTCGGGACACCGGACCACTCGGCGGCACGGAGCTTCGGGAGCTTCGCGAAGAACGAACCGAATGATGCCTTGTCGCGGACGCCGAGGTAGCCGCAGGCCACCAGTGAGGAAGCCGAGAACGGCAGGCGGTCCGTCTTCCCGCACGCGAGGATCGCGCCGCCGGCGATCTGCGGTGGACCGCCGGGCAGAGCGATGCCGAGGTTGGTCAGGACCCGTTCGGTGGCGCCGCCGAGGTAGACGGCGTGTGGGCCGCGATTGAAGATGAAGCCGTCTTTGGTATCCGACCTCGCCCTTCCGCCGGGGTGCGGATCGAGCACAAGGACCGAGCGACCCTGACGCCGGCAGAGCTGGGCCACGGCGAGCCCGGCGAGCCCGGCACCGACCACGACGACGTCGTGCTGGGTGAGTGCGGAGGTTTCGTTTTCGTTCATGCAGAGACCGACGGCCCGAGACGCCGCTTTGTGACAGCCGTCGCCAGATTTCTCGACGACTGGATCCGGCAGACCGGTCTTCCCCCTGACATCATGGCCCGATGCACGACATCGTGATCCGCAACGCATCGCTCGTCGACGGATCCGGGACGCCCCGGCGGACCGCAGACGTGGCAGTGCACGACGGGCTGATCGCTGCGGTCAGCGAGACCGGCGGGGAGATCGGCGCCGGTCATCGGGAGGTCGACGCTGGCGGCCGACTCCTCACCCCTGGCTTCGTCGACATCCACACCCACTACGACGCGCAAGCCAGCTGGGATCCGATGCTCACGCCGTCGTCCTGGCATGGCTGCACCACCGTCGTGATGGGCAACTGCGGCGTGGGGTTCGCTCCTGCTCGTCCCGACTGTCACGACTGGCTGATCGAGCTGATGGAGGGCGTGGAAGACATCCCCGGCTCGGCCATGGCCGAGGGCATCACGTGGGAATGGGAGACCTTCCCCGAATACCTCGAAGCTCTCGACCGTCAACACTTCGTCATGGACGTCGGGACGCAGGTGGCGCACGGTCCTCTGCGCGCCTACGTCATGGGTGACCGGGGTGCGCACAACGAGGAGGCCACCGCCGACGACCTCGCCGAGCTCAACCGACTCGTCCTCGAGGGCCTGCGGGCCGGAGCGCTCGGGTTCTCGACGTCCCGCACCCCGATCCACCGTTCCAAGTCGGGCGAGCTTGTGCCTGGAACGACGTGCAGCGTCGACGAGCTCCTGGCATGCGGTGACGCCCTCGGCGCAGCCGGCCACGGCGTGTTCCAGGGAGCGTTCTGGCACCCCGAGGTGCCGAACGAGTTGACGTGGATGGAGACGATGGCCACGCGCACAGGCCGTCCGGTCTGCTTCAACCTCAACCAGGTGAAGAGCCATCCCGACGTGTGGCGGGGCGTCCTCGACTCGCTGACCGACTTCCATCGACGCGGCCTCCCGATCTACGCGCAGGCTGCCGGACGGGCGATCGGCGTCATCATGAGCCTCGAAGGCAGCTTCCATCCCTTCATGGGCAATCCGATCTGGGAGTCGGTCAAGAACCTGCCGGTAGCCGAGCAGAAGGCTGCGCTGCTCACCCGACGGGACGAAGCGATCGCTTCGGTCAACGTCGACCTGACCGGATGGTTCCTCGCCGTTCACGGTGTCATCGAGTACGAGCCGGACCCGGCCGTGTCGTCGATCGGGGCAGTCGCCGCACGTCTCGGAGCTGACCCCCGAGCGCTTCTGCTCGACCATATGTGCGCAGATGATCACCAGGGGTTCGTCTATTGGCCGGTGTTCAACTATGCGAACGGCGATCTGTCGATGCTCGAAGCACTGCATCGCCATCCCGCCACCCGCATGGGTCTCGGCGACGCTGGAGCGCACTGCGGAGCCATCTGTGACGGTGGCATGCCGACCTTCATGCTCACCCACTGGACGCGCGATCGATCACGTGGTCCGAAGCTCGAGCTGGAGTCAGTCATCCACCGCCAAACCCGCCAGACCGCACTGCTCTACGGGTTGTCCGACCGCGGCCTGGTGGCGCCCGGCCTCCGGGCCGACCTGGCCCTCATCGACTTCGACGCGCTCCATGCCGAGCCGGCGAAGATGGTCTACGACTTCCCCGGTGGGGCCCGCCGGCTCGCCCAGCGCGCCCACGGCTACGACATGGTCATGTGCGGCGGGACGGTGACGGTCGAGCACGACACGCCGACCGGCGCCCTCCCGGGTCGGCTGCTCCGCGGACCGAGGTAGAGCCTCCCGGCAACGCATCCGCATCGGACCCAAATCGGACCCAACCCATTCCCGGATGGGTCAATTTCGGCCGCTGGCCGACAACTACGCGTCCATGTGGGATGCCGGTCCGGCCGATCTGGGATGAGGGCTTCAGGAGTTGGCTCGGGCCCGGCGCGCACGACACATCGCCCCGCTACGTGCGGTTGAGTATCCGCTTCGCCAGGTCGGCGCGAGCGGTGTAGACGCCGTCGACTCCCAGCGTCGCCACGAAGCGCAACGACGTCTCCGTATCGGCCGTCCAGGTGAACACGGCGAGACCGTGCGCGTGATTCCACTCGACCGATTCCTTCGTCAGCCGGAAGGTCGATCCCCTCGACAGCGGCGGCTGACCGATCGGTGCGGGTGAGCACCACGCCGTACCCGACTGACGCGCGGCGCGCATCTTCGGCACCATCGCATCGGTCACCGTGGTCGTCACCTCCGGGCAGAGCGGAGCGAAGGTTTCGATCGCTGCGTCACCCGCTGAGGAGACGTAGACATCACCCGTTCGTCTCGTCGATCGCAGGAGCGAGCACAGTGAACGCTCGCCACCGGCGACCTTGAACTCCATCGAGATCAGGCTCTTCGGGAACGCCGCTAGCACTTCAGGAACCGTAGGTACGCGTACTGCTTTGCCTCGCAGCGGGAAGTTCTTCCGCGGCCCCGCCCATCCATCGCCGAGATCGAGCGTGCGCAACTCGGCAAGCGTGGAACGACTGATCGACCGTTGCGTTGGTCCGGCCTTGACGACGTCGTCGTGCGAGGCGACGAGCTGACCGTCTTTGGTCACCCGCACGTCGATGTCGAGGACATCTGCTCCCGCAGCCTTGGCCGCACCAAGCATCTCGACGGTGTTCGGCGGGCCGAACCAGTCACCGCTCGCATGGGCGATGATCAGCGTGCGGGCCGAACGATACCGGCTCGTCGGGCACGGAGCGGGTGCAGCATCAGCGACGGCGGTACCGGCCAGCGCGAGGACGATCGCCGCGGATGTCACAGCGCGAGCGGACCGCCGTCTCGACGCCCGGCCGCGCTTACCCATGCGCGTCAGCCTGGTCGTTCGGCGATGAGAAGGCTCTGAGTGGCCCGCCCGACGGGCCCGAGGTGATCCGACAGTTGCGCTGCCGCCAGCCCGATGCCGGTCTCGTCGATCCGCATGACGCTGTCGACACAGAGCCATTCGCCGTCAGGCATGCGATGGAAGTTCACCGTGAGGTCGGCGTTCAGGTAGGTGTGGGTCGTCATCGGCAGAAAGCTCCCGATGGCGTTGCTGAAGTCCGACAGTGTGACTGCTCGCTGCGCCGGCGACGGCTCCTCCCCGGCCACGATGGGGACGCGAAGCCGAATCCACATCGCCCCGGGCCCCGCTCCGAGATCACCGCGGATGAACCGCATGTCCACCGCGTTCGCATGGAAGGCCGGAAGGGTCGCTCCATCGAACTGCCGGATCGGCGGATGACCCTGGTCAGGGCCGAGCATCGGTCGGACCGCAGCATCCGCTTCGGCGTTGGGGGCATTGACGTCGAACGGGAAGGAGATGGGCGCCCGGAGCAGCCGGAGTCCGACAGCGCGGGCGACCTCGACATCGAAGGCGTTGCCGGCCCACAGCGAGGCGGTGATCAACTGCACCTTGCGTCCGGGCCGAGTCGTGGAGGAGGTGACCCGCAGCGGCGTGAGTGGGACCGGCCGGAGGAGTTCGACCGTCATGCGGCTCACGAGGTAAGCCGACGGATCATCGTCCGCACCGGAGCGGTGTTGCTCGACGGCCCGGGTGAGCAGACCGGACGGCGGCCCCCCGTGCTGGGCCGTGGCAACCCACGGTCCGCGGGACAACTCGGTCGGGATCATCACGTCGCCGTCAGGTACGTAGAGCGATTCAGCCATCGGACATGGGTAGCACACCTGGGTAGTTGTCGACGTTGCGTCGGCCTACGCTCGGCGGATGTCCGGAGATGTGGAGCCACGTCGCCGGGCCAGCGACGTTGCAGTTCGCCTGGCCGAGGAGGGCGACATCTCGCGCATGATTGCGGTCGAGTTCGACGCGGGCCAGCTGTTCCGGACGGTAGGGCTCGATGCCATCGCTGACGAAGAGGCGGACGACCCCGAGACGTTGCGGGCACACCTTGCGGACGGGACCGCATGGGTCGCCGAGCGCAGCGGAGCGGTCATCGGCTATGCCGTTGCGTCCATCGTCGACGGGCATGCCCACCTGGGTCAGGTGAGCGTGATCCGGGCCGCACAGCGTTTGGGCGTCGGCCGTTCCTTGATCGAACAGGTCGAGCACTGGGGGTGGGAGCAACAGCTGGGCTCAATCACCCTCACAACGTTCGTCGACGTGCCATGGAACGGGCCTTACTACGCGCGCTTAGGCTACGAGGCCATCCCGGACTCCGAGCTCACCCCCGGCCTGGCGGTGATCCGAGCGAACGAAACCGCCGACGGCATCGACCTCCGTCCGAGGATCGCCATGCGAAAGCGACTTACCCCGGGGAGGTCCGACGTCTGACGGCCGGACCGCGGCCGGAGGAAGTGACCTCGGCTGGTGCTTGCGGTCAGGCCCAGCCGCGCCGAGCGTTCCGTCAGCGGAGCGCGTTGCGGAGCGCGTCAAGACGTTCGGGCACCGCGGCGTACCAGACCCAGAGGCCCCGCTTCTCACGTGACACGAGGCCAGCGTCGACGAGGATCTTCATATGATGGCTTACGGTCGGCTGTGAGCGGCCCGAGGGTTCCACCAGATCACAAGCGCAGACCTCACCCTTCGCCGAAGCAACGATCGAGAGCAGGGTCAGGCGGATCGGGTCGGCCAACGCGGCGAAGGACTGGGCGAGCAGCTGGGCGTCGCCTTCGTCCAACATCGATGTCCGAACCGGACTACAGCAGGCGACCGGATCAGCCTGAGGCTTGCGTGAGGTCTTCGTCGACGAGGCCATGTCGGCGAGTGTATCGAAGATCGTCGAAGAAATACATTGACAGATGTCGATCTATTCGCGAGAGTTGATCGTATCGACGATCATCGATACGATCGTTGGCGATTCCTGAGGAGGAACACATGTCCCGTGTCCAAGTTGCGCTCAACGTCGGTGATCTCGACGCCTCGATCGAGTTTTACAGCAAGCTGTTCCGCACCACCCCCGCCAAAGTCCGCGAGGGATACGCCAACTTCGCCATCACCGAACCTCCGCTGAAGCTCGTGCTCATCGCCGGCCAGGGCGAGCCCGGCACCCTGAACCACATCGGCGTCGAGGTCGAATCGACCGACGAGGTCGCCGAGGCAGCGTCTCGGATGAACGGCGAACTCGAGGAGTCCACCACCTGTTGCTACGCCGTGCAGGACAAGGTGTGGGTCGGCGGCCCGGAGATCCCGTGGGAGATCTACACCGTCTTGGCCGACGCCGCCACCATGGCACCCGTCGCTGGCGAGTGCTGCGCCCCGGATGCTGCCGTCCCGGTTGCCGTCGGCGCCCACCCGAACGCCTGCTGCTGACCCGAACGCCCGTTGCTAACGCTGTGCGTCGACCTCGGCGAGCACTTCACCGATGATCTTCGTGACGGTGTGGGTGGCGATCGTCTCGCCGCCCTCCGCGTCGGCGACCTCGGCCGCGAAGCCCTTGACGGCCGGCGCTCCGCCTACGAGCACATGACGCAGCGCCTCAGCGCTGGACTCGGGGTCGTCGAGGGATTCGACGGCCTTCGCAACGTCGTGTTCGGGGTCCTCGGCGACGGCGTGCACGACTGCCATGGCCTCGTCGCGACCGCTCGCCGTCGACGTCGCCGCATGTGAACCGACCTGCTGGAGGTCCCACTCGGCCAGCGCTTCGATGTAGCCGCCCGCGCCGGGGTGCAACAAACGGGTCGTCGGCGAGTCTTCGCCAACCAGACCCAACTCTTCGTCGTGTCGACCGGGAATGATCGGGACGATCAAGTTGCCATCGTTGTCTCGGATGATTTCCATGTTGGTCGACTACCCCGGCGCTGCGCATTGCCAAACCCCGGCAGTTCACCGGCACGATCGCTCCCGGACATGGCGGCGAACCACCAGGCGCGCATTCCCGCTCGAGCAGCTACTCTCCGGCGATCCGGCGCACAGCAGGCGCGAGGTCCGTGGCCCTCGTGCGTGCGCGCCTGACCTCGCCGCTGCAGCAGAACACCTCCCAACGGCGTTCGGAGGTGTTTAGCCCCCATATATGGGGGCAACCTCTCTCCCAATGGACAGTGTGCCAGTCGAAGGACACGAGCATGGTGGGCCGTTGGTCGTAGAAGCTGATCTTCCTTGTTTCGCGTCGGGGAGGCGGGGGTACGTTGGCATCACCCGACGGCTGAGAGCAGTGGATGAGACCGGACCATCCCAACGATCCACTTGGTGTCACCCACCGGCGCGGTCGGTCGCGCCAGGAGCCGGCCGATCCGATCATCGCCGAACTGTTCAGCGTCGAGCGTCTCGAACAGCACGCACGAACGCTCGCGCTCGCCCAACTCGTCACGACGAGCGACCGACGCGGACGCGACGTGCACCCTCGCATCGACGAGAACGGCCGCGTCCTTGTCGCGTCGTACCGCCTGCTCGCCCGCGCCATCCGAGAAGAGCGCTCCGTCACGCCGGCCGCGGAGTGGCTCGTCGACAACTTTCCGATCGTCGACGAGCAATTACGTGAGATCCGAGACGACCTGCCACCGGACTACTACCGCGAACTTCCGAAGCTCGCCCGCGGGCCCCTCGCCGGTTACCCGCGTGTGCTCGGATTGGCCTGGGCATACATTGCGCACACCGACAGCCGCTTCGACCCGGAGAGCCTGCGCCGCATGGTGCGGGCCTACCAGGACATCGATCCGCTGACCATCGGCGAGCTCTGGGCGATCGCCATCAGCCTGCGCATTCTCCTCGTCGAGAACCTTCGCCGGCTGACCGAACAGATCGTTCGCAGCCGTGAGGCACGGGAGTTGGCCGACGAACTCGCCGACGGCATTCTCGGGCTCACCGACGACGGCGAGGCGCTCGCCCTACGGCACTTGTCGCGGGCCTCCCTTCCGACTGGGGCGCGCGTCCAGCTGTTCCAACGGCTGCGCGACCTGGACCCGGCGACGACGCCCGCGCTGCGCTGGCTCAACGACCTCGTGTCCGCGCAGGGCACGACCCCCGAGGAGATGGTTCGGGTCGTTCATCAGCGTCAGGCGATGATGAACGTGACGGTCCGCAACGTGATAACGAGCATGCGGCTCATCTCGTGGTTCGACTGGTCCGGTTTCGTCGAGAGCGTCAGCATGGTCGACGACGTGCTCTGTTCGCGGAGTGCGTTCGGCGACATGGACTTCGCGACGCGCAATCAGTACCGGGATGCGATCGAGAACATGTCCCGCCGCTCAGGCCTGTCGGAGATCGCGGTCGCCCGCAAGGCGGTGGAGTTGGCCGCGGCCACGCCTCCCGTCGACGACGTCACGCCGTCACAAGCGGCGCGCCGCCGAGACCCCGGCTACTACCTGATCGCCGAGGGTCGCCCTGACTTTGAACGAGCGGTCGGGGTTCGCATCGGGGTACCTGAGCGCCTGCGCCGTGGCTTCATCAACGCGGCAGGGATCGGATACCTGTCGACCATCATCTTCTTCTCCGCGCTCATCCTCGCCGTGCCGCTGCTGTTGTCATGGCTCGGCAACGCCACGGCGTCGGGCACCATCGTCCTCACGGTCCTTGCCATCATGCCGGCATCGGAGGTTTCGATCGCGTTGGTCAACCGTCTGGTGACGCGGGTGGTGAAGCCGCGACCGCTCCCCCGCTTGGACCTCGACGACGGTGTGCCGGCGTCGATGAGGACGCTCGTCGTCGTCCCCATGCTCTTGACGAACGAGGCGGATAGCAAGGCTCAGGTCAGTGGACTTGAAGTGCATTTCCTAGCGAACCGGGCCGGTGACGTTCGCTTCGCACTGCTGTCCGATTGGCGGGATGCACCGACCGAGACCGCGTCCGGCGACGACGAGCTCCTGGCCTGCGCAGCCTCCGGCATCGACGAGCTCAACGAACGCTACGGAGAAGCCCCCGGTGGCGGGGCGAGGTTCCTCGTGTTCCATCGGACGCGACGGTGGAACGAGGCCGAGCGATGCTGGATGGGCTGGGAACGCAAGCGGGGCAAACTGCACGAACTCAACGAGCTGCTGCTCGGATCGAAAACGACCAGCATCCTGACCGGACAACCGATGTCGACGCCGCCTGCCGACGTGCGCTACGTCGTCACGCTCGACGCCGACACGCGAATGCCGGTCGGCGCCGTCGGACGCCTCGTGGGAACGCTCGCCCATCCCCTCAACCGGCCGAGCTTCGACCCCTGGTCGGGACGCGTCGTCGAGGGCTACGGGGTCCTGCAACCTCGCATCACCGCAACCCTCCCGGCGGTAGGCGCCGGATCGATCCATCAGCGGATCTACTCGGGCCCCGCCGGGATCGACCCCTATGCCTCAGCCGTATCCGATGTGTACCAGGACCTCTTCCACGAAGGGAGCTACACCGGCAAAGGCATCTACGACCTGGCCGCGTTCTCGGCGGCCCTGCAGGACCGTGTCCCGGAGAACGCGCTCCTCAGCCACGACCTGTTCGAGGGCATCTTCGCCCGCGCCGGACTCGTGACCGATATCGAGTTCTTCGAAGAGTTCCCCTCGGACTACCTGGTCTCCACCAGTCGCCAGCAGCGATGGGCGAGGGGCGACTGGCAGCTGCTTCCGTGGATTCTCGGCGTGGCCCGCGACGCGACCGGTCGGCGCGAACACAGCGCCATCCCCCGCATCGCACGCTGGAAGATGATCGACAACCTCCGCCGAACGATGTCAGAGCCACTGACGCTCGCCACCCTTGTCGCGGCGTGGACGCTCTCGTCGGTCTCGGCGGTCAACTGGACCGCCTTCGTCCTCGCGGCACTGGCGATCCCCGCCGCCCTGCCCGTCATCGCCGGTCTGCCGACGCGGCGGCCAGGCATCGCGAAACGGAGCCATATCCGCGCGACCGCCAGCGACGCCGTGGCGGCGGCGGCTCATCTGTTCTTCGGGATCACCTTCCTGGCTCACCGGGCGTGGACGATGATCGACGCAGCGGGGCGAACGCTCAGCCGTTTGGTGATCACCCGGCGCAAGCTGCTCGAGTGGACCACGGCAGCAGATGCCCGAGCCGGCCGACCCTGGACGCGGATCGATTACTTCCGGAGGATGGCCGTGAGCTTGGTGCTCGCGGGAACGGTCACGGTCCTCGTCGTGTTGACGAAGCCGCGCGACGTGTGGCTCGCCGCCCCGTTCGTGTCTTTGTGGCTTGTTGCGCCACTCATCGCCCGCATCATCAGCCTCCCGCCGGCCGAACAGCCGATCGAGCAGCTCACCGTCGCCGACGTGGAATCGCTGCGCCTCACGGCCCGACGGACCTGGCTGTTCTTCGAGAGGTTCGTCGGGCCTGAAGACCACGTGCTTCCTCCGGACAACTTCCAGGACGACCCCGCACCGCGGATTGCCCACCGCACGTCTCCGACGAACATCGGGATGTACCTGCTGGCGACGGTGACCGCCCGCGATTTCGGGTGGATCGGCACCCTCGAGATGGTGGAGAAGCTCGAGGAGACCTTGGCCACCATCGGCCGACTCGATCGATTCCGTGGACACCTCTACAACTGGTACGACACCCGCGATCTTCGGCGATTGGAGCCGGACTACGTGTCCTCGGTCGACAGCGGCAACCTTGCCGGCCATCTCCTGGCGCTCGCCGGCGCGTGCCGCCAGATGATCGACCAACCCCTCCCGGTCGAATCGGCGATCCGTGGCACCGGTGACGCCGTTGCGTTGGCGCGCGCTGCTGGCGAAGACCTCGCGAGGACCGGGACCCGAACGATCGCGAAGCACCAGCTGGACGAGGCCCTTGCGCGACCGATGACCGACGTCGCACCTCTCCCGCCGACGCAAGGCGCGTGGGCGGCGCGTCTCGCCGAGCTCACGCAGGGAGCAAACGAACTAGCCGACATCGCCAAAGCGCTCGCGACCGATCACGGCGATCACGACTCCGAGCTACAGCTCTGGGCCGACGCGGCCAGCCGGACCGCGTCGAGCCACGAACGAGATCTCACTCTCCTGCGAGCACCCGAGGACGCGACGTCGGCGACGACGATCGCCGACCTTGCCGAGTTGTCTGCCGAGCCGGCAGCCTCCGGCGAACTCGTCCGACGGCTCGCAGCGATCGCGGAGAAGGCTCAGCAGCTCTTCCAGGAGATGGACTTCAGCTTCCTGTTCGACCGGACACGCAAGCTGTTCTCGATCGGCTTCAGGGTGCAGGAAGGCTCACTCGACCCCAGCTACTACGACCTCCTCGCATCGGAGGCCAGACTGACCAGCTTCCTGGCCATTGCCAAGGGGGACATCGATCCGGATCACTGGTTCCGTCTCGGACGGGCCACGACGCCGGTCGGACGCGGATCGGCCCTCATCTCGTGGTCGGGCTCCATCTTCGAGTACCTGATGCCCGCGCTGGTCATGCGCTCGCCGTCACAGAGCCTGCTGGATCAGACCAACCGCCTCGTCGTCCAACGTCAGATCCGCTACGGTTCCGATAGGGGCGTACCCTGGGGGGTATCTGAGTCGGGGTTCAATGCCCGAGATCTCTCCCAGAACTACCAGTACTCGGGCTTCGGTGTCCCCGGCCTCGGCCTCAAGCGAGGACTCAGCGAGGATGTCGTCGTCGCTCCGTACGCGACGGCCCTCGCCGCGATGATCCAGCCCAAGGCGGCCATTCGGAACTTCGCCCGCCTCCGGGCCGAAGGGGCAGCCGGCCGTTACGGCTTCCGGGAAGCCCTCGACTACACCGATCGGCGGCTCCCCGAGGGAGCCACCGTCGCCGTGGTCAAGAGCTACATGGCCCACCACCAGGGCATGACCTTGGTGGCGATCGGCAACGTACTCAACGCGTTCGCGATGGTGCAGCGCTTCCATGCCGATCCGATGGTCGAAGCGGCCGAACTCCTGCTCCAGGAACGGATGCCGCGCGACGTCCTCGTCGGTCGGCCGAGAGCTGAGGAGGTCAAGAGCGCCGCCGACGTCCGCGAAGTCGTCCCCCTGATCGTTCGCCGCTTCACCTCGCCTCACGACCCGGTCCCGCGAACGCACGTCCTCTCGAACGGACGCTACGCCGTCATGGTCACCACGGCCGGATCGGGGTACAGCCGTCTCGGTGCCATGGCCGTGACGCGTTGGCGCGAAGACCCCACGTGCGATGCCTGGGGCAGCTACCTGTACCTCCGAGACGCCGCCAGCGGCGAGGTGTGGTCGGCCGGTTACCAGCCGACCGCGGCAGAACCGGACGCGTACGAAGTTGTGTACTCGGAGGATCGGGCCGAGTTCTCTCGTCGTGACGGCAGCATCGCAACGAAGCTGAGCATCGTCGTCTCCGCCGAACACGATGCCGAGATCCGCCATCTGACCATCACCAACCATGGCAGTCGCGAGCGTCAGATCGACGTGACGTCCTACGCCGAGATCGTCCTCGCCTCCCAAGCCGACGACGTCGCACACCCGGCATTTCAGAACCTCTTCGTCCAAACCGAGTTCGTACCCGAGGCCGGCGCCCTGCTGGCCACCCGCCGCGCACGTTCCCGTGATGAGGTGCCCATCTGGGCGGCGCACGTCGCCGCGGTGGAGCACGAGGCTTCCGGCGCGCTCCAGTACGAAACGGATCGGGCCCGCTTCCTCGGGCGGGGCCGAACGGTCCGCTCCCCGGTCGCCGTCACGGAAGGGCAACCCCTTTCCAACACGGTTGGCTCGGTGCTCGACCCCATCTTCAGCATCCGGTGCCGGATCACCCTCGCGCCGGGAGCGACCGCTCATGCCGTGTTCTCGACCGTCATCGCCGGATCGCGTGACGAAGTCCTCGATCTGGCCGACAGGTACCGCGAGCCGGCTACCTTCGAGCGAGCGGCCATCCTCTCGTGGACCCAAGCCCAGGTCCAGCTGCATCACCTCGGCGTCGAATCCGACGAAGCCCACCTCTTCCAACGACTCGCCAATCGCGTCCTCTACTCGGATAAGTCGCTCCGACCGTCCAGCACCCTGCTCGAGCGCAACGCGCTGGGTGCCCCGGCGCTGTGGGCGCACGGCATCTCCGGCGACCTTCCGATCGTCCTCGTGCTTATCGAGGAGGCCGAGGAGCTCGACATCGTCCGCCAGCTCCTCCGCGCCCACGAGTACTGGCGTTGGAAGCTCATCGACGTCGACCTGGTGATCCTCAACGAACACGGCGCCACCTACGCCCAGGACCTCCAGGGTTCCCTGGAGGCTGCCGTCCGGTCGAGCCGGTCGATCCTCCCCCGGGAGAAACAGCCCGGGCACGGTGCCGTGTTCATCGTCCGCGGCGATCTCCTTTCGGCCACGGACCGCACGCTGTTCCAGAGTGCCGCACGAGCGGTGCTGCTCAGCCGCCTCGGCAGCCTCGCCGAGCAGATAGCCCGCGCCGATCGCACCGAGCGGCCGACGCGACCGAGCGCGCCCACCCGGCGGAGGGGGGCAACGGGCGAGCCGTTGGTCGTCCGCCACGATCTGGAGTTCTACAACGGCCTCGGCGGCTTTGCCGATGATGGCCGCGAATACGTCACCGTCCTCGGGCCGCAGCAATCGACGCCCGCCCCCTGGCTCAACGTCGTCGCCAACGAGTCATTCGGGTTCCAGGTGTCGGAGTCCGGTTCGGGATACACCTGGTCGCGCAACAGCCGCGAGAACCAGCTCACCGCGTGGTCCAACGATCCCGTCAGCGATCCGGCCAGCGAGGCCATCTACGTCCGCGACGACGACAGCGGCGAGCTCTGGGGTCCGACCGCGCAGCCGGTTCGATGCGAGGAATCGACCTACGTGGCGCGACATGGTGCGGGGTACAGCCGATTCGAACACGTCCACGACGGCATCCGGCTCGACCTCCTCCAATTCGTGCCGCTCCACGATGCGGTGAAGATCTCCGTGCTCACCATCGAGAACCTTTCGGGACGCACACGTCGGCTGTCGGTGACCGCGTACGTCGACTGGGTCCTCGGTACGTCGCGAGCGGCGAGCTCACCCCGGATCATCACCGCACTGGACCCCGACACGCACGCACTGCTCGCGAGAAACCCATGGAACGCTGACTTCGGCGGACGCGTCGCCTTCTTCGACCTGGCCGGCCGACAGACGGCATGGACCACCGATCGGACCGAGTTCCTCGGCCGCAACGGCTCACCGGATCGGCCGGCGGCACTCAACCGCGGGCGGACGCTGAGTGGCGCCGTGGGCGCCGGACACGATCCGTGCGCGGTGCTCCAGACGAGCTTCGAACTCGCCAACGGAGCCCAAACCCAAGTTGTCGTGCTGCTCGGTCAAGCCGACGACGCCGACGCAGCGATCGAGCTGGTGCGCCGATCCCGTCTCGCCCCGCACGACGAGACCCTTCGGAACGTGACGGACTTCTGGAGCGATATCCAGTGCGCCATTCAGGTCAGCACGCCCGACCGATCCATGGACATCATGCTGAACGGCTGGCTCGTCTATCAGACGCTGGCGTGCCGCATCTGGGCCAGGTCGGCCTTTTACCAGGCGGGCGGCGCGTATGGATTCCGCGATCAGCTGCAGGACGTGATCGCGTTGCTCACCTCCAAACGCGAGATCGCCCGTGAGCAGATCCTCCGGGCGGCGTCGCGCCAGTTCGTCGAAGGAGACGTTCAGCACTGGTGGCATCCCCCCACCGGTCGCGGCGTCAGGACCCGGATCTCCGACGATCGTCTGTGGCTTCCCTACGTCGTCGATCGCTACCTGAGCGTGACCGAAGACTGGAGTGTCCTCGACGAGGTGGTCCCGTACCTCGACGGCGTCCATCTCATGGAGCACCAGAGCGACGCGTACTTCGAGCCGCAGCAAGCCGCCCTCTCGGCAACGCTCTTCGACCATTGCGCCGCGGCCATCGACTGCAGCCTCGCCGTCGGCTCGCACGGACTGCCGCTCATGGGCTCCGGCGACTGGAACGACGGCATGAACCGCGTCGGCGAGGGGGGCCGCGGTGAAAGCGTTTGGCTGGGCTGGTTCCTCTACGCCACGTTGTCGTCATTCGCGCCGATCGCCGAGCGTCGTGGCGAGAAGGCACAGGCCGAGGGCTGGCGCACCCACATGGCGGTACTCCAACAAGCACTCGAACGCGAGGGGTGGGATGGCGACTGGTATCGCCGGGCGTTCTTCGACGACGGGCGACCGCTCGGTTCGGCGTCGAACAGCGAATGCCGGATCGACTCGATCGCCCAGTCGTGGAGCGTGCTCTCGGGGGCCGCCGACCCGGCGCGCGCCCGACAGGCCATGGCCGCGGTCGATCAGCACCTGATCCGCCGCGGCGACGGTCTCGTACCCCTCCTCGCCCCGCCGTTCGATCATTCCGATCTCGATCCCGGCTACATCAAGGGCTACGTGCCGGGAATCCGGGAGAACGGCGGCCAGTACACCCACGGCGCCATCTGGTCGGCGATCGCGTTCGCCGCGCTCGGCGACGGAGACCGGGCGGGTGAGCTGTTCTCTCTGCTGAACCCGATCAACCACACCAGCACCCGGGCCGGAGTCCTGCGGTACAAAGTGGAGCCCTACGTCATGTCCGCCGATGTCTACAGCGAGCCGCCGCACGTCGGCCGCGGCGGCTGGACCTGGTACACGGGCTCGGCCGGGTGGATGTACCAGGCGGGCCTCGAGGCGATCCTCGGGTTTCGCCTCCGCGGCACGTCCCTCACGATCGAGCCGTGCATCCCGCGTTCGTGGCCCGGTTTCGAAATCGACTTCCGCTACCACTCGGCCCGCTACGAGATCGTCGTCGAGAACCCGCACGGCGTCAGCCGCGGTGTGCGTTCCGTCTACCTGGACGAAGCTGCCCTGCCCGCCGGAACTACCGCGATCCCTCTGGCCGATGACGGCCGGACACATCGGGTGCGCGTCGTGCTCGGCTGACGCTTGCGTCGTTCCCTGAGTACCTACCGCGAAAGACCTCCGGATCAACGACCTGCAGACGGAGCCTGGAAGGGTCGTGTTCGTCGAAGGGCCCGGTCCCCTGACGCGACCCGGGCTGAACTGTCGGTCCATGGAGGGTCGGCGATCAGCTCCCGCGCAGCGACGAAGCGATGCCCCGAAGTCTTGCCGCGACAGGCGCGAGCGGTCCGGAGAGGTCGAGCGGGACCGACTCGGACGGATCGGTCTCGAGATCGAAGAACTGCTCGTCACCGGTCACGACATCGTGGACGAGCTTGTAGCGCTCGTCTCGGATGGCCCAGTCGTTCGCCGCCGCAGTGGACACGCCAACACCCGCGCCTCCCGCCGCGCCCGCGCCCCCCACTGCCGGCCGGGCACCGGGTCGTCTCGGCACTGAGCTTGTGGCCCCGGTGTCGGGAACGAACGTGGGTCGTGCGGCGCCCGCCGCGCCGCCGGTTCTCGGCGTCCCGGTGAACAGTTCGGAATAGGCGAACGTCCGGGCGCCCTTTGCGTTCGGCGTCGTCAGTGCAGGAGCGAACGAGACCGAATCAACCGGCCCACTCAGCTTGGCGCCGGCCAGGGTGGCGACCGTAGCGAACACGTCGACGCCGTTGAGCAGCGACGAGTTGCGTGTGCCCCGGGCGGTCACCCCGGCACCGGCCACGATCATCGGCACGTGGACACCGCCCTCGTTCACCGTCCCCTTCGCGGTCGCAGCAGCGAACGGCGCCTGCACCACGCGGGCGGGCGTGCCGTTGTCGCCCATGAACATCACCACCGTGTTCTCCCGGACCGAGGCGGGCATCGTATTGAGGAGTCGTCCGAGCTCTTTGTCCATCGCCTCGAGGGCAGCGAAGTAGTACTTCTGCGGATTCAGCGCAATGTCCTCGGGAGTACCGCTGAGCGATGCGTCCGATGCCAACCCCGCGGGAGGTTTGTGGAACGGGGTGTGGGCCGCGTTATAGGCGAGCCACAGGAACCACGGCTTGGTCTGCTTGGAGGTCCACGCGATCGCCGAGTCGGTGAATGCGGTCGTCGTGTACGTCTCCGAGTTCGCCGACTGTCCCTGCACGACGCGCGGCCAGTTGCTGTAGTCCTGCACCTGCGCCCGGAGGAAGCCGTCGAAGTACTGGATCCCGAGTTGCTCCGGTTGGGTCGGATCCGGCCGGCTTCCGCCGAGGTGCCACTTCCCGATCAGCGCGTTGGCGTACGGGGTCGGCGCAGCGGCGACCACGTCGTGGATCGTCGTCTCATCGGCCGATAGCTCGTCGTCGACGTTGCCGACGTTCGTCCGGAACGCGTACTTGCCGGTCAATGCCGCGGCCCGACTCGGGGAGCAGACCGGACTGGCCGTCATGTTCTCGAACACGACGCCGTCCTGACACAGCTTCTCGACGGTCGGCATCTTGGGCTTCACCACGCCATACGTCGGATAGCACGGGCTGGCGTCGACACCCAGGTCGTCGGCCAGCACGAACAAGATGTTCGGCCGGGACGCCACCGTCGACGCTTTGGGCTTCGGCTTCGACTTGGTGGTCGTCGTCTTCTTCTTCGTCACCGCAGATGCGACTTGCGGTCGCGTCATCAACGGGTTCACCGCAAGGGCGGCACCGAGACCGAGAACCCTGAGGGTCGTGACACTGCGGCGCGCGCTCATTGACGTCATCTTCGCTGATCCGAGCGCGGACGTTCGACTGCGTGACGGAACGACTCCCGCGACGAGTCCCGAAAGCCTGGACGTGGCGACGCTGACCTCCCGGCGCCGAGATCTGCGACAGCCCCTCTGAGCTGTGGAAACGAAGTAGGGCGGGTGGGGATCGAACCCACAACCAAGGGATTATGAGTCGATCTCGGCCAGTCCTCCTGGTGTCGCTCAGTGCCTCTGAGCTGGGGAAACGTCCGATTCGGGTCCGGTCGGGTCCGCCGAATCCGGGGGGATTCGCGGCAGTTCGTGGGACAAACCGTGGGACAGAGCTAAGCGCACGTGTGTGGCGGTGGCCTCTGGGATCCCTTCTGGTACAAGGGTTCCGCGAGAGGCCATCGATGTTTTAGGACTGTAGGGCCTTAGGGTTCGTTGTTCGCGTTGTCCTCCCCGCAGGCATGCGCGTTCTGTCGGGTGAACTCGCCGAGATTGATCGGCTGCTGGATGACACGGTTCTTCATGCCGGTCCGGTCATTCTTCGACCCGACAGAAGGGCTGCCGTCAATCCCGATGGAAATGTATCTACGCTTACTTTTTCTGAAGGTGCGGTTCGAGCTTGGCTATGAACAGCTTAGTGTCCAGGTGAACTATTCGTTGTCGTGGCGAAGGTTCTGTCGGATCTGCGGGCAGTGCGTCACCGGGGCCACTTCCCGACCAAGCAAGCCGCGATGAAAGTGCTTTACCTCGTGGCGATCGCCAGGCAGAAGAATCGGGAGAACCTGACCGGCCAGATCAACGGTTGAAAACGGATCCTGAACGCTCTGACCATCCACTACGGCGACCGCCTCAACCAATAAACTAAGTAGACGTAGCAAACCCGAATCGGCCACTTGCACAAAGGTCCAGACACACCCGCACCAGAAGAAGATTGCGATGGGGACGGTCCCCAGGGGCAGGCGAACCGTCAAAACGACCTGATGTTCGGGACCTGAATGTTGCTCCCCCGCAAGCGGTCGATCAGCGCTCGGACGCTCGATCGACTACGAAGCCAATCTCTTGGTCCGGTCCTTCGATTCGCCTTCGCGACCGGCATGACGACACGACCGGGGGTCGCGTTCGCCGTCCGACGCAAGACCAAGTCCACCGGCGCACCCACCCGTTTGTAACGATCCCGAGAGTCCGGTCGCACAACCGCGACCCGATTTCCAAACGGCATCGCCAGGAGCTCGCCGTCCATCGCCG
>JANPFX010000266.1:0-1888 GCA_031423635.1 Acidimicrobiia bacterium | reverse complement strand
GGGCTGGGTCCGGCCGAACGGGATCCGCATCTCCAAGCAGCGCCTGCCCCTAGGCGTCGTCGCCACCATCTACGCGCACCCTCCGACCGTCACCAGCGACGCGTTCGGCCTGCGCAGCAAATCCGGCAACACCGCGTTCCTGCGGGGTTCGAGCGGCGCGATCACGTCGAACACGGCCATCGCCCGGGTCTTGCGCGACGGACTCGTCAAGGCAGGTCTTCCGGCGGACGGCCTCGTGCTCGTCGAGGACACGAGCTACGAAGCGGCCACCCAGTTCATGCAGCTGCGCGAGTCGATCGACGTGCTCATCCCGCGCGGTGGGCCGTCGCTGATCCGTTCCATCCTCGACAATGCCACCGTGCCCTACGTGATCGACGGAGATGGGAACTGCCATCTCTACGTCGACGAGAGTGCCGATCTCGACATGGCGCTGACGATCCTGCTCAACGGCAAGACGCAGCGTCCGTCGGTGTGCAACGCGCTCGAATCGCTCCTCGCGCACGAGGCGGTGGCGGCGAAATTCCTGCCGATGATCGACGCAGCGATGCCCGAGGTGGAGCTCGTCGGCGACGTCGCCTCGCAGTCGATCGTCGGTCCCGACCGGATGGGGTTGGCCACGGCCGACGACTTCGCCCGGGAGTTCCTCGATCTCAAGCTCTCGGTCGCCGTTGTTCCGTCGATCGACGCCGCCATCGCCCACATCGGCGTGAACGGAACCGGCCACACCGAGGTCATCGTCACCCGCGACCTCGCCAACGCCGACCGGTTCGTGAACGAGGTCGACGCCGCCGCCGTGGTGGTCAACGCGTCGAGTCGGTTCACCGACGGCGAGATGTTCGGCTTCGGCGCCGAGATCGGCATCTCCACCCAGAAGCTCCACGCCCGTGGCCCGATGGGACTGCGGGAGCTGACGACGACGAAGTATGTCGTTCGGGGCACCGGACAGGTCCGGTCCTGAGGGTGCACCGGCGTGTCGCAGAACAGCAAGCAGAGCACCGGACAGGTCCGGTCCTGAGCGTGACGGCGGGCACGTACGAAGGCGTCGTTTTGCCAGTTGGGTCGTTGGACGGACAACATCAGTGCCGCACGTTTGCTCTCCGGCCACCGCGCGTTCGCTCTGCACACCTTTGCTTCATCGCCGCACGACCTCGTGCGGCACATTACCGAAAGGCAGAACCTCCTCGTGAGTGACCGTTTCACCTCCGTTGCCGAAGTCCGTGAAGGCCTGCGCGGCCAGAACTACCTGGCCGACGATGGCATCGCTGGTGTCGTGTTCCTGGCCGACCGTCTCGGCAAGCCGATTCTGTGTGAAGGCCCGGCCGGTACCGGCAAGACCGAGTTGGCGAAGGCTGTCGCGAAGATGACGGGCGCCCGCCTGATCCGTCTCCAGTGCTACGAAGGCCTCGACGAGTCCAAGGCCCTCTACGAGTGGAACTACAAGAAGCAGCTCCTGCGTATCCAGGCCCAGCGCGTCGCCGAAGAGGGTGGCACGTGGACCGACGTGGAAGAGGACATCTTCGGCGAGGAGTTCCTCCTGACCCGTCCGCTCCTCGAGGCGATCCGGGCCGAGGAGCCCGTGGTGCTGCTCATCGACGAAGTCGACCGCGTCGAGGTCGAGACCGAGGCCCTACTCCTCGAGATCCTCTCCGACTACCAGGTGTCGATCCCCGAGCTCGGCACCGTCGTCGCCAAGCAGATCCCGCTGGTGATCCTCACCTCGAACAACACCCGTGAACTCTCCGAGGCCCTCAAGCGCCGGTGCCTGTTCCTCCACATCGACTATCCGTCGATGGAGCGCGAGAAGGAGATCGTGCTCACCCGCGTTCCCGATCTCTCCGACAACCTGGCCGATCAGGTCGTGCGCATCGTCCGTTCGATCCGTCAGCTG